>QHRX01000219.1 GCA_003221455.1 Candidatus Rokuibacteriota bacterium
CCTCCACCCGTCCGCGGTCCTCAGGGGCGAGGACGCGGCGGCGCAGGAGCGCCTCTACCAGATGCTCGTCGAGGACCTCCGCGCGGTGGCCCGGGCCGCCTGAGGCGCCCGGGGGGAGACCCGCCGTCCGCTACCGGCGAGCGGCGACCTCGCCAAGGCCCGTGGGGCAGGCGACGCCGGTGCCGCCGAGCCCGCAGTAGCCGCCGGGGTTCTTCGCGAGATACTGCTGGTGATAGGCTTCCGCGTAGTAGAACTCGGGGGCGTCGACGATCTCCGTCGTGATGCGGTCGAGCCCCGCCGCCGCGAGCGCGCGCTGGTAGGCGTCCCGCGACGCCTCGGCCAGGCGCCGCTGCCCGGGCGAGTAGACGCCGATCAGCGAGCGGTACTGGGTGCCGACGTCGTTGCCCTGGCGCATCCCCTGGGTCGGGTCGTGACTTTCCCAGAAGACCCGGAGGAGCGTCTCGTAGGCGGCGGCCGTCGGGTCGAACACGGCCAGCACCACCTCGGCGTGACCGGTACGGCCGCCGCAGACCTCCTCGTACGTCGGGTTCGGCGTGACGCCGCCCGCGTAGCCGACGGCGGTCGAGTAGACTCCGGGCGTCGTCCAGAACTTGCGCTCGGCGCCCCAGAAGCAGCCGAGGCCGAACAGCGCTCGCTCGAGCCCGTCCGGGAAGGGCGGCGCGAGCGGCGTGCCCACCACGTGATGCGCCGCGGGCACCTGCATGCGCTGCGGGCGGCCGGGCAGCGCCGTGTCCCGCGTCGGCATCGCCAGCTTCGTCCGTGACCAGATCGCCATCGGTGGCTCCTCCCGCTCCTCAGTGTTACGCCTGTTCGGCGATCAAGTCCATCCCAAGCAGCGCCGCGAGCTCGCGGAGAGCGTGGTCCGGGTCCTCGACCTTGATCGTCGCCATCCCGAGTGCCCGCGCCGCCTTGAGGTTCTGGCCGATGTCGTCGAGGAAGGCGACGCGCGGGGGCGCGACGCCGAGCCGCCGGCAGGTGAGCTCGTAGATGCGCGGGTCGGGTTTGCGCAGGCCGACCGCCGCCGATTCGACGAAGACATCGAAATGCTCCTGGAGCCCGTCGGTCGGACAGCCGTCCGCACCCACCCAGTTGTTAGTACACGCGCCCACCCGGAGGCCGCCCGCGCGGATCCGTCGGATGGCCGCGAGCATCCGCGGCCGGGGCAGCGTCGCCTCGTTGATGCAGGCCATCATGCGGGCGGCGTCCACCTCGATCCCCGACGTGCGACACTCGGCCTCGAAGGGGGCACGGAACGACTCCGCCGTGAGCTCGCCCCGTTCGAGCCGCGCCCACGCGCCCCCGTCCCCGGCGGCGGCGACGACGCGCGAGATCGCCCCCGCCGCCAGCCCAGAGTCGCGTTCGTAGCGGGCGATCGCGCGCAGCGGCGACTCCATCACGACGCCGCCCAGGTCGAAGACCACCGCTTCGATCACGCGGGGGCCTCTACCGCCCGAGCTGGCCCCGCAGGAACGCGCCGACGGCGGCGTTGTAGGGCCCGGACGTGATCTGCGGCGCGAAGTGCCCGCCGCCGTCGAGCACCACCAGCTTCGCGCCAGGGACGCGCTCGGCGAGCTCGTCCGAATAGAAGCGCGGCGTCACCATATCGTCCTGGGCGACGATCACCAGGGTCGGCGTGCGGATCTCGCCCAAGCGGGCCCGCCGGTCAAAGGCCATGATGGCGTCGATCCGGCTCGCCATCACTTCCACGGGCGCCGCCGCCCCCGCCACCCCGTGGTGCGCCTCCGCGATGGCGGCGTCGTTGGCGCTCACCCACGACGGCGGCGCCAGGAACAGCACCGACGCGCGCAGGTACGCCTCGACCCCAAGCTTCAGGAGGATCTCTTTGCGACTCTCGAAGAGACGGCGGAAGAACGGGTCGCGGCCCGCCCAGGTGGCGGAGAGGACGAGGCTCTGCAGCCGCCCGGGATGGTCCTGGGCGATGACCTGGCCGATCGCCCCGCCGGTCGAGTGGCCGACGAGATGGGCGGCGGCGATCCCCAGCCGGTCCATCAGCCGGAGGACGTCGTCCGCCATCTGCTCGACCGAGTAGCGGATCCGTGAGTGAGTGCTCTGACCCGCGCCCCGGTGGTCATGGGTGATGACCCGGAAGTCCTGCTTGACCTCCGCCACCTGGTGCGTCCAGAAGGCGCCGAGCCCGGAGAGCCCCGGCACCAGCAGGAGCGGCGGCCCCTGCCCCGCCTCCTCGTAGTAGATGTCGGCTTCGCCGATCACAAGCTTCGGCATGCTCGCCTCCTCCTCACGCCCTGTCGACGGGGAGCGCGCGCGTCGGCATTCCCGCACGACGTCCGGCGGGGCGCGACGACCTTGGGGTCGCGACGTTCGGGGTGATGACCGCGTGTGGGCGGGGAGGGGCGCCGCCTAGCGGCCCCCCTTCTCGATCTTCGCCCAGGTGTCCCGGAGGCCGACCGCCCTGCTGAAGACCAGGCGCGACGGGGAGGAGTCCACGGAGTCGACGCTGAAGTAGCCCTGGCGCTCGAACTGGTAGCGGCTGCCGGGGGTGGCGGCCTTCAGGGACGGCTCCAGGCGGCAGCCCGTCAGCACGGTGAGCGAGTGCGGATTCAGCACCGACGTCCAGTCCTCGGCCTCGTCGGGCTTGGGGACCGAGAAGAGGTGGTCGTAGAGGCGCACCTCGGCCTCGAGGGCGTGGGGCGCGGAAACCCAGTGGATCGTGCCCTTGACCTTGCGGCCCTGGGCGTCGCCGCCTCGGCTCGTGGGGTCGTAGGAGCAGCGCACCTCGGTGACCTCACCGGTGCGGGGGTCCTTCACGACGCCGGTGCACTTGACGATGTAGGCGTAGCGCAGGCGCACCTCGGCGTCCGGCGAGAGGCGGAAGTACTTCGGCGGCGGGGTCTCGCGGAAGTCATCCTGCTCGATCCAAAGCACGCGCGAGAACGGGACCCGCCGGGTCCCCATCGCGGGATCCTCGGGGTTGTTGACGGCCTCGACCTCCTCCACCTGGCCCTCGCGGTAGTTCTCGATGACGAGCTTGAGCGGCCGGAGCACGGCCATCACCCGCGGGGTTCGCCGGTTCAGGTCCTCGCGGAGGCAGTGCTCGAGGTGCGCGATGTCGACGAGGTTGTCGGCCTTGGCGACGCCGATCCGCTCGGCGAAATCGCGGATCGCCTCTGGCGTGTAGCCGCGACGCCGCAGGCCCGCCAAGGTCGGCATGCGGGGGTCGTCCCAGCCGGAGACGAGGCCGCCCTCGACGAGCTCGAGCAGCTTGCGCTTGCTCATGACCGTATGGCTCAGGCTCAGGCGCGCGAACTCGATCTGCTGCGGGTGATGGATGCCGAGCTGGTCGAGAAACCAGTCGTAGAGCGGGCGGTGGTCCTCGTACTCGAGCGTGCAGAGCGAGTGCGTGACCCCCTCGATCGAGTCCGACTGGCCGTGGGCCCAGTCGTACGTCGGATAGATGCACCACGTGTCGCCCGTCCGGTGGTGCGTGGCCTTCCGGATCCGGTACATGACGGGGTCGCGCAGGTTCAGGTTGCCCGAGGCCATGTCGATCTTGGCGCGCAGGGTCCGCGTCCCCTCGTCGAACTCGCCCGCGCGCATGCGGCCGAAGAGGTCCAGGTTCTCCTCGATCGAACGGGTCCGGCACGGGCTCTCGCGGCCTGGCTCCGTCAGGGTCCCGCGGTACTCGCGCAGCTGCTCGGGCGTGAGATCGTCCACGTACGCCTGGCCGCCGTTGATGAGCTGGACCGCCCACGTGTAGAGCTGCTCGAAGTAGTCGGAGGCGTAGTAGAGGTGCTCGCCCCAGTCGAAGCCGAGCCAGCGGACGTCGCCCTTGATCGAGTCGACGTACTCCTGGCTCTCCTTCGTCGGGTTCGTGTCGTCGAACCGGAGGTGACAGCGGCCGCCGAATTCCTGGGCGATGCCGAAGTCCAGGCAGATGGCCTTGGCGTGGCCGATGTGGAGGTAGCCGTTGGGCTCCGGGGGAAACCGCGTCACGACCCTGTGGCCGAAGCGGCCGGTCCGGGTGTCCTCGGCCACCAGCTGGCGGATGAAGTTCGGGGCCTTGGGGACGGCCGCCTGCGTCATGGCCTCGATCCTATCACTCCGCGGAGCCGCGGTCGCGGCCGAGCGTGCGCAGGTCGCCCCCCTGCACGATCAGTCGCGTCAGCGCGGGGGCGAAACAGCACGGGGGCGGACTTCCCGTCGCCGGGTCGGTCGCCGCCGCCGCCGGCGGCGCGCGCCGCGCGCGGTGGAAAGGCGGCGGGGTGCGACCGTGGTCGACCGTCCCGAAGCCGATGCCGGCGGACCGGCCCGTCTCCGGCGCGCACCTCGATCCCCCGCCTCGTGCGACGCCCTCCCCGCGGCACGCTGCGACCCGCGGTACTCGGGCTCGCGGGATGGCGCCGGAATCGGATAGACTCGGGACCCTGAAGCGGACTCCGAGGCGTGGCGGGCCGGCATCCCGCCACCGACTGAGAGGATCGTATGGCGACTCCGAGGCTCATGGGGGCGGAGGTCAAGCGCAAGGAAGACCCGCGGCTCGTCACGGGCAGCTCGACCTACGTGACCGACGTCAGGCTGCCGGGCATGCACCACGTGGCGTTTGTGCGGAGCCCGCACGCCCACGCGCGGATCCGGGGCATCGACGCCTCCGCGGCGCTCCGGCGTCCGGGGGTCTTCCGGGTGGTCACCGGCGCCGACATCCGGGCGCACTGCGCCCGCATCCCCCTCGCCGGCGGCGGCGAGGGCGGAGGCGGGGGGCCGGACCAGCCCGGGCGCATGCACTACCCGCTCTCGGTGGGCCGCGTCCGCCACGTCGGCGAGGCCGTGGCGGCCGTCATCGCGACCTCGGAGGTGCTCGCCGCGGACGCGGCCGCGGACGTGCGCGTCGACTGGGAACCGCTGCCGGCGGTGACCGACGTCTTCGCGGCGATGGCCGACGGCGCTCCCCAGCTCTTCGACGACGCGCCCCGCAACGTCGAACACCAGAACCAGATCAAGGCGGGCGACCCCGACGCCGCCTTCAAGCGGGCGAAGCGCGTCGTGAAGCAGCGGATGATCAGCCAACGGCTCTGCGGCGTCCCCCTCGAGACGCGCGCGGTCGTGGCCGCTCCCGACCCCGCCACGGGCGGCCTCGTCGTGTGGGCGACCCACCAGGCGCCCCACAACCTGCGCACCGATCTGGCGAAGGTCCTGGGCCTCCCCCAGAACATGATCCGCGTCATCGCCCCCGAGGTCGGCGGCGGCTTCGGGGTGAAGTTCGGCATCTACGCCGAGGACGCGACGCTGGCCGCGCTGGCGCACCTCTACCGCATCCCGCTCCGCTGGATCGAGACGCGGGTGGAGCACATGCTGGCGACCACGCACGGGCGCGCGCAGGTCACTGACCTCGAGGCCGCCGTCGACGATGACGGCACCATCACGGCGCTCCGCATGCGGGTCACGGCCAACATCGGTGCCTACCCGGTCTTCACCTTCATCCCGGATCTGACCCTGATGATGGGGGTCGGCGTCTACCGGATCCCGAGCGTCGACCTCCAGTCCACCTGCGTCTTCACCAACACGACGTCGGTCGCCGCCTACCGCGGCGCGGGGCGGCCGGAGGCCGCGTACTATCTGGAGCGCCTGATCGACGTCGTCGCCCTCGAGCTTGGCAAGGCGCCCGAGGAGATCCGGCGGCGGAACTTCATCCCGCCGAGCGCCTTTCCCTACAAGACGCCGACCGGACAGAAATACGACAGCGGCGAGTACGAGAGGGCGCTGACAAAGGCGCTCGAGGTCTCGCGCTACGCGGCGCTCCGGGCCGAGCAGACCGAGCGTCGCGCCCGCGGCGATCGCTCGCTCCTCGGCATCGGCATGGCGTGCTACGTGGAGATGTGCGGCTTCGGGCCGTACGAGAGCGCGATCGTGCGGGCGGAGCCGGGCGGCACGGTGACGGCGTTCACCGGCACCTCGTCCCACGGCCAGGGGCACGAAACCACCTTCGCCCAGATCATCGCCGATCACCTCGGCGTCGCGTTCGACAAGATCGTCGTCCGCCACGGCGACACGGCGACGACGCCGATGGGCAACGGCACCGGGGGGAGCCGGAGCCTGGCCGTGGGCGGCTCGGCGATCCTCCAGGCGGCCGTCAAGGTGCAGGCCAAGGCGCGCCGGATCGCGGCGCACATCCTCGAGGCGGCGCCCGACGACGTCGTGTTCGCCGACGGCCGCTACCAGGTCAAGGGCGCACCCGCGAAGGCGCTGACGTTCGAGAAGATCGCGGCGCGGGCCTATACCGACGACCTCCCGCCGGGCGTGGAGGCGGGGCTCGAGGCGAGCGACTTCTTCAGGCCGCCCCAGCTCGTCTACCCCTTCGGCGCCCACGTCGCCGTGGTCGAGATCGACCGCGACACGGGCCGCGTCCGGCTCCGCGACTTCGTCTCCGTCGACGACTGCGGAGTGCGGATCAGCCCCTTGCTGGTGGCGGGGCAGGTGCACGGCGGCCTCGCCCAAGGGATCGCGCAGGCGCTCTTCGAGGAGCTGATCTTCGGCGAGGACGGCCAGCTCGTGACCGGCACGCTCATGGACTACGCGGTTCCGCACGCCGACGACCTGCCGTCGTTCGTCACCGACCAGACCGTCACGCCGACGCCCTTCAACCAGATGGGGGCCAAGGGCATCGGCGAAGCGGCGACGATCGGCTCGACGCCCGCGATCGTGAACGCGGTCGTCGACGCGCTGCGGCCGTTCGGCGTGCGGCACCTCGACATGCCGCTCCGCCCCGAGCGCGTGTGGCGCGCCCTCGGCGCGAAAAAATCCTGACCGAGGGCCGGCCGCCGCATTAGTATGGGGCATCCCGCCGTCGGGACCCCGCGGCGATCCGCTGACCCAGGAGGAGACGATGGCCGGCACGAGCGCGAAGCTCCTGCACGTGGACCTCTCGACCCGGCAGACGCGGATCGAGGAGATTCCCGAAGCCGTGATGCGCAAGTACCTCGGCGGCGGCGCGCTCGCCGCCCACGTCCTGTTGCGCGACATGCCGCCCGGTGTCGATCCGCTCGGCCCCGACAACGTGCTCGTCCTCATGACGAGCGTCATCAACGGCCTCTCGCTCTCCGGCACCAACCGCTATACGGCCGCGGCGAAGTCGCCGCTGACCGGCGGGTACGGCGAGTCCGAGGCCGGCGGCTGGTGGGGGCCCGAGCTGCGCGCGGCGGGCTGGGAGGGTGTCGTCGTCCGCGGCCGGGCGGAGTCGCCCGCCTACCTCTGGCTCAAGGACGGCCAGGTCGAGATCCGGGACGCGCGGCCCTACTGGGGCAAGCTCTCGGGCGAGGTCCAAGACGGGCTCGAGCAGGAGCTCGGCGACAAGCGGATCCGCGTCCTCCAGACCGGCATCGCCGGCGAGCGAGGCGTGCGCTTCGCGGCGATCGTCAACCAGCTCAAGCACTTCCACGGGCGCGGCGGGCTCGGCGCCGTGATGGGGGCGAAGCGCCTCAAGGCGGTCGTCGTGCGCGGCTCGAAGCCTCCGGTCGCGGTGGACAAGGAGGCCGCCAAGCGCGCGCTCGTCTGGTTCCGCGAGCACTACGACCGGGCCAAGGACCGCTTCCACCAGCTCGGCTCGGCGAGCGGCCTCCTGGCGCTCGAGGCGACCGGCATCCTGCCGACGCGCAACTTCCGCGACGGCTCCTTCGAGCACGCCCGCGCGATCAGCGGCCAGAAGATGGCGGAGACGATCCTCGTCAACCGCGGCACCTGCTACGCCTGCGCGGTCGCGTGCAAGCGCGAGGTCGAGGTGCCCGAGGACGGAGTGACGCCCAAGTACGGCGGACCCGAGTACGAGACCCTGGCGGCGTCGGGTTCGCTCTGCGGCGTCGGCGACCTCAAGGCGCTCGCGCGCGTGAACCAGCTCTACGCGCAGTACGTCCTCGACTCGATCTCGACGGGCGCCGTGATCGCGTTCGCGATGGAGTGCTTCGAGCACGGCATCCTCACGACGCAGGACACCGGCGGGATCGAGCTCGCGTGGGGCAATGCCGACGCCCTCGAGCGGATGGTCCACCTGATCGGCCGCCGCGAGGGCCTGGGCGAGCTGCTCGGCGAGGGCGTCCGACGCGCGGCGGCCCGGCTCGGGCGCGGCGCCGAGCACTTCGCGCTGCACGTCAAGGGACAGGAACTGCCGATGCACGACCCGCGCGGCAAGAAGGGGCTGTCGCTTGCCTACGCGATCTCGCCGACCGGGGCCGACCACATGGAGGCGCCCCACGATCCGCTCTACGCCGGCTTCCATCCGCAGGGGCACCCGATGGGGCCGCTCGGCCTCATCGAGCCCCTCGACCCGCTCGCGCTCGACGCGAAGAAGGTCCGCGCCTTCTTCGAGACGCAGAAGGTCTGGTCAAGCTACAACTCGGTCGGCATGTGCGACTTCGTCGGCGCGCCCCTCAACGGGCTCGAGATGGAACCGTTCGTCGCCTACATCAACGCGGTGACGGGCTGGAACATGAGCCTCTACGAGCTGATGAAGGTCGGCGAGCGGAACAACACGCTCGCGCGGGTCTTCAACTGCCGCGAGGGCTTCACACCGGCCGACGACGTCCTGCCGGGGCGGATGCACGAGGGGATCGGCAACGGCCCGCTCCGGGGCCAGCGGATCGATCCCGGGGAGTTTCTCGCCGCGCGCCGCACCTACTACCAGATGGCGGGTTGGGACCCTGAGACCGGCCATCCGACCGACGCCAAGCTGGCGGAGCTCGGGCTCGAGGGGAGCGTCGCCTAGCGGTCGCGCCTCGCCGACGCCGCTCGGCAGGATGCCGGCCGCCGACCGGCGTGACGGCCCGCCGCCGGGCCGCGCGCACACGACCGACGACCCGATCCCGGCGCCGGCAGACTCCCGCCGACGCGCGCGGCTCAGGGAACCCCGCGCCGGGTGGAAGAGAGGGCCCGACCGACCGTGCCCGCGCCGGCCTTCCACACCCCTGACACGCGAGCGCCCCCTTGGAGGCTCGGCCCCGCGCGGTCTCTGCGGAACGCCGGCCCGAGCCGCCCCGGGTGTCGTTTTCCGTCCATTGACAACCCGCCAGGTCTGTCCTAGCGTCGAATCTTACCCGCCAGTCGGGTCGAAGACGGGGCGATGGACAACGTTTCCGGGCGGTGTGCCTGCTTCGCGCGGACGCTCGAGCGTCGGGCGGCGTTGAAGGTCTGTCTCGGCATCGCGCTCGGGCTGCACTTCGTCCGTCCGGCCGGCGTCGCGGCCGTCGATCCGAAGGACGAGCGCCCGCAGGACGGCGATCGGCTCGTCTTCGCGGACGGCGAGCGAGCGGGGCAAGTGATCGCGTCCGCCGATCTCCCGGTCGGCGGTCCGCGGGTGATGGCCTTTCCGATGGCACCGGCGACGAGACTCGTCAGGGACGGCTCCCGCCTCAACAAGGTCCTGGTGGTCCACCTCGATCCCGGTACCCTCGGCGAGGAGACCCAGGCCCGCGCCGCCGATGGGATCGTGGCGTACTCCGCCATCTGCACGCATCAGGGGTGCGAGGCGATGGCCTGGGATGACGCGACGAAGACCGTCTGGTGTCCGTGTCACGATTCCAAATACAACCCGCGCGACAACGGTCGGGTCGTCGCGGGGCCGGCGCCCCGGCGCCTCGCCACGCTTCCCCTGAAGCTGGTGGACGGGGTCCTGACGGTGGCCGGCGGCTTCTCGGGTCCCGTGGGCGGGCAAACGCACTGAGACAGGGAGGATGAGCATGAGAGACCACCGGACGTCTGGCGCAAGTCTCCGCGGGGCCGCCGCGGCCCTGCTGGTGGGGGTGCTCTGGTTGGCGCCGGCCGTGGCGGCGGCGCAGATCCGGAACTATAGCCCGGTGACCGACGCGCGGCTCCTGAACCCCGAGCCCCAGAACTGGCTCATGTACCGGGGCAACTACGCCGGCTGGGGATACAGCCCCCTCGACCAGATCACCACGCAGAACGCGCGGAAGCTGACGCCGGTCTGGACCTTGGGCACCGGCGTCGCCGAGGGCCATGAGTCGCCGCCGATGGTCAACAACGGCGTCATGTTCGTCTCGACGCCGCAGAACCAGGTCCTCGCGCTGGACGCGAAGAACGGCGACGTCCTCTGGTACTACAAGAAAGACTTGCCCGACGACCTTCTGCAGCTCCACCCGACGAACCGGGGCGTCGGGCTCTACGAGGACAAGGTCTACCTCGCCACGGTCGATGCCCACCTGGTCGCCCTCGACGCCAAGACGGGCCGGGTCGTCTGGGACAAGGTCGTCGAGGACTACCACAAGGGGTACTACTGCACCTTGGCGCCGCTGATCGTCCGGGGCAAGGTCATGGTGGGGACGTCCGGCGGCGAGCTGGCCATCCGGGGCTTCGTCCAGGCCTTCGACGCGCGGACCGGCGACACCCTCTGGCGCACCTACACGGTCCCGGCGCCGGGGGAGCCGGGCTCGGACACCTGGCAGGGCGACGACTGGAAGAACGGCGGCGGGTCGGTCTGGATCCAGGGCACGTACGACCCGCAGCTCAACCTCGCGTTCTGGGGCGTCGGCAACGCGGGGCCGTGGGCGGGCGACTTCCACAACGGCGACAACCTCTACACCAGCTCCGTGATCGCGCTCGATCCCGACTCTGGCGCGCTGAAGGCCTACCACCAGTACCACTGGAACGACTCGTGGGACTGGGACGAGGTCACGCCGCCGATGCTGATCGATGTGCAGCGCAACGGGCGGCCGATCAAGGGGCTGGTCCATCCGGGGCGCAACGGGTACCTGTGGGTGCTCGAGCGCGGCCCGGACAAGATCTCGTTCGTCGACGCGAAGGCCTACGTCCGGCAGAATGCGTTCGCGAGCGTCGACTCGGCGACCGGCCGGCCGTCGTACGACGCCGAGCACAAGCCGGTCCGGGGCAGGCTCGTCGACTTCTGCCCGTCGCTCTGGGGGGGAAAGGACTGGCCGCCGGCCGCCTACAACCCGAGGACGAAGCTCGTCTACATCCCGTCGAACGACAACCACTGCGGCAGCCTGAAGTCCAAGCAGGAGGAGCCGACCAAGCCCGGCCAGCTCTATCTCGGGGTGGAGGTCAAGGACATCGGGCTGAGTGTCTATCCGGGTTCAAAGACGATCGGCAGGCTCCAGGCCTGGGACCCGAACAAGATGGAGCGGGTCTGGGCGCAGGACTTCGTGAGCCATAGTTTCGGTCCGGTGCTGACCACGGGCGGAGGGCTGGTCTTCCAGGGCGGCACCAACGACCGCTACTTCCGGGCGTTCGACGCGAAGAACGGGCAGATGCTCTGGGAGTTCCGGACGAACTCCGGCGTCACCGCGGTGCCGATGTCGTACATGGTCGACGGGGTCCAGTACGTCGCGGTGCAGTCCGGCTGGGGAGTGGACGCCGAGCGCATGCAGGGTGCGCTCATCGCGGCCGGCTACCAGGCCAAGAACTACGCGAAGGACGTACCGATCCCGCAGGGTGGTGTCCTCTGGGTCTTCGCGGTCGGCAAGTAGCTCGGGCGGAGCCCCGTGCGTCCGGGCTGGCTGTCGGCGCCGACAGCCGGCCCCGGAGCACCCCCGCACGCCCGCGCCCCGGCGGGCTCGAGTACAATAGCCTCAGGATGATCCGAATCCTGCGGCTGTCTCCGGAGCGGGCCCTGGCGAGGGCCTCGAAGCACTTCCTCGTGGCGGCGTCCGACCGCTGCCCGAAGTGCCGCAGCACGTTCGTCGGCCAGGAGCCGGCGTTCGTGCACTGCCGGTGCTGCGGCGCGATGGCGCGGATCGCGAAAGGCTCGCTGCTGGCCCAGGAGCTGTTCGAGCTTCGTTCCGGGCTCCGCCTGGGCCCCTGACCGCCCGCCCGCGGGCCGCAGAGCGGGCGCCGCCGGCTACGAGACCCGGCGGCGCCGGGCGCGGACGTAGTCGACCAGCACGTACTCGCCGAGGCGCTCTGGGGTCGCGAAAAAGGCGCGGCCACGGTTGATGCGGGCCACCTCCGCCACAAACGCCGTCAGGCTCGGGCTCTGCTCCAGCATGAACGCGTTGATCGTGATCCCCTCGCGCGTGCAGCGCTGCACTTCCTTGAGCGTTTCCTGGATCGTCCGCCGGGTGGGCGGGTAGAAGAACTCCGCCTGGCCGCCCTCCAGGTGGGCGGTCGGCTCGCCGTCCGTGATCAGGATGACTTGCTTGTTCGCGCACTTCTGGCGCCCGAGGAGCTGGCGCGCGAGCAGGAAGCCCGCGTGCATGTTGGTCCCGACGTTCCAGTCGCTCCAGGCCAGGCGCGGGAGCTGCTCCGGCTCGAACTCGCGCGCGTAGAGCGAGAAGCCGACGATGGCGAGGCTGTCGCGCGGGAACTGCCCGCGGATGAGCGCGTGGAGGGCGAGCGCGACCTTCTTGGCGGGCAGGAAGAGGCCGTTGTTGATCATCGAGCGGCTCATGTCGAGCATGACGACGGTGGCCGCTCGCGTCGAGAGCTCGGTGCGGAAGACCTCGAAGTCGCCCGGGGCGAGCCGCACGGGCGTGCCCGGCCCGCCCCGTTCGACCGCGTTCATCAGCGTCTCCTTCAGGTCCAGCAGGAACGGGTCGCCGAACTCGTAGCGCTTGCTCTCGTCCGCCCGGTCGCCGCCGCCGCCGCGGTCGTTGGCGGCGTGCCGGCCGACGCGGTCGCGCTTGAGGTGGGCGAAGACGTCCGCGAGCGCCTTGTCGGCGATCCGCCGGATGGCGCGGGCGGTCAGCTCGAGCCGGTCGCCGCCGCGCTCGAGGTAGCCCGCCTCCTCGAGCTTCCGCGTGAGCTCGCGGAGCCGCTCGAGATCCTGCGCGGCCTCGGCGCCGAGCGCCTGCTCGACCGCCTTCGGGTCGATCCGGGCGAGGTCCTCGGGCGTCTGGACGCGGCGAAGCTGACGCTCGAGCTCGTCCATCTGCCCGAGGGTCTCCATGAGCTTCATCGCCTCGTCCAGCGAGAGCCGGTCGTCGCCGCGGAACTCGTAGCGGCGGCGCCGCTCGTCGAGGGGCGCCACCGCCGCGAGCTCGGCGGCAAGCTGGCGGAGCAGGGCGTCGAGCCGCTCGTCCTGGAGAAGGAGGGACTGCATCATCGTCTCGAGCTGGCCGCGCTGCGCCGGCGACATGCTCGCGAGGAGCGACTCCATCTGCGCGACCTGGCGAGCGAGGTGGGCGATGAGCTGGTCGAGGCTCTCGACGCCGGGGAACTGGTCGCCCCACCGGGCCCGGAAGGCCTGGAAGTCGGGCTCCCCCCCCGCCGCGCGCTCCCGGAGCATCCGGTTCAGCTCCTGCAGCATCTCCCGCAACCGCTGGCGATCTGCGGGGGTCATTGCCTCGAGCGCCTGCCGCATGCCGGCCAGGAGCGGCTGGAGCATCTGCTGGCGGAGCGACCGGAGTAACTCCTCGAAGAGGCGGCGCGCCTCCGGCTCGACGAAGTCGTAGCGCTGGAGCTCGCGGAGCCGCCCGGCCGGGTCCGGGGGGAGCCGGTCGAGGGCCTCGAGCCTCCCCGCCGCCGCCGCCAGGCCGGCGAGCCGACGCTCGATGCCCTGGCGCTCGGTCTGGACGACCTCGGCGAGCTTCCGCTCGATGTCCTCCAGCGCGGAGCCGAGGTCGTAGCGGTCGAGCGCTTGCTGGCGGCGCTGCCGGAGCTGCCGGAGCAGCTCCTGGAGTCCGGGCAGGCCGTGTCCGCGCGGATCCCGGGCGCCCTGCTGCAGCAGGCGCCGCAGCGCGCTCGCGAGGTCGCCGTCCGCCAGGAGGTCGTCGGCCATCGCCGCCAGCAGGTCGTCGGCGTCCGGCTCGGTGAGCCGCTGCGTGCCGTCCCAGCGCGAGTAGCGGATCAGCACGCGCTCAGCCCCGGTACCGATGGCGGCCGGCCTGGACGTCCTTGTTGAGCTTGCGGGAGAGGTGGAGTCCCTCCAGCACGAACTCGAGCGCGGCCGCGGTCGAGGCCGGCTCGGTCGCGCCGAGCCGGGCGACGGCCGCCTGGAGCGGGGGGAGCTGGCCGATCTGGCGGACGTACTCGCTCGACGGCATCGTGTCGGAGACGGTGATGACGAGCCCGCCCTGGAACGCCGCGACGACCTCGTCGAGCTCCCCGGCGGCGAAGTTCTTGTTGAACACGTTCAGCACCGCGCGCTGCACGAGCTTGCCGAGCACCTTGTCCTCGCTTTGGTCGCCCAGCGTCTCGAGCTCGATCTTCCCGGTGGTCGACGCCGCGATGGCGGGGAGGTCGGAGACCCGCGGCGCCACCTCCCGCTCGCCGAGCCGGATGGCCCGGCGGAGCGCGCTCGACAGGAGGTTCTCCCAGTTGCAGATGGTGACGCGCACGGAGACGCCCGAGCGCTGGCTGATCTCGGGCGACCGCCGCGCGAGGTGGGTCAGCTCGGCGACGAGCAGCTTCATGTAGCCGGGGGTGCAGGTCTGGAACCCGTCGGCGGGGAAGCCGGTGCGCTCGGCCTCCATGATCGCGATCTCGTCGTCGAGGCGCCTCGGGTAGTGGGTGCGGATCTGCGAACCGAAGCGGTCCTTGAGGGGGGTGATGATGCGGCCGCGGTTGGTGTAGTCCTCCGGGTTGGCGCTGGCGACCACGTAGACGTCGAGCGGCAGGCGGACCTTGTAGCCGCGGATCTGGACGTCACGCTCCTCCATGATGTTGAGGAGGCCCACCTGGATCCGCTCGGCCAGGTCGGGCAGCTCGTTGATCGCGAAGATGCCGCGGTTGGTCCGCGGCAGGAGGCCGTAGTGGATGGTGAGCTCGTCGCCGAGGTACCGCCCCTCGGCGACCTTGATCGGGTCGACCTCGCCGATCAGGTCCGCGATCGTGATGTCGGGGGTGGCGAGCTTCTCGCCGTAGCGGCGGTCGCGGGGGATCCACAGGACGGGGGCGCGGTCGCCCTCGCCGTCGAGGCGCGCCCGGCACGCCCCGCAGATCGGCGCGAACGGATCGTCGTTGATCTCGCAGCCGGCGAGGGCGGGGACCGCGTCGTCGAGCAGGCCCACCAGGAGGCGCGCCATCCGCGTTTTGGCCTGCCCGCGCTCGCCGAGAAAGACGATGTCCTGCCCGCTCAGGACCGCGTTCTCGATCTGGGGGACCACGCTCTCGTCGTAGCCGACGATGCCCGCGAAGAGCGGCTCGGCCCCGCGGAGGCGCGCGATCAGGTTATCGCGCATCTCCTGCTTGACCGACTTCGGCCGGTAGCCCTGTGCCTTGAGCTCGCCGACCGTGCCCGCCCTCATCGCCGGTCGTCCCGGGCGCCGAGGACGTCGGACAGCCACGCCGCGATGTCCCGGAGCTCCTCGGCGCACACCGTGTGCGGCATGCGGTACTCGCGCCACGTGACCTGGTAGCCCGCCGCGAGCAGTCGATCGCGGGCCTGGCGGGCGCGGGCGAGCGGGATCACCGGATCGTCGACGCCGTGGGCGAGGAAGATCGGCCCGGCGCGGTTGGCGGGCGCGGCCTCCGCCGCGAGGGTCCGGGCGAGCGGCAGGTAGCACGAGAGCCCGATGACCCCCGCGAGGCGCGCGGGATGGCGGAGCCCCGTCTGGAGCGCGATGGCGCCGCCCTGCGAGAACCCGGCGAGGACGATCCGCCGGGCGGGGATGCCGCGCGCCGTCTCGTGCTCGATCAGCGCCTCCACCTGGGCTTGCGAGGCCCGCACCCCCGCCTCGTCCTCGCCCCGGAGGCCGTCACGGTCGAGGACGTCGTACCAGGCTCGCATCACGGCACCGCCGTTGACGGTGACCGGCCGCGGCGGCGCGTGGGGCAAGACGAAGCGGACGGCGAGCCCCGCCGGCAGCTCGAGCTCGGGGACGATCGGCGCGAAGTCGTTGCCGTCGGCGCCGAGACCGTGCAGCCAGATGACGGCGGCCTCCGGGGCGGGGCCGGTCTCGATCTCGACGGCCTCGAGTAGGGCGGGGGCGCCCATCAGCCGAGGCTCGGGCCTCCCGGCAGGAGCCTGACCGCGCGCTCGACGTCTCCGAGCGGCACGACCGCGTCGAGCCGCGGGCCGTCGAGCTCGATCGCCACCCGGAGCGCGCGGAGGCCCTGCACGCCCTGGAGCTCCTCGAGCTCCAGGTCCTCGACCTCCGGTCCGAGATAGCGCCGGTGCCGGAGGTACTCGATGTAGCCGCGGTACTCCGTCGCCTCCTTCAGTTGCGTGTAGACGATCGCGATCTTGCCGGGCTGGGTCAGCCGCTCGCTCGTCCCGCGGACCACCGCCTTGTCGATCCGCTTCTTGATGATCTCGTAGCGGATGTTGTAGGCCCCGTCCACGTCGAAGCGCTTCTCGTCGGGCCGGAACCGGATCGCCAGCGGCAGATGCTGCACGAGGATCAGGTTCGTCGTCTCCAGCGGCACCGCCAGGCGGCCCTTGAGGCGATCGGCGCGGATCGCGATCCCGCAGGCGACCATGAGCTGCCAGAGGCGGAGGTTCTTCAGGTAGAGCGGGTCGAAGCGGCCATCCTCGATCAGCGAGGAGCCCACGTAGATGCTGTAGTCGACCCCGTCGGTCTTCTGCTTCTCGAAGTAGTGGGGGAACATCGCCTGGGCCGCCTGCTCCTCGAGGTCGAGGTAGGAGGAGATCGCCTCGTTGAGGAGCGTGATGCTCTCCTCGAAGGCCTTGCGCCGGTGGTAGACCGTGCCGAGACGCGGCTCGAGGGCCGTCCGATAGGCCTCGACGGCGGCCGGCACGTCCGCGCCGAAGGCCTGCAGGTGGTCGAACAGGGGCTCGACGTCCTTGCGCAGGAACGCGATCACCGCCATCTCGTCGCCGGAGCGGACGCTCGTCTCGACCTCGGCGAGGTACTTCTCGGTGCGGTAGGCGAGCTCGTCGAGGGCGGGCAGGGGCCGGGCGCGGTGGGCCGTCCGCAGGACGTCGCGGGCGAGGCCGAGCTGGGTCAGGAGGTCGGCCTGGACCGCGAGCGCGCGCTGCGTCGAGGAGCCCCGGAAGTCCGAGAGCCCGTAGAGCGGATAGACGTCCTCGAAGACGATCGGCTCCATCTCGAGCGCCGTCGCCGCCCCCATCCGCTGGCGCTCGATGCCCTCGAGCACCGCCCGGCGGAATCGCCACTCGACCGAGGGATGAATCGCCGTGCACTTTTCCTTGATGAAGGCCTGGATGCGCGCCTCGAGCTCCTCCAAGCTGCGGTTGACCGCCATCGAGAAGAGCGGGAGGACCTCTTCGAGTTTCGGCAGGTCGAGGGCGCCGAGGTCGCCGGGGTCGGGGGAGCCGAGGTCGAGCATGCCGATCAGCTCGTCCTGGTAGTGGAGCGGGGCCACGACGATGTTCCGGACGCCCGAGCGGAGGATCTCGTCCTCCACCGGGGTCCGCGCGGGATCCGTGGCGAGGTCTTCGACGAGGAGCGGGTTTCCGGCCCGGGCCGCGCGGTCGAAGATCGAGCCGGCGAACTCCGCCACCGTGTGGTGCTTCGAGTCGGCGAAGATGCAGGCGTTCTCCACGCGAGCGCCCGAGTTGAGCATCAGGACCTGGTCGCCGTCGACGGCGGCGAGGCCGAGCCGGAGCTTCGGGCGCCGGAACAGCGTGCGGAGCTTCGCCTGCAGCCCCTGGAACCGCGCGGTCGAGATGATCGACTCCTTGTCGATCAGGTCTCGCTTGAGCGACGAGAGCACCTCCTGGTCGGTCACCTCGACCGCCCGCAGCACGGTGAAGCCGCGGATCACGAAGCGGTCCGGCGGGAGGAGCGCCGTGAGGGCCCGGGGGTCCGCGAACCGGGCGAGGAGGCCCTCGCGGTCGACGAGGGGCGGGACCGCGCCCACTGGCGCCGCGTCCACGAAGCGCGAGTCGAAGAGCGCCTTGAAGTGGCGGTCGAGGCCGGTCTCGGGGCAGGACACCGTCAGGACGATCGGGAGGTCCACCTCGACCTCAACGCCGTACACGCGGCGCAGGACGACCGTGTAGGCGTAGCGGAGGCGCACCGCCGCCACGGTCGCCGGGTCGACGTTGAAGCGGGCCCGCAGGTAGCCGCCCTCGCCCACGAGCAGTCGCTCGAAGGCGGGCGTCGCGTAGAAGCTGCGGAGGTGGAAGGGGACCATCGCGCTCCCGTACGCCCGCTCGCGCTCGGCCGGCGCGAAGACCACGGCCATCAGCATGTCGATCAGCTCCCGGTGCCGGGCCAGCACGGAGAGGTCCTCGATTGGCTCGCGGAGCTCGGGCGCCTTGCGGAGCTCCTCCTCGACCAACCGAGCGAGCACCGCCTTGACGGGGTGCGCCCGCGGCATCTCCTTCGTCCAGAAGTCGGCGAGCGGCGCCAGGCTCAGCTCGACC
>QHRX01000220.1 GCA_003221455.1 Candidatus Rokuibacteriota bacterium
CGTCGTCATGTACGACCCCTGGGTGATCCCGCAGGCGCTCGATTTCCTCGTGCGGTATCGGGAGCGCTTCCCCTTCGACCGGCTGGTCTCGCGGAAGTTTCCGCTCGAGGAGATCGACGCCGCCTTCCGCGCGTCGGAGTGGGTGCACGGCGAGACGAAGATTACCCGCGCGGCCCTCGTACCCTGACGCGAGGCCCCGGGGCGCCGCGATCAGATCGGCTACAATCGGGGGCCCGAGGCGGCCCGGCCGCCTCGCCGGGGACCGCGGGCCCGGGGGGCGGGCCCGGGGGGGCGCGTGAGATCCCGTACACGCGAAGGGAGAGGGCATATGAGAGCTCGGTCGCTGTCGCGTTGGCTCGTACAGGGTGCGGTCCTGCTCGCTATTATCGCCAGTCCGCCGGGTCGCGCCGCCGCAGCGCCCGCCGGCGCTCCGCCGCAAGTGACGATCGGCATCGTCACGTTCCTCTCGGGCGCGGCGTCGGGGCCGTTCGGGCTGCCGGCCAAGACCGCCGCCGAGTTCTGGATCGAGAAGCTGAACCGCGAGGGCGGCATCGGCGGCGTCAAGATCGTGCCCGTCGTCGTCGACGAGGCCGGCCCCACCGACCAGGTGGTGACCAACTACCGCCGCCTCGTGACCGACCAAAAGGTCGATCTCGTCATCGGCTACATCTCGAGCGCGAACTGCACGGCGGTGCCGCCGGTGGCCGAGGAGCTGAAGGCCCTGACCATCCTCTTCGACTGCGGTACGAACCGGGTCTTCGAGAACGCCCAGTACAAGTACGTCTTCCGGACGGCGGCCCACACCGGGATCGACGGCATCGGGGCGGCGCGCTATGTCCTGTCCGTCAAGCCCGGCGTCAAGACCATCGCCGGCCTGAACCCAGACTACGCCTGGGGTCACGACTCCTGGGACATCTTCGAGAAAGCGATCCGGAAGCTAAAGCCCGACGTGACGGTCGTGGACACGCTCTGGCCGAAGCTCATGCAGGGCCAGTTCGCGAGCGAGATCTCGAAGCTCCAGGCAGACAAGCCCGACGTGATCTTCACGAGCGTCTGGGGCGGTGACTTCGTCTCCTTCATCGAGCAGGCGAAGCCGCGCGGCCTCTTCGCGCAGTCCCTGGTCGTGATCAACAACGACGGCGCCAACGTCGAGGAGCTCGGACACGACACCGCCGACGGCATCGCGCTCGGCTTCCGCGGTCCGCACTGGATTTCGATCCCCAACCCCGCCCGAAATCCGCTGCAGCAGCAGTTCATCGACGGGTACCGGGCCCGGTACAAGAAGTACCCAATGCCGCACGGCAGCTACCACGTCGTGCAGGCCCTCCAAGGCGTCAAGGCGGCGTACGAGAAGGCCATCAAGGCCGGCGGCCGCTGGCCCGGCGTCGACGACGTCATCAAGGCGCTCGAGTACTCCGAGTTCGACACCCCGAGCGGCCGCATCCGCCTGGCGATCGGCCACGGCCACCAAGCCGTCGAGGAGGCCGTGTACGGCACGACCCGGTTCGACCCGCAGCTCGGCTTCGCCGGCCTCGGGGGCATCAAGGTCTTCCCGGTGAAGTGCGTGAACCCGCCCGACGGCGTCAAGGTCGTGGACTGGATCGAGCAGGGCTTCCCGGGGGCGGAGTGCCCGTAGCGCCCCGCGCTCGTGGACACGCTCACCCTCATTCTCCTCGACGGCATCGCCTTCGCGTCGTGGCTGTTCCTGGTCTCGGCCGGCCTGACCTTCGCCTACGGGGTCCTCCGGATCCTCAACATCGCCCACGGGAGCCTCTACGCCATCGGGGCCTACACGGGGGCCACGCTGGCCGGGCTCGTCCTCCACTCCGGTGCCAACCCCTTCCTCGCCTACCCCGTCCTGGTCGGCGCCGCCCTCCTGGTGGGCCTGGCACTGGGGCCCCTGCTCGAGCGGGGCTTCCTCCGCCGCGTCTACGACCAGGAGGAGGTGATCACGCTCCTCCTCACGTTCGCGATCTTCCTGATCCTGGAAGACGGGATGAAGCTCGTCTGGGGGGTGAGCCCGATCATCGTCGCCGAGCCCTACGCGCTCCTGGGCCAGCTCCCGCTGGCCGGGGTCACCTACCCGGTGTACTCGTTCCTCCTGACCGGGGTCGCGATCGTGGCCGGCCTCGCGCTGTGGGTCGTCATCGACCGGACGCGCTTCGGCAAGCTGATCACCTCCGTGATCCACGATCGCGAGATCAGCGCCGCGCTCGGGGTGAACGTGCCACGCATCTGCACGGTCGCCTTCACCGGCGCCGCCATGCTCGCCGCCCTCGGCGGCGCCTTCACCGCCCCCATGGTGTCCGTCACCCCGGGTATCTCCGCGGACGTGATCGTGCTCGCCTTCGCCGTCACCGTCATCGGCGGGCTCGGCAACATTAGCGGCGGCGCCATCGGCGCCCTGCTCGTGGGCCTGCTGCGGGCGACCGCGATCCAGTTCTTCCCCGCGCTCGACCTGTTCGTCGTCTACGCGCTCATGGCGGTCATCCTGCTCGTCCGCCCAGAAGGTCTCTTCGGGGGCGTCGAGGTGCGCCGGATATGAGGGGAGCCCAGGTGAGCCGCACGCTCGCGGGGGCCGCCCCCTGGCTCGCGGTGCTCCTCGCCCTCGCGATCCTCCCGCGCCTGCTGCCCGACTGGCTCGGCTTCCTCTTGACGGTGGCCTTCGCGAAGGCCCTGGTCGTCCTGGGCGTGGCCGTGCTCCTCCGGAGCAACCTCGTCTCCTTCGGCCACGGCCTGTACTTCGCCGCCGGCGCCTACACGGTCGGCTTCGCCGCCAAGTGGCTCCATCTCCGCGAGGCGGTGCTGCTGATCTTCGGGGCCGTCGTGGTCAGCGGCGCCCTGGCGGCGCTGCTCGGGCTCTTCCTCGCCCGCTACCGCGGGATCTTCTTTGGGATGCTCACGCTCGCCTTCTCGATGATCCTCTACTCCCTCCTGCTGCGGCTCTACTGGCTGACCGGCGGCACCGACGGCATGGTCACCGCGCCCCCGACCATCCTCGGCGTTGTGCCCGGCGCCGCCGCGGGGCGCGCCCACTACTATCTGACCCTCGTCTGCCTCGCCCTCGCCCTCGCCCTCACCCGCCGATGGCTCGGCTCGCCGCTCGGCTACCTCGCCAGCGCGATCCGCGACAACGAGATCCGGGTCGAGTACATGGGCGCGTCGGTCCGGCAGGGTATCTATCGGACCTATCTGCTCTCTGGCGTCCTCGGTGGTCTCGGCGGGTGCTTGGTCGCCTTCAGCGTGGGCCACATCGCGCCCGAGTTCTCCTACTGGACGCAGTCCGGCGACTTCGTCTTCGTGACCGTGCTCGGTGGCTACGCGAGCGTCTTCGCACCGGTGATGGGCTCGGTCGTGTTCGAGCTCGTGCGCAATTACGCCTACGCGCTGTCGCCCTACACCTGGCAGATGAGCCTCGGCGCTATCCTGCTGCTCATCGTCCTCTTCCTGCCGCGAGGCCTCTGGAGTCTCCTCGCGCCGCGAGCCCCCGTCTCGAGCCCGTGGACGTCGTCCTCGAGGCGGTAGGCCTGGCGAAGTCCTTCGGGGCCGTCAAGGCCGCCGACGATCTCAGCGTCAGGATTTCCAGCGGGCAGATCGTCGGCATCGTGGGCCCGAACGGCTCCGGGAAGACGACTTTCCTCAACCTCGTCACGGGGTACCTCAGCCCGGCGCGCGGGCAGATCTACTACCTCGGCAAGGAGATCACCGGCCTTCACCCGCGGCAGGTCACTCGGCTCGGCGTGGCCCGCTCCTTTCAGGTCCCGCAGCTCTACACGAGTCTGACCGTGCTCGAGAACATGCTCGTCGCGCTCGTCATCCGCTCGGGCCGTCAGGGCGACTGCTGGCGGGCGCTCCGGACGCGGGCCCGGCTCGCCGAAGCCCGCCGGCTCCTCGAGAAGTTCGGGTTCGGGGACGAGAGCGGGCAGGTCGTGCGGACGCTGCCCGAGGGCGGCCGGAAGCTCCTCGACGTCGCGCTGTCCTTCGCGCTCGGCCCGCGGTTGCTGCTCCTCGACGAGCCGACGAGCGGGGTGAGCGCCGCCGAGAAGTTCCGTGTGATGGACACCCTGATCGGGGTGATCCGGGAGAGCGGCGTCACCTCGGTGTTCGTCGAGCATGACATGGACGTGGTCCAACGCTACGCGGAGCGGGTGCTCGTGTTCAGCGAAGGCAGGATCATCGCCGACGACCCCCCGGGCGCGCTCTTCGCCGACCCGATCGTCCGCCGCTACATCCTCGGGGAGGAGTGACGGGATGCTCGAGGTCGGGGGCCTGACCGTGACGCTCCACGGCATCACGATCCTGCGGAGCGTGACGCTCACGATCGAGCCGGGGCGGATCGTCGGTCTCATCGGGCGGAACGGCGCCGGCAAGACGACGACCTTGCGCGCCATCATGGGCCTCACGCGGGCGGCGTCGGGACGGCTCGCGCTCGAGGGCGAGGACCTGTCAGGCCTCCCCCCCCACCTCCGGGCCCGGCTCGGCATCGGCTACGTGCCCGAAGACCGGCGATTGATCAGCGCGCTGAGCGCGCGCGAGAACATCCTGGTGCCGGCCTGGGCCGGGGGCCTGGCCGACGCCGAGGCGCGGCTCGACGGCGTCTACACCCTGATGCCGGAGCTCAGAGAGCTCGCGGCGAGGCCGGCGGCGCTGCTGAGCGGCGGCCAGCAGAAGCTCGTCGCGCTCGCCCGGAGCTTCATGTACGGGAGCCGGGTTCTCCTCCTCGACGAGCCGTTCGAGGGCGTCGCGCCCCCGCTGGCCCGGCGCCTGGTCCGGGCGGTGCGGGAGTTCCAGGAGCACCGGCCCGGCCTCTCGGTCCTGGTCGCCGAGTCCGAGGTCAAGTGGGTGAGGCTCCTCACGGACAAGATCTACTCGATCGAGCGCGGGACGACGGCCGAGGTGCCCGCCCCCACGCCCTGACCGCGCTCGGCGCCGGGATCGGGAGACGGGCGCGGGCGAGCGTGCAGTAACGGGCAAGGCCGACCCTGGGCCTGACGCGATCGGCAGAGCGGTGAGGCTCGACGTCAGCCGTCGAACGAGCGTTCGAGCTGGGCCCGGAGGTTCTCGAGCTCCTGCGGATCCAGGCGCATACCGAGACTGAGCCCCATCTCGCCCAGGATCGTCTTGATCTCGTTCAGCGACTTCTTGCCGAAGTTCTTGGTCTTCAGGAGCTCGGCCTCGGTCTTCTGCACCAGGTCGGCGATCGTCCGGATGTTGGCCGTCTTCAGGCAGTTCGACGCCCGCACCGACAGCTCGAGTTCGTCGACGTTGCGGAACAGGTTTTCGTTGATCTCGGCGCGCGGCAACAACTCGCCCGGCTCGGCCTCGCCCTCCTCCGTCGGCTGGGCCGCGGGAGCGCTCACGAGGAGGTTGAAGTGGTCCTCGAGGATCCGCGACGCCTCCCCCACCGCCAGCTCGGGGCTCACGCTCCCGTTCGTCCAGACCTCGAGGAGCAGGCGCTCCTCCTTGTCCTTGCCGGGGAGCGTCTCGACGGTGAAGTTCACCCGCTTGATCGGGCTGAAGTTGGCGTCGAGCAGCAACGCATTGATGGGCAGCGCCTCGGGCTCGCGTTTTTCGGCCGGCACGTACCCACGCCCGCGCTCCACGCAGACCTCCATCTCGAAGGTACCGTCCTTATCGAGGGTCGCCAGCGGCTGGTCGGGAGTGAGGATTTCCACGTCCGCGTCGGGCTCGAAGTCGCCGGCCCTGACCGCCCCCACCCCCTGCGCCTTGAGCCGGAGAATCTTCGGCCGGTTCAGGTGGAGCGAGAACACGACTTTCCGGAGGTTCAGCATAATGTCGAGGGTGTCCTCGGTCACGCCCTGAAGGTACGAGAACTCGTGCAGGACGTTCTCGATCTTGACCCAGGTCGGCGCCGACCCATGGATCGAGGAGAGTAGGACCCGGCGGTACGCGTTGCCCGCGGCGAGAGCGAACCCGGGTTCGAACGGCTCCAGCGCGAGCTTGGCATGGTCGCGCTCGCGGACGAGCCACTCGTGGCGGACAGGCAGCTGAGGCTCCAGCATGAAGACCCCCCGTGAAGGATTGCGGGGCGAGCCGCCCCGGCGAGTCATTATACACTAGAGGGGAGATGGCCACGCGGGCCAATCGTCACACGCTGATCCCGCTCCTGGCGGTCGCCGGCTTCACCGCGCTCGGGGCGTGGCAGGCACTGGTGCCGACGCCCGACCTCCGCGGCGGGCCGCGCCGGGTGGACATCCCCGCCAACGAGGGGGTGCTCGCCATTGGCTACCTCCTCGAGGAGGCCGGCGTCATCCGGAGCCCGGTCACCCTGGCCGCCCTGGCCGCGCTGCGTGGGACCGCCCGCCACCTGCGCGCCGGGGAGTACGAGATCCCCCAGAACTCGTCGACCCTGCAGGTCCTCCGGCTCATCGAGAGCGGCAAGGTCATGCAGCACGCGGTGCTCCTGCGGGAGGGCGGCTCGGTGCTCGAGCTCGCGCACACGCTCGACCGCGAGCGGCTCGCGGCCGCGCCCGATATCATCCAGCTCGCTCACGACCGCGGCTTTCTTCGGACCCTCGGGATCGACGCGCCGAGCCTGGAGGGCTACCTGTTCCCGGACACCTACTTGCTCGTCCGCGGCCTCACACCCCAGGAGATTCTCGCGCGGATGGTGCACCGGCTGCGGACGAAGATCACGCGGCGCATGCTCGACGAGGCGCGGGAACGCGGCCTCGACCTCAACGGGCTCCTGACGCTGGCGTCGATCGTGGAACGGGAAGCGGTGATTCGCGATGAGATGCCGCTGATCTCGGCGGTGTTCTGGAACCGGCTCCGGCGCGACATGCCGCTCCAGGCCGACCCCACCGTCCAGTACGCGGTGGGCAAAGACCGGCAGGCGCTCACCCGGGCGGACCTCCTCGCCGACGATCCCTACAACACCTATCGGCGGCCGGGGCTGCCGCCGGGACCGATCGCCAGCCCGGGGCTCGCCGCGGTCGAAGCCGCGCTCCACCCGGCGGCGGTCAGGTACCTCTACTTCGTCTCGATGGACGACCGCCGACACTTCTTCTCGTCGACGATCGAGGAGCACAACGCCGCCGTCGCCCGCTACCGGCTCGCGCGCGCCCGGTGACCGTGCTATAACCTCTGCCGAGATGGAGCTCGTTCGCGAGGCGAAGCTCGGCGCATCGCTGCCGTCGGCTGAGCGTGCGGTCGCGCCGGACGGCGAGCGGCTCCCCCCCTTGTACGGACCGCTGCGCGCCGGGACGCGCCGGCTGCTCGAGACCCTCTTCGATCTCGAGGTCCCTGGCCTCGAGCGGCTGCCCGCGGACGGCCCCTACATCGTGGCGGCCAACCACCACAACTATCTCGACGGGATCGTCCTGTGCGCGGCGCTCCCGCGCCGGATCTCCTTTCTCGTCATGCCCCGCGTCTATCACGCGACCCGGCTCCACCCGCTGGTCCACCGCTGGGCCGGCAGCATCCCGCTGAACCTCGCGCGCCCCGACGCCGGTGCGATCCGCCACGCCCTCGGGATCCTCGAGCGCGGCGGCGTCGTCGGGATCTTTCCCGAGGGGCCGTTCAGCGTCTGCGGGCGGCTCGAGCGCGGCCAGCCCGGCGTGGCGCTGCTCGCGCTGCGCTCGGGCGCGCCGGTGGTGCCGATCGGGATCCAGGGCACCTACCAGGCGCTGGTCGGACGGCGGCTCTACGTGCCGCGCCGCCATCCGCTGCGCGTCCGCATCGGCGCCCCGCGCGCGTTCGCAGCCGCGCGCCAGGCCGGCCACCGGGCGACTCGCGAGGAGGTGACGCGGCGGATCATGGCCGACATCGCGGCGCTCTTGTCGTGAAACCGTGGGGTGGGCGCTTCCGCCAGGCGCCCGATCCGACCGCGGAGCGCTTCACGGCATCGCTGGCCGTCGACCGCCGGCTCTGGCCGCACGACCTCATCGCGAGCGAGGCCTGGGCCCGCGCGCTCGGGCGGGCGGGCGTCTTGTCGGCGGCCGAGTGCGCCGAGATCCTGCGCGGGCTCGGTGAGGTGCGGCAGGAGCTCGAGGCGGGAGCCTTCCCCTTCCGCCCGGAGCTCGAGGACATCCACACGAACATCGAGCGCCGGCTCCAGGAGAAGGTCGGCGCCGTCGCGGGCAAGCTCCACACCGGCCGCTCGCGCAACGACCAGATCGCGGTCGACGAGCGCCTGTACCTGAAGGACGCGGTCGTACGCATCCGCCGGGGCCTCGCCGAGGTCCAGTCGGCGCTGATCGACCGCGCCGCCGAGATGCTCGACGCGCCGATGCCGGGCTACACGCACCTGCAGCGCGCTCAGCCGGTTCTTCTCGCGCACCACCTCCTCGCCTACGTCTGCATGTTGGCGCGGGACCGCGAACGCTTGGAGGCCTGTCGGGCCCGCGCCGACGTGCTGCCTCTCGGGTCCGGCGCGCTCGCGGGCACGGCGTTCCCGATCGATCGCGAGGCGCTCGCGCGCGACCTCGGCTTCCGCGAGGTCTCGACGAACAGTCTCGACGCCGTGAGCGATCGCGACTTCTTGATCGAGTTCCTGGCGGCGGCGGCGGTCATCGGGATGCACGGCTCGCGGCTCGCCGCCGATCTGACGCTGTGGGCGACGGCGGAGTTCGGGTTCGTCGAGTTCTCCGACGCGTTCGCCACCGGCTCCTCGATCATGCCGCAGAAGAAGAATCCTGACGCGGCCGAGCTGATCCGGGGCAAGAGCGGGCGCCTCTGCGGGAACCTCGTCGCCCTCCTGACCACGATGAAGGGCCTCCCGCTCGCCTACAACTCTGATATGCAGGAGGACAAGGCGCCGTTCTTCGACAGCGTCGACACGCTGGAGGCAATGGTCGGCGTCCTGCCGCCGCTCCTCCGCTCGCTCGCCTTCGACACGCGCCGCATGCGCGAGGCCGCCGCCGCGGGCTTCTCGACGGCGACCGACCTGGCCGACTACCTCGTGCGGAAGGGGCTGCCCTTCCGGCAGGCCCACGAGATCGTCGGGCAGATCGTCCGCCACGCGCTCGATGCCGGGAAGGGCCTCGAGGAGCTCGCGCTCGACGACCTGCGCCGATTTTCGGCGCTGTTCGAGAAGGACGCGTTCGACGCGGTGAGCCTCGAGGCCTCGCTGCGCGCTCACGCCGTCACCGGCGGCACCGCGCCGGCCGCGGTTCGGGAGGCCCTCGTCTCCGCCCGGCGGCTCGCCGCCGAATGAGCGGGGCCCGGGCCCGCGCGCTCGTCGCCCTCCTCGCTCTCGTCACGGCCTGCGGGCGCGTGGGCCCGCCGGTCGCGCCCGAGCGCAGGCTCCCGCTGCCGCCGACCGCGCTCAGCGTGACGATCCGCGCTGGTGAGATCGTGCTCTCCTGGCAGAACCCGACCCATCGCGCCGACCATTCCCGCCTGCGTGACGTGGAGGTCGTCCGCGTCTACCGGACATCAGACGCGGGCCAGGGCGAGGCCAAGCCGGCGGTGCTCGCCGGCGACCAGGTCGTGGGCTACGAGCGGCTGGCGGTGATCCGGCTCGAGCAGCCCGAGCCCGCGGTGGTCGAGGGGCGCCAGGTGCGTGTCGTCGACCGGGCGGACCTCACGGAGGGGCGGCGCTACACCTACGTGGTGACGGCCTCCGACGGGAGCGGGCGCACGAGCCCGCCGTCGGCGCGGCTCTCCCTGGTGTACATCACCGCGCCCGAGCCCCCCACCGGCCTCACCGCCGAGCCCGGCGAGGCGGCGGTGCGGCTCACGTGGGAGCCGCCCGCCCGTCTCACCGACGGACGGCCGCTCGACGGCACGATCACGTACGAGGTCCTCCGCGCGCCGAGCCCCGACGCCGCGCTCGCGCCGATCACGGCCGCACCGATCGCGGACACGCGGTATACCGACTCGGCTGTCGGCAACGAGCGCACCTATTACTACGCGGTGCGCGCCGTGCGGTCCACGGCCGGCGGCGTCGCCAGCAGCGCGCCCTCGGACACGGTCGCCGCCACCCCGCGGAAGCTGACGCCGCCCCCGCCGCCGACCGGCCTTGTCGCGGTCCCGTCGGCTCAGGCCGTGCGCCTGACCTGGAAACCCAGGCCGGAGCCTGACGTGGCCGGGTACGTGATCTATCGCGCTGCCGGCCCGGACGCCCCCCTCACGCGCATCGGCACGACGCTCGTTCCGACCGCGGTATTCGTCGACCGCGACGTCGCCCGCGGCACCTATCGCTACGCGGTGAGCGCCTTCGACAAGGCGACGATCCCGAACGAGAGCGCCCGCTCGGCCGAAGTCAGCGTCACGATCCCGTGAGCGGCGCCGACGCGGCTCCGGAGCGGCCCCGCGCCTTGACTTGAGGTGACGGGGATGTTACGGTCAGCGAACAAAAAGCCTCGGGGTCACGCGGAGATGGAACCCTTCCACTATCTGAACGGAGAGCTCCACTGTGAGGGCGTGTCGCTGCGCGCGATCGCCGACTCCGTGGGCACACCCACCTACATTTATTCGCGGGCCGCACTGCTCGAGAACCTCGCGGCCTACGATCGGGCCTTCGCGCCGGTTCCCCATCTCGTCTGCTACGCGATGAAGGCCAACGCGAACCTCGGGGTGCTGGCCACGCTCGCGCGGGCCGGCGCCGGTGCGGACATCGTGTCGGGCGGCGAGCTGTACCGCGCCCTTCGCGCGGGAGTGCCGCCCCAGAAGATCATCTTCGCCGGCGTCGGGAAGTCGCGCGAGGAGATGCGCGAGGCGCTGAAGGCCGAGATCCTGCTGTTCAACGTCGAGTCTCCGAGCGAGCTGCACGCGCTCAACGAGACGGCCCAGGGCATGGGCGTGCGCGCGCCGGTGGCGCTCCGGGTCAACCCGGACGTGGATCCCCAGACGCATCCCTACGTCGCGACCGGGATGAAGACCGCGAAGTTCGGGATCCCGATCGCCGACACCGCGCGCGTATACGAGGACGCGACCCGGATGCCCGGCATCGCCGTGCGGGGCGTGCAGATGCACATCGGCTCGCAGCTCACAAAGGCGGCGCCGTTCGCCGACGCCGTCGACCGCATGGTCCGGCTCGTCGAGAGCCTCCGGCCGCGCGGGATCGAGGTCGGCCTGTTCGACGTCGGCGGCGGCCTGGGCATCCGCTACGCGGACGAGACGCCGCCGACTCCGGCCGAATACGCCGCGGCGCTCCTGCCCGCGCTCCGGCGGCTCAACGTGACGGTCCTCCTCGAGCCAGGGCGCTCGATCGTCGGCAGCGCCGGCGTCCTCCTCACGCGCGTGCTCTACCGCAAGGCGGGTCCCGACAAGACATTCGTGATCGTCGATGCCGCCATGAACGATCTGATCCGCCCGGCGTTCTACGGCGCGTACCACGCGATCCGCCCCGTGCTCGAGGCGGCCGGGGGACGGCGGGGCGAGCGGGTCGACGTCGTCGGCCCGATCTGCGAGTCGGGCGACTTCCTCGCCAAGGACCGCGACCTGCCGAGGGTCGAGGAGGCCGAGCTGCTCGCCGTCATGTCGAGCGGCGCCTACGGCTTCGCGATGGCGTCGAACTACAACGCGCGCCCGCGCGCCGCCGAGGTCCTTGTCGGCGGCGGCGGCTACACCATCGTCCGCCGCCGCGAGACGTACGAAGAACTCGTGGCCGGGGAGAGCATGCCGTAAACATCGCCCGGACTGAAGTCCGGGGCTTTCAAGAGAAAGGAGCCCGTGCTTGAGCCCGAGAGCCCGGCCTTGCGGTTCCAGGTTGACGGTTCGTCGGCCCGCCTGGCTGCGCGGTAGCCTCCCCGTCCAGCACCACCGTCGTTTCGACGGCTGTCTGAGCGGGCCCACGGCTTGGTTATCGCCAGGGCCGCTCGCGGAGCGCGTGCTCAACTCCAACTGGGGAGAGTCTACCACAGAGATCGGCGCTGCTCCCCGCCCTGAAGGGCGGGGTTTCCGCGCCGGGAGCGTTCTATGAAGTCGATGTTCCAAGGCTCGATCGTGGCGCTCGTGACGCCGTTCAGGGACGGGCTGGTGGACGAGGCAAAGCTCCGCGAGCTGGTAGAGTTCCAGGTCGCCAACGGCACCGACGGCGTCGTGCCGTGCGGGACGACGGGCGAGTCGCCGACGCTGTCCCACGAGGAGCACCGCCGAGTCGTCGGGATCGTCGTCGAGGCGGCCCGCGGCCGCCTCGCCGTCATCGCGGGCACCGGCTCCAACTCCACACGGGAGGCGATCGAGCTGACCCGACACGCGAAGGCCACCGGCGCCAACGGCGCGCTCCTGGTAAACCCGTACTACAACAGGCCGACGCAGGAGGGCCTCTACCGGCACTTCCGGGCCGTCGCCGACGCCGTGGACATCCCGATCCTTGTCTACAACATCGTCGGCCGGACCGCCGTCAACGTGGAGACCGAGACCCTCGGCCGCCTCGCGCGCGACTGCAAGAACATCGTCGGCGTCAAGGAAGCGTCGGGGTCCCTCGACCAGGTGACGCAGGTGGTCCTCACCTGCGGTCCCGAGTTCGCGGTCCTGTCCGGCGACGACAACCTGACGCTGCCGGTGATGGCGGTCGGCGGGCGCGGCGTCATCTCGGTGATCGCCAACATCGTGCCCAAGGAGACCGCCGAGCTGACCCACGCCGCGCTCGACGGCGACTGGAAGCGCGCGCGTGAGCTCCACTGGAAGCTCTACCCGCTCGCGCGGGCCGTGTTCATCGAGACCAATCCGATCCCCATCAAAGAGGCCATGGCGATGGCCGGGATGATCGCGCCTGAGTTCCGGCTGCCGATGTGCCGTCTGGCCGACGCCAACCGCGAGCGCCTGCGCGCGGTCCTCCAGCAGTACGGGCTGGTGAAGTAGCGCCCGCTCGATGGCGGACGTGGTCGTCGCCGGCGCCGCCGGTCGAATGGGCAGCCGGGTCGTCGCTTGCCTCCGCGAGGAGCCCCAGCTCCGGCTCGTGGCCGCCCTCGAGTCGCCGGGGCACCCGGCACTGGGCCGTGACGTCGGCGAGCTAGCCGGGGCGGGGCACCTCGGCGTGCCCCTGAGCGACGACGCCAAGGCGGCGCTCACCAGCGGGCGGGTCCTGATCGAGTTCTCGGTGCCCGAGGCGAGCCTGGAACACCTCCGTAGCCTCGCGGCCGTCGGCGGGCGCGCGGTCATCGGCACCACCGGCTTCAGCGCGGAGCAACGCGCGGAGATCGGCCAGCTCGCCGGGCGGTCCGCCATCCTGCTGTCGCCCAACATGTCGGTGGGCGTCAACCTCGCCTTCAAGTTATTGCGGATCATGGCTCAGGCGCTCGGCGGCGAGTACGACGTCGAGATCACCGAGACCCACCATCGCCTGAAGCAGGACGCGCCGAGCGGCACGGCACTCCGGATGGCCGAGATCGTGGCGGAGGCGCTCGGACGCGACCTCGACCGCGTCGCCGTCTACGGCCGGCGCGGGCAGCCCGGCGCGCGGACGCGGGAGGAGATCGGCATCCTCTCGCTGCGCTCCGGGGATGTTGTCGGCGAGCACACCGTGTCCTTCGGCGCGCCCGGCGAGCGGCTCGAGCTCACGCACCGCGCCGGGAGCCGCGACACCTTCGCGCGCGGCGCGCTCCGCGCCGCGCGGTTCATCGTCGATCGAGCCCCGGGACTCTACTCGATGCAAGACGTGCTCGGGCTCACCTAGCAGGATGCGGACGCGTGACGCCGGGCGCGCACGAGGGGTGTGGCGGGCCCGTGGCCGCGGCCGGCGAGAGAGGCGACCATGCGAATCGTGAGGTTCAAGGCGGCCGGTACGCTCCGGTACGGCGCGCTCGACCCGGTCGAGGGCGCGGACACCCGGGCCGGCACATTCACGCGCGGTCGGCGGCGGCTCGCGCTGGGGCGCGGGGGGGTCCCGGCTCCGGTCCGCCCGACTACGATCGTCGCGATCGGCCTCAAGGGCCACCACGCCGAGACCCGCACGGTCGGACCCCTCAAGAACACCGTGGTGACGCTCCCATGATCCCGATCGCCGACCGGCTCCGCAGGCTCCCGCCCTACCTGTTCGCCGAGATCGACCGGAAGAAGCGCGACGTCCGGGCGCGCGGCGTGGACGTAATCGACCTGGGAATCGGGGGTCCAGACCTTCCCACCCCACCGCATATCGTCCACGCGCTCCAGGCGGCGGCCGCGAAGCCGGAGCACCACCGCTATCCCTCGTACGAAGGGATGCCGGCCTTCCGGCAGGCGGTCGCGCGTTGGTACGGCCGGCGCTTCGGCGTCGCCCTCGATCTCGAGACCGAGGTGCTGACTTTGATCGGCTCGAAAGAAGGCACCGCGCACATGCCGCTGGCCTTCGTGAACCCGGGCGACGTCGTGCTCGTCCCCGATCCCGGCTATCCCGTATACTCCGCCGGCGCCTGGTTCGCCGGCGGCGAGTGTCACTTCATGCCGCTCCGCCGGCAGAACGGCTTCCTGCCCGACCTGGGGGCGATCCCCGCCGATGTGGCCCGGCGCGCCAAGCTCATGTACCTCAACTACCCGAACAACCCGACCGCGGCCGTCGCCAGCCCCGCGTTCTTCAAGGGCGTCGTCGAGTTCGCCCGCCGATTCAACCTCCTCGTCTGCCACGACGCGATGTATTCCGAGCTCCACTTCGACGGCTACGAACCCCCGTCGTTCCTCGCGACCGACGGCGCCAAGGACGTCGGCGTCGAATTCCACTCGCTGTCAAAGACGTACTCGATGACCGGGTGGCGGCTCGGGTTCTGCGTCGGCAACCGGGACGCCGTGGCCGGCCTCGGCAAGATCAAGACCAACGTGGACTCGGGCGTCTTCCAGGCGGTCCAGGAGGCCGGGATCGCCGCGCTCACCGGCCCCCAGGACATGGCCGAGCAGTACCGCCGGACCTATCAGGAGCGCCGGGACGTCGCCGTCGCGGGACTCCGCAAACTCGGCTGGGAGGTGGATGTCCCCAAGGGGGCGTTCTTCGTGTGGGCGCCGGTGCCGCACCGGAAGGACTCGCGCGAGTTCGCGACGCGACTCCTCGAGGAGGCGGGCGTCGTCGTCACCCCCGGGGTCGGATTCGGACCGAGCGGCGAGGGCTTCTACCGGATCGCGCTGACGGTCGGCGCCGAGCGCATCGCGGAGGCGATGGAGCGCCTGCAGAAGCTCCGGTGGTAGACGACCGGCTGTTCCTGGAAGACGTCCGGTTCTTCGGGCGGCATGGGATCACCACCGCCGAGCAGACGATCGGCGCCTGGTTCTCGGTGGACGTGGAGATCACGCTTGACCTGTCGGCGGCGGCGCGCACGGACAGCCTGGGGGAGACCATCGACTATGGGGCCGTCGCGCGCCGCATCGTGGAGATCGGCATGCGCGGCCGCGTGAACCTGCTCGAGCGCCTGGCCGGCCTCATCGCCGACGAACTCCTGCGCGAGACGCGAGCGGGGCAGGTGCGGGTGCGCGTGCGGAAGCTGACGCCCCCCCTCGAGGGGCTCACGGGCACGCCCGGCGTCGAGCTCACGCGGAGGCGGTGAAGATGGGCCTGGTCTTCGTGAGCATCGGCTCCAACCTCGGCGACCGCCTGGGCCTCCTGCGGGAGGCCGTGCGCCGGTTGGCCGCGGCGGGCGACATCCGCGTGGTCGAGGCCTCCCGCCTCTACGAGACCGAGCCCTGGGAGGGCGTGCCCGGCCAGCTCCCCGACAGGAGCGACTGGTTCCTCAACTGCGTCGTCGCCATCGAGACGACGCTCGCTCCGCGAGCGCTCCTCGAGCGCGTGCAGGCCATCGAGACCGTCCTCGGCCGCACCCGCGAGCCGGGCCAGACGCCAGAGGCGGAGCGGTTCGTGCCTCGCCCTCTCGACATCGACATCCTGCTCTACGAGAACCAGATCATCAGCGTCTCCGACGACCTCCATATCCCGCACCTCTTGATGCATGAGCGCGCCTTCGTCCTCCGGCCCCTGGCGGACCTGGCGCCCGAGCTCGTTCACCCGACTCTCTACCGCACGATCCGCGAGCTGGTCGCGGAGCTGGAGGATACCCACGAGGTGAGGATCGCCGACGTCCCGTCTGAATGGTTCGAGCGGTAGCCGTGGCCGAGACTGACTTCCAACGGCAGACCCTCGAGCACCTGGACGCGCTCTTCAGCCTCGCCGTCTATCTGACCCGCAACCCGTCCCAAGCCCAGGACCTCGTCCAGGAGACCTACCTCCGGGCCTTCCGGTTCGCCCATCGGTTCGAACCGGGAACCAACCTCCGCGCCTGGCTGTTTCAGATCCTGAGGAACACGTTCTTCACGTTCTACCGGCTTCGGGAGCGCGAGCCGGCGCTGGCCGAGGACGGAGTCCCCGACTGGGACACGCCGGTCTTCCACGCGGCGCCGGAGGAGACCGACGCTTCGATGGCGGCCCACACCGACCTGGAGCGGGCGCTGTCCCGGCTCCCCCCGGAGTTCCGGATGGTGCTGCTGCTCGCGGAGGTCGAGGGCATGTCCCTGGAGGAGGTGGCCAGGGTGATGGAGTGTCCGGTGGGCACGGTGAAGTCGCGGATCTTCCGGGGGAAGGAGCGCCTCCGGGAGCTGCTGAAGGACTACCGACAGTGACCGATCCGGAGTTCGACTTCTCCGAGGAGCTGCCACGCTACCGAGCGCCCGCCGGGCTCCGAGCGGCGATCCTCCAGGCGGCCGCCCCCGCGCCGGCGCCGCGCTGGTGGTGGCCCGCGGTCCTGAGTGCCGCCGCCACCGCGATGGTGATGGCGCTGCTCTGGATCTCGGTGCTGCCGCGCGTACTCCCCGCCGACCCGCTGCAGCGCGCCATCCGTGCCATCGTCTCGGAGCACACACGGAGCCTCATCTGGGGCCAGGCGCACCTCCAGGTCATCCCCGCCGCCCTGCCCTGGCTGACGCAGGAGACCGGGATCGGGCTGCAGCGCGTGTTCGTCGGCGACCGCGAGCTGCACTTCATCGCAGGAGAGCCGATCTACCTCGAGGGTCAGCGCGGGGTCGCCTTCCGCTATACGGACCCCGACGAGCACATGGTGAGCCACATGGTGCTGCCGGCGCCCGGCCTCGCCGTCCCCGAGCGGAGCCGGGTGCAGATCGCCCGCTACCGCCCCGCCCTGACGCGGACCGACGGGTTCGCGATCCTCGTGTGGAAGCACGGGGACCTCGCGTCGTTCCTCGTGTCGGACATGGTGTCCGAGGTCGACCTCGAGAGCTTCAAGGGCTACTTCCTCCGGATCCGGGAGGCGACCGAGCCCTACATCGAGTAGCGGCCCCGACCCGGGTCGCCGCCCCGACAGGTCGCACCCGGCTAGGGTATGCTGACCGCTCGGCGTCGGGGCCCGGCGCCACGAAGGGAGCGGGAGACCACATGGCTGACGCGCACGCGGGACACGACGGCCTGCGGGACCGGGTGGCGGTAGTGACGGGGGCCGGATCGGGGAACGGCAAGGCCATCGCGCTCCGGCTCGCTCGCGACGGGGCCGCGCTCGCCCTCACCGACATCGCCGAGGCGCCGCTCGCCGCGGTGCGCGACCAGGTGCTCGCGCTGGGCCGACCCTGTCTCGCGCTCGGCGGCGACGTCGCCGACGTGGCGGGGACCGACGCGGCGATCCGCCAAACCGTCGAGCGGTTCGGCCGTCTCGACGTTCTGGTCAACAACGCCGGCATCCTGCGGATCTCGCCCTTCCCGGACTCCACCGAGGAGGACTGGGACCGGATCATGGCCGTCAACGCGCGCGGCCTCTACTTCGCGATGCAGGCCGCCGCGCGTATCATGCGGCCTCAGCGGAGCGGGAGGATCATCAACATCGCCTCGGTCGCCGGCATCGAAGCGAAGACGCTCTCGCCGCCGTACGCGGCCAGCAAGGGGGCGGTGATCACCCTGACCAAGGCCGCCGCCCGCGCGTTGGCCCAGTACCAGGTGACCGTCAACGCGGTCGCGCCAGGGCTCATCGACACGCCGTTCAACGAGCGCATCGACTACGAGCTTGGCGTCAAGCGCGGGCTCGCGCCCGGCGAGTTCCTCCGGCAGCGCGGCCAGGACATCCCCCTCGGCCGGATGGGGACCCCGGAGGACGTCGCCGGCGTGGTCGCGTTCCTTGCCTCGGCCGATGCCGCCTACATCACCGGCGAGACCGTCATCGTGGCCGGCGGCTGGCTCATGGCGTGACCGTCGCGCGGCGCTCGAAGGCGCAGCCGTCGCGATCGCGGCACGCATCCCCGACCGTCCGCGTGGGCTGGCTCGCATTAGCTCGTCGTATTCCTGCATGATCTGGCCCTTCTGTGTGTCCGGCAGCTTCGCCCACAGCTCCTCGTCGAAACAACACATCAGCATGTATTGCATCGTGGGGTCTCTCCTTTTGTGAGGCAGTCGAACGAGCCGCCAGACTATCGACAAGGGCTCGTCATTCTCCGCCGCGCCGCGGCCCGAGGGCCCGATGCGTGCCGCGATCGCGACGGCCTCGTCGAGGTCTTCACACTCGACCACGTGGTAGCCGCCGAGCTGCTCTCTAGTCTCCGCGAAGGGCCCATCCGTGATGATGAGTTTGCCGTTCGTGGCGCGAACGGTGGTGCCGGTCGAGCTCGCCTGTAGCTTCATACTGTCGCGCAGACGACCGCTCTTCCCGATGGCTCGCATTAGCTCGTCGTATTCCTGCATGATCTGGCCCTTCTGTGTGTCCGGCAGCTTCGCCCACAGCTCCTCGTCGAAACAACACATCAGCATGTATTGCATCGTGGGGTCTCTCCTTTTGTGAGGCAGTCGAACGAGCCGCCAGACTATCGACAAGGGCTCGTCATTCTCCGCCGCGCCGCGGCCCGAGGGCCCGGCGCCGGTAGGCGTGACCCTCGCGGCGCGCACCGGCGTCCCCGGCGGCTCGACGTGCTTCCAGGTCGCCGCGAGCTGTCCAGCCGGAGCGGCGCCGGGCCCCGACCGTCGGCGCCGCTATCGGGGGAGCATCCGGGCGAGCGGCTCGAGGTTCTTCGGATCCGGCCTGAGCGTCCCGACGCCGTGGCGGTGGACCTCGGCCACGACGGCGTCGTTGAAGGGCGTCGGCACGCCAACACGCCGGCCCTGCTCGGAAACGTACCCGTTGAGGTAGTCGATCTCGGTGCGCCGGCCCTTCAGCACGTCCTGCAGGAATGAGGGGCGCCCCCCGCTCCGGCGCTTGGCCTCGGCCGCCATGTCGACCTCGACCTCCTCGAGACCGCGGCCCGCCGCGGCGTCGACGAACCGCTGAGCCTCGAGCCCGAAGAGGGGTTCGATCTCGTGGCCCAGAGCGCGCCCGACTCGGATCACCTCGGCCGCGAGGTGGATCGCGATCCGGCGCGGCGCCGCCTCGCTGCGGACCTCGGCCGAGCCGAGGCCGGAGAGCCCCGCCAGCGGGTTCGCCATGCAGTTCACGGCGAGCTTCGACCACCGTTCACCCCAGAGGTTCGTCGTCACCGTCGACGGCGCCACCTCGTTCAGGATCCGCGCCAAGTCCCGCGCCCTGGCCGAGTCGGCGCCGTCGTGCTCGCCGACCTTGAAGCCGACGAGGCCCGTGTCGGTGCGCGTCGCGTGGCCGGGCTCGTAGAGACCGGCGCTGATCGTGATGACGCACCCAAGCGTCCGCTCCCGGCCCGCCACCGCCGCCACCCGCTCGTCATTGATCCCGTTCTGGAAGTCGACGACGACGCCGCCGGGCCGCCGGAGGTAGGCGAGGCCGAGCTGGGTCGCCCACTCCGTGTCGTAGGACTTCACCGCGACGAAGGCGAGGTCGAACGGCTCGCGGAGGCCCTGGACCTCGTGGAGGTGCAGCGCCCTGACCGGAATCGTATGGTCGCCGCACGTGCCGCTCAGCCGGAGCCCGCGCGTCTTCATCGCCTCGATGTGCTCGGGCCACTGATCGATGAGGGTGACGTCCCGCCCGGCCTTCGTCAGAAGCCCGCCGACGACGCATCCGATCGCCCCCGCCCCGACGATCCCGATCCGCGTGCCCATGACCCCTCCTCGCTCCCTGGTCCGGGTGAGTACGTCTTGGTTCCCGGCGGTCCGCGGCTCGCCGACGCGGTCAGGGCCGGTGAGGCCCTCTACGTGGCGCCCCGTCCCGTCCGGGGACGCTCGCGGCGGCGGCCGTCTCATTGTCAGCGGCCCGGCGCCGCCCCCTCCCGCGACCCGCGGGCCGCGCTCCCATAGAGTAGTCCACGAGCAGGCCGGCCGGGGGCGGAAACCCGCGCCGACCCGCGGGCCGGGTTACCAGGCGATGCACTCGCCCATGACCTTCATGCCGGGGAGGGTCACCGAGTCGCAGGTTGGCGGATCCAGGCTCCCCGCTCCCTGCTTGACGACCTCCACCGTGCCCTGGAGCGTGACGGCGTCCCTCTCGGTCCCAAGGTGCACAAGGTAGCGATGGCGGCCGGGACGGTCGAAGACGACCCAGAGCTGGACGGGCACCTCGAAGGCCCGGTCGTCCCCGGCGTCGCCGAGGAACTGGAGCCGCGCGATCCGGCCCGATCGGTTGATGAAGGTCACCCGGCGCGAGGTGGTCGTCCTCACGAGCGGCGGGCGTAGCCCATTGCCCACGATGACCACCTCGTCGTCCGCGCGCGCGGCGGCCGGCGCCAGCGCCGCCGCCAGGAAGGCGGCGGCGGCAGCGACGAGGCGCGACGCGCGGCGAGCCTGGCGTATCCCGAACGGTCCCACGCGACCCCTCTCTTTCCTTCCTTTTAGAGCGTGACGGGGCACTCCCGGTCGCTGACAGAGCCCACGCCAGAGCGCCGGGACTGACCGGACCGACCGGATCCCGGCCGTTACCTTGACACGGCGAAAGGCGGCGTGCTAGTGACGCGCTATGTCCGCGCCGGTTCTGCTCCAGACCGAGCAGCTCACCCGCGCGTTCGGCAGCCTGCTCGCGGTCGATCGCGTCGACCTCACGATCCGCCGCGGCGAGCTGCGCTCGATCATCGGGCCGAACGGCGCCGGGAAGACGACCCTTTTCCGGCTCATCTCGGGGGAGATCCGACCCACCGGCGGGTGCATCCGGTTCGACGGCCGGGAGATCACGGGCCTGCCGCGGCACCACGTGGCCCGCCTCGGGATCGCCAAGTCCTATCAGATCACGAATGTCTTCCCGCACCTCTCCGTGCTCGAGAACGTGCGCGTCGTCGTCCAGGGGCCCGCGCAGTCGTTCGACTTCTGGTCCCGCGCGGACCGCCTCGACGGCGCCCGCGATCGCGCAGTCGAGATCTTGGCCCGCGTCCGGCTCGAGCGGAAGGCCGGCCTGCTCGCCGCGCAGCTCTCCCACGGAGAGCAGCGGCACCTGGAACTCGCGATCGCGCTGGCCTCGAATCCCACGCTGCTGCTGCTCGACGAGCCCACGGCCGGGATGAGCCCGGAGGAAACCGACGAGACGATCGTGCTCATCCGAGAACTCGGGGCCGGGCGCACGGTCGTCTTGGTCGAGCACAAGATGAGAGTGGTCATGAAGATTTCCGACCGCGTCACGGTGCTCCACCAGGGGCAGGTGCTCGCCGAGGGCACGCCCGACGAGATCCGCGCCAATGGGCGCGTGCAGCAGACCTACCTCGGCGCGACCGCATGACACTGCTCGCGCTCGAGGACGTCCACGCCTTCTACGGCGAGGCGCACATCCTCCAGGGAATCTCGCTCACCGTGCACCCGGGCGAGGTCGTTACCCTCATCGGGCGCAACGGCGCCGGCAAGACGACGACGCTGCGGTCGATCATGGGCATCGCGGCGCCCAAGCGGGGCCGGGTGCGCTTCCGGGACGAGGATATCTCTCGGCTGCCGACGCACGAGATCGCCCGGCGCGGCATCGCGTACGTCCCCGAGGAGCGTCGCGTGCTGCCGAACCTGACCGTGCTCGAGAACCTGCGCCTGGGCACGCTCGGCGCCCGCCGCCACGGCCCCGTCGGCATCGACCAGGCGCTCGACTTCTTCCCCCGGCTCCGCGAGCGCATCGCGCACAAAGGGCGCTTCCTCTCCGGCGGCGAGCAGCAGATGCTGGCCGTCGCCCGCGGCCTGGTCGCCGCGCCCGCACTGATGCTGGTGGACGAGCCGACGGAGGGGCTGGCGCCACTCCTGGTGCGGACGCTCATGGACGTCCTCGCGGACGTCAACCGACGGGGCACGGCGATCCTGCTCGTCGAGCAGGCGCTGGAGGTGGCGCTCGCCCTCTCCCACCGCCTCTACGTGATCGACCAGGGACGGATCCGGTTCGAGGGGACGTCCGCCGAGCTCCGTCGGGACCCGGCGATCGGCCAGCGCTTCCTCGGCGTCTGACTCGACGCCGGCTCCCCCGGGAACGAGCAAGAGGTCGAGTGGCGGGGGGCCGCCGCGTCCTCGAGGACGACTCGTCCTCCCCGGGGGAGGGCAGCCGTCAGCCCCGGGGACTCTCCCGGAGGCCGCCGAGCCGCGCGAGGACTTCGAACACGGCTGCCATGTCTTCCCCGCCGAGACCGAGGGCGCGGGCCGCCGTGTACAGCTCGTGCGTCAGCGCGGCGCTCGGCAGCGGCGCTCCCGCGGTCCGCCCGAGGTCGAGGGCGAGCCGAAGGTCCTTCGCCATCATCTGGACGCTGCCCCAGGCAACCTCGGGCATCTTCAGCACGAAGGGGCCCCGGTACTGGAGCATCGGGGAGGCGGCAACGCTCTTGAGCAGGGCCTCCACCGCGCGTTCGCGCGGCACGCCCCCTTTCTCGGCAAGGAGCACCGCCTCGC
>QHRX01000221.1 GCA_003221455.1 Candidatus Rokuibacteriota bacterium
TCGGGCTCGTCGAAGAACGCGCTCATCTGCGCGCGCAGCGCGTGCGGCTCGCCCGCGTAGGCGCCGCCGGCGTGCGCCGCTGGGCGCGTCGGGCTCGCGCGGAAGGCGGCCTCGATCGCCGCCCGCCGTTCGGCGAAGCGGGGGGTCTCGAGGAACCCATGCTCATCGAGCGTCTCCACGACGCCGCCGAGGCGCGCGGAGTCCAGCAGCTCACCGTGCTGGCGCAGGAAGGCTTCCTGGATGTCGCCGATCGAGTGATCGCCGTCAAAGAGCGAGACGATTTCGACGAGCGCCGGGGGCAGGAACAGCACGGCTTGGGTGAAGCCGGCGGGGTCGCGGATGCCGACGGCGCGACCGCTGGCGGTCTCGACCGGAAACGCCTCGACGCGACGGAGCCGGGGGCGCGCGGTGCGATCGGGCTTCACGGGCACCTGGAGTATATCACCCGCCCGCCAGCCGCCTCCGGAGCCACGCATCGGCCAGCAGCAGCACCGCGCCCCGACTCGGCTCGCCGGCGCGATAGACGGCCGGGTGGCCGAGCCCGAGCAGGCCGGGCACGAGGGCCAGCACCGCGTCGTAGCAGTCGCCGAGCCGCGCGAGCGATCCGGCCTCGCGCGGGCCCGGCAAGGGCGGCTCGAACGCGAGCCCGAGTGCCGGATCTTCGAGGAGGCGCCGGACGCGCGCCAGCGCGCGGAGCCGGGTGCGTCGGGTGGGAGCGCGCTTGTACCGCGGCGGCCAGCGGCGCCAGCCGGGCTCAACGTGGCCGTCGATCGCGCCCGCTCGGAGTGCTGCCAGGCTTCGCGTGCCGACGAGCGCCCAGAGCACGCGGAGGATGGCGTACGGGTACACCTCGTCGACGATCGCGTCCGGCAGGCGGCGCCGGATCGACCGCGCGAGGCGGGCCCCTCGCGGGCCGGCCCCCGTCCACGGCAGCACCGGGATGCCGGCGCCCGCCAGCCGGTGGTCGACCGGGCGGAAGGAGGCTCGCCCCGTGCAGCCGCGGATCGGAATGTCGAGCAGGATGTGGGCGTCTGGCGCGGCGAGGTCGGCGATCACCGCGGGCAGGGCGCGTGGCGAGCCCACGGCCAGGACGGACACAACCCCGGAGGGTGAGAGGACGGCGATGCGGGTCCGGTCCGGGTGGGCGGCCGACCAGGGCAGGTCGGCCGCCAGCACCCGCGACCGAGACACTACTCGTGCGGAAAGGACAGGATGACGGAATCCAGCCGGATGACGCGGTACTCGTCGCCGGCGACGTAGAAGTAGTGGCCCTCCACCTCTTCTGCACTCTCCTCGAACGCGACGACCGCGTTCAGCGTGGGCATCTCACGAAAGGCGTTCGCCCCCTCGTCGAAGCCGTCGCCGCGCGCGACGACCTCGCCGTAGCGGATCGGCGACCCCTTGGGACAGTGAACGCGTACGTCGGCGGGAGCCTCAGGCATCAGCTTCACCAGGAGGTTGATACCGTAGACCTGGATCGGTATGGGGCTCATCGGCCTCCTCGCTCTGAGAGTCTCCCTATAATATCACGCCCGCCGCGATCACGTCCCGTGGACGATGTCACCGGCGTCGAGCTGCCGCGGCACGTCGGTCGCGTTGAGCTGGCGCGGCGCGCGATCCACGGGCTCCAGCAGCGGGATCTCCTCGCCCGTCGCGGCGCCGAGCTCCTTGAAGCGTCGGGCCGCCGGCAGGACGCGGGCCTCCAGCGACGCGAGGACCCGGTTGTACGCGTCGACCGCCTTGCCGATCTTCTCGCCGACCTCCTGGAAGTGGGAGGCGAGGACCAGGAGGCGGTCATAGAGCTGCCGGCCGAGGTCGCTGATCGCGGTGGCGCTCGCGGCGATCTGCTCCTGGCGCCAGCCGTAGGCGACCGCTCGGAGGAGCGCGATCAGTGTGGTCGGCGTCGCCAGCACCACGCCCTTGGCTACCCCGTCCTCGATGAGCGTGCGGTCGGCGTCCACGGCGGCGGCGAAGAAGGGCTCGCCCGGGATGAACATGACCACGAGCTCGGGGGTCAGGTCGAGGTCGACCCAGTAGGCCTTGCCCGCCAGCTGGTTCATGTGACTCCGCAGCTGGGCCGCGTGGCGCTCGAGCGCCGCCCGCCGCTCCGGCTCCCCGCCCGCCTCCATCGCCTCGAGGTACGCCGCCAAGGGGACCTTGGCGTCGACGACGATCTGGCGGCCCGCCGGCAGGCGGACGATCATGTCGGGGCGGCGCCGGCCGCCCTCGGAAGAGAGGGAGGCCTGCTCGACGAAGTCGCAGTGGGCCGACATGCCCGCGAGCTCCACGACGCGGTGGAGCGTGAGCTCTCCCCAGCGGCCGCGCACCTGGGGCGTCCGGAGCGCGCTCGCGAGGCTCCCGGTCTCGCGACTGAGGCTCTCGAGCTCGTGCTTGAGCCCGCCGTAGGCCTGCTCGCGGGCGCGCTCGAGTTCCCGGAGCTCGGTCTCGTACCGCCGAAGCGTGTCCTCGAGCGGCGTGACCGCCTCCCGCGCGAGCCGGAGAAAGGCCTCGCTGTTCGCGCGGAGGGCCTCCCCGCTGACCGCCGTGAACCTGTCGGCGAGCCGCTCGCGGTCACCGAGCCGGGTCTCGGCCTGGGCGCGCGCCACCCGCTCGACGTCGAGGGCGGCCCGCAGCCCCGACAGCTCGAGCTCTCCCCCGCTCAGCTGCTTGCGGAGCTCATCCTGCACCGCCTCGGCGGCGAGCACGCGCGACTCGAGCGCCGCGCGCTCGACTACCCGGACCCGAGCGAAGTGGGCGCACGCGCCGAGCCAGGTGAGCGCGCCGCCGATCGCCGCCGCCAGGAGGAGGACCAGGAGCTCAGGCACGCCGGGCGCCCCGCCAGTGTCGGCAGACGGTGCGCAGCCCGCAGGGCGCGCAGACCACGAGATCGCGGCGGTCGCGGCAGTCGCCGGACATGCGTTTGTGGCACAGGGCGAAGTCGTACTTCACGGGGTCGGCAGGGTCGAGCGCGGCGAGCCGGCGGGTGATCTCGACGGCCATCCGCCAGGTCCGGGCCCGCCGGCGCGTCAGGCCCACCGCGCGGCTCATGTTCTCGACATGGGTGTCGACGGGGATCAGGAGCTTGGCGGGGGGGACCTGTCGCCACAGGCCAAAGTCCGGCGGCTCAGATCGCACCATCCAGCGCAGGAAGAGATGCAGGCGCTTGCAGGGCCCGCCCGTCGAGGGCTGGGGGAAAAGGTGGCGATAGCCGCGGGAGAGCCGTCCCCGAGGGAAGACCCGCTTGAGGTCCGCCCCGAGGAAGCCCCGCGTGAACCGCTCGAGCGCCGGCCCCACGTGGGGGTCATCGACCGAGTAGCCCGCCATGAAGTAAGCCTCGAGCGAGCCCCAGGCGGCGAGGAGGTCCCGCGCGGCCAGGCAGAAGGCCACGAGGTCCCGCGGCCGGTTGAAGCGGTAGAGGAAGCCCGTGAAGGCGGCCGCGTCCCGCTCGAGCTCAAACCCGCGGACGAAGGCAGCCGGCCGAGGCCCCATCGCGCCGAGCGCCTGCTCGAGGGCGCGGCTGAAGAGGTCGACTCGGCCGTAGGCCAGGCACGCGGTCAGGAGCGCGACGAGCTCACGGTCGGCCGGGTCGGGATAGCGGAGGGGAAACCGGATCGCGTCGCGCTCGACCCGCGCCGCGTAGTCACAGTCGCGGTAGAGCCGCTCGAGCGGTTCTCTGAGCCGGAGCACCGACGGCGCCGCGCGCGCGCTGACCCCTTCCGCCGGGCTCCCGTGGCCCCGCATCCCGGCCATGATAGCATGGTCAGCCGATGACGAGCGTCGGGGTCGTCGGGCTCGGCGTGATCGGCCGCGCCGTCTGCCGCGCGCTGGACGCGGGAATCGAGGGGCTCGCGCTGGCCGGCGCCACCGCCCGCGACCGGACGCGCGGCGAGGCGTTCCTGCGGACCCTCTCAGAGCCGCCGCCGTACCTTCGCCTCGACCAGCTGATCGGCGCCGCCGATCTGCTCGTCGAGGCCTCGACCCAGGCGCACCTGGCCGAGTGGGCCCCCGCGGCCCTCGGCGCCGGCAAGGATCTCATGGTGCTGTCCTGCGGCGCGCTGGTCGACCGCGCGGAGTGGGTGTCCCTCGCCCGGGAGCGCGGCGCACGGATCCTCGTGCCGTCGGGCGCGATCGGGGGGCTCGACGCCGTCAAGGCCGCGCGCGTCGGCCGCATCGCGTCGGTCACGATGGAGACGCGGAAGCCGCCGGCCGGCCTCGCGGGGGCGCCCTGGGTCGTCGCCCGCGGCATCGCGCTCGAGGCGCTGACAGAGCCCACGCTGATCTTCGAGGGCCGGGCCGGCGAGGCGATCAAAGGGTTCCCGGCCAACGTCAACGTGCTGGCCGCGCTGGCGCTGGCCGGCGTCGGGCCGGCCCTCACGATGAGCAGGATCTACGCCGTGCCCGGGCTCACGCGAAACACGCACTCGATCACCGTCGAGGGCGAGGCTGGGCGCGTCCGCGTCGAGATCGAGAACGTGCCCTCGGAGAACCCGCGGACGGGGCGGCTGTCCGCCCTGTCCGCGATCGCGATGCTGCGCGAGCTCGGCGCGACCCTACGGGTCGGCACCTGATCGCCGCCGCGCGCCTCGACTCCTGCGGAGACGGAGGGACGCCCGCGGTAAACATCGCCCGGACTAAAGTCCGGGGCTTTCTAGGCGAAAGGAGCCCGTGCTTGAGCCCGAGAGCGCGGCCTTACGGTACCGCGTTGCCGCTTCATCGGACCCCATTACCGCAGGGTAGCCTCAGCGGCCAGCACCACCGGGGTTTCCGCGCCGGGAGAGTTCTATGAGCTCGGATCCGAGGCCGCTGGTCGCCGTCGTCATGGGCAGCAAGTCCGACTGGGAGACCATGCGCCACGCCGACGAGACCCTCGAGCGGTTCGGCGTGCCGCACGAGTGCCGCGTCCTCTCCGCCCACCGGACGCCCGCGGAGACGGCCGAGTACGCCGCCGCCGCCGAGGGCCGGGGCATCGAGGTGATCATCGCCGGGGCCGGGGGCGCGGCCCACCTGCCCGGCGTCATCGCGGCCTCCACGCTCGTGCCCGTGCTCGGGGTGCCCGTGGAGAGCCAGGCGCTCCGCGGTCTCGACTCGCTGCTCTCGATCGTGCAGATGCCCGGGGGTGTGCCGGTCGGCACGCTCGCCATCGGCCGGGCCGGCGCCGTCAACGCCGCCCTCCTCGCGATCGCGATTCTGGGCGCCTCGCGGCCCGACCTCCGCGACAAGCTGCGGGCGTTCCGTGCCGAGCAGGCGCGGGCGGTCCACGCCGAGCCGCCGCGCTAGCCCGCCCGCGCGGGCCCGGCGGGCGCCGCCGCCCGGCCCGCGCGCGGCCTAGGAGTGGGTCGCCTCGAGGAAGCGCTCGGCTTCGAGCGCGGCCATGCAGCCGCTGCCGGCCGCGGTCACGGCTTGGCGATAGGTGAAGTCCTGGACGTCGCCGGCGGCGAAGACGCCCGGCACGGACGTCCGCGTGGTCCCCGGCTCGACCTTGACGTAGTCGTTCGGCAGCAGCTCGAGCTGGCCGCGGAAGAGCTCGGTGTTCGGCTGGTGGCCGATCGCGATGAAGAGCCCGTCGACCGGCCGCTCGGAAAGGGCCTGGGTCTTGAGGTTGCGCAGCGCCACGGTCGTGACGCGGCCGATCTCCGGGTCGCGGATGTCCTCGACCGCGCTGTCCCAGATGAACTCGATCTTCGGGTTTTTGAACGCCCGCTCCTGCATGATCTTGGAGGCCCGGAGCGTGTCCCGCCGGTGAACCACCTCGACCTTGCGTCCGAGGCGTGCCAGGTAGAGCGCCTCCTCGACCGCGGAGTCGCCGCCGCCGACGACCATGACGTTCTGGTCCTTGAAGAAGAAGCCGTCGCAGGTCGCGCACGTGGAGACGCCGCGCCCCATGAGAACGCTCTCGTTCTCGAGACCCAGGAGCTTCGCCACGGCTCCGGTGGCGACGATCACGGTCAATGCCTCCCAGCTCTCGCCGCCCGCGCTGACCGTGAACGGCCGGCGCGCGAAGTCGACGGCGGTCACGTCCTCGGTGATCATCTCCGTCCCGAAGCGCTCGGCCTGTTTCTTGAACGTCTCCATGAGGGGCGGGCCGTCGATGCCCTCGACGAAGCCCGGGTAGTTCTCGACCAGCGTGGTCAGCATGAGCTGGCCGCCCGGCTGGAGGCCGATGAACTGGAGCGGCGCCAGGTTGGCCCGGGCGGCGTAGATCGCCGCCGTGTAGGCCGCCGGCCCCGACCCGATGATGATGACCTTCCGCGTGGTTGTCATTCGACGCCTCGACTTTGAGACGCGCCCGATCCCGCTCTGGATGCCCCGGTCCGGCCTCAGGCGCCCACGATAGCCGGCAGCTCGGTCAGGTCGCGAATCTCGAACTGCGGCGGCCGGACTCCATCCGGCAGCGGCGCGCCGGCCCGGTTGATCCATACGGCGTCGATGTCGACGGCGTGGGCGCCGGCCACGTCGATGTCCGGCCGATCGCCGACGAAGAGTGCCTGCCGGGCGCCGACGCCGAGCCGACGGAGCGCTTCCTCGAAGATCGCCGGCTTCGGCTTGCGCCAGCCCACCTCGTCCGAGACCACGACCGCCGCGAAGAGGTCGATGACGCCAGCGTCGCCGAGGATGCCGCGGACCGTCGGCGCGTAGTCGAAGTTCGAGACGATCGCCAGGCGATGGCCCCGCGCGACCCGCCCCAGCACCGCGCCGTGGTGGGGAGGGAACTCCATCGCCCGGGTGAGCTCGAGCCGGTGGGCGCCGAGCAGCGCCTCCACGAGCGCGGGCGGCACCGCCGCCGCGTCGAAGCCGAGCCGCTCGAAGAGCAGGCGGAAGCGCGCCGGGGCCGCGATCTCGCGGTGGTCGATCGCGCGAAGGCGCTCGGCCTCCTGCCAGCTCCACAGGAGGGCGTCCACGAAGCGGGCCAGGTCCACGTCCGGCGCGTGCGCCCGGACGAGTTCGTGGAGCGCGCCGGCCGTGGAGTGCAGCGTCCGGCCGTTGACGCGAACGAGCGGCAGGCGCTCACGCTCGAAAAGCACGAGCGTGTCGAACAGGTCGAAGAGGACGGCCTTCCACCGCATCTACGCGACCGTCCGGTCGCGCCCGCGCCCTCGGGTCGGCACCGGCCGCACGGAGCCGCGCGGGCGCCCTGAGCTCCCCGCCCGGCTCACCGCGTCACCCCGAGAGAGCGCCGCGCCGCCCGGGCGGCCTCGACCACCAGCCGGAGCTTGGCGATCGTCTCGTCGACCGTCCGGGTCTTGAGCCCGCAGTCGGGGTCGAGCCACACCTGCTCGGTGGGCAGCACGGACAGGGCCCGCGCGACCCGCTCCTTCACGACGTCGGGCTCCTCGAGCACATGGGTGTGCACGTCGACGACGCCGAAGGAGAGATCCTTGGTGAACGGGTGTCGCCGAAACAGGTCGACCAGGTCGAGCCCGCTGTTGGACATCTCGAGATCCCAGTTGTCGACGGGCAGGTCGAGCATCGCCGGATAGATGAACTCGAAGGCGCCGTAGCAGACGTGGGTCACGAAGTAGGCCGGCAGGCCGTCGGTGACGACGTGCATCGCCTCGATCGCCACCGGCAGCTCCTCGGGCCGGACCGAGAGCGCGGGCTCGTCGACCTGGATGATCTTGCACCCGGCCTCGACCAGCGCCTCCACCTCCTTGCGGAGCTCGCGCGCGAGCGCCATGGCCGCCGGCCGCCGGCCCGGGTAGTGGTCGTTGAACGACCAGTCCATGATCGTGTAGGCGCCGGTGAGCATGCCCTTCACGGGCCGCCGCGTCATCGCCTGGGTCTTCTTCCACCAGCCGACGGTCATCGGGCCGGGCCACTTGATCTCCCCCACGATGATGGGCTTGTGGTAGTAGCGGTTGCCGTACGACCTGACGAGCCCGCCCTGCGTAAAGCCGCCCATGAGGCTCGCGAAGTAGGCGACCATGTCGCCGCGGTACATCTCGCCGTCGACCAGGACGTCGAGGCCGATCTCCTCCTGCTCGCGGACCCAGAACTCGGTCGCCCGCTCCTCCAGGCGCTCGAGCTCCGCCTGCGTCAGCTCGTTGCGCGCGTGTCGGGCACGGGCCTCGACGAGGTAGTCGGGCTTGGCGAAGCTGCCGACGCTGGTCGTCGGCAGGAGCGGCAGGTCGAGCCCCAGGCTCGCGAGCTTGGCGCGGCTCATCGGCGGTCTCCGACGTAGGCATCCCGGAGCCGGCGCATCGCCTCGAGCTTGGCGCGGGCGCGGTCCCGGGGCAGGTATTCGAGGCCGGCGGAGGGGGCGAGATGGGCCGGCGTCCGCAAGCGCCGCCCCACCTGGTCGAGCACCGGGAAGACGGTCTCGCGCGTCTCCATCCGCGTGTTCCGCGCGTCGATGAGGCCGAGCGAGAGCGCCTTGCTGGCCCCCCGCTCGCCGATCACGCGGCCGAGTGCCGGCGAGTAGGTGAAGTCCAGGTGCAGCAAGTCGATCGTCAGCTCCTGCAGGTCGTCGTAGACCGGCACCGGATCGGCGAAGTACGTGGCGAGCGAGAGCCGCGCGGCCCCCTTGCCCCGGGCGAGGACCACGAGGGCCTCGCCGAGGATGGCCAGGTCGGCGCGGTGGCGGAGGATGGCCGGCTCGTCCACCTGGATGACCGGCGCGCCCTCCTCGGCCAGCTCGGCGACCTCCTGGGCCAGGACCGCGGCGTAGGCGAGCGCGAGGGCGTGGATCGAGCGGTAGCCGCCCTCGAGGATGCTCCCGCGCGCCATCGTGTACGGCCCCGTCAGGACGGCCTTCAGCGGGCGCCCGGCCGCCCGGGCGGCCTGACGGTAGTCGTGGCTGAAGAGCGGCCCGCGCCGTGTGAGCCGACCGGTGACCACTGGCTGGCGGAAGTAGGTGTTCGTGTCGAAGAAGCGCAAGAGGCCGTTGACCGAGACGCCGTTCAGGTTCGCCGCCAGATAGGAGAGGCCGTCCGCCCAGCGGATCTGGCCGTCGGTGGGCAGCTCCACGCCGGCCGCGAGCTGCTCGCGCACGACCTCGCCGGTGACCTCGTCCTGGAGCCGCGTGAACGCCTCGGCGCCGAGCTGGCCCTGCTCGCGCTCGTGGTGGGCGCGGCGCAGGCGCTGCTGCTCGGGGGTGTCCCCGACACGCGGGTAGCTTCCAGTGTTGGCCAGGATCAGCTCCATTGTCCCTCGCGCCGGAACGGCTTGCGCCCGGCGTAGCCCTCGTCGAGTCCGTGCCAGAACCGGACCCGCGGCTCACCGTGGCGCCAGCACAGGTTCACCTCGTCATTATCGAGCAGACCGAGGAAATCTACGAGCCCCATGGTCAGGTCCTTCGGCGTGCCGCCGAGTTCCGCGATCCGCGCGAGGCCCTGCTCGACCTCCGTGCCGTTCCGCTCGATCTGGGCGGTCGCCGCCCGCCAGTGCTCGCGGTCGATCAGCCCGCCGCCCGCCAAGACGATCCGTTGCTGCTCGCCCTGGAGCTGGCGGCTCCCCTCCGTGGCCTGGGCGTGGGCGCGCATCACCGCGTCCATGATCCGCGTCAGTTCCGGGATCAGGGCGTCCACTTCCTCGGGCCTGAAGTACCGCTTGGTCAATCCGGGGTCCCGGGCCACGCGGCCGCGGGCGCGCGGCCGTGCTCGGCGTCGAGGTGGAGTGTCCCCCCGGCCACCCGCGCGCCTCCCGACCCTGGCCGAAGGGCAAGCGCGGGAGCCCGCCGCCCGTCCGGGCGCGGCGCCCCGGCGCCGAGCCGACCACGGGCCCGGGCCTGCGCCCGAGGCCAGCCCACTACGCGAGACACGCCCGGCTTTGACGTCACCGCGTCAGTGGGGCGGTGGCGGCGAGACGACGACCAGCACCAGAAGCGGGTCGGGGCCGTCGTTGACGAGGCCGTGCTCCGCCCCCGCGCGCGCCACGATCGCCTCGCCCGCGCCCGCCCAGTCCTCGCGGCCGTCCAGGCTGAAGCGCCCGCGGCCCTCGAGGACGTAGTAGATCTTGTCTTGGTCGGCGTGGGTGTGTGGCTTTTGGCTCTGCCCCGGACCGACGCAGTAGAGGTCGAGCTGGGCCCGCGGCGTCGTGGCGAGCAGGACCCTGGCCAGCTTGTCGGGCCGAAAGCTCGCGTGCTCCCGGACGCGAATCTTCACGGTCCGACCGCGCGCGCGAGCACCTCCACCGGGTGGAGGACCTCGACGACGAGGCCGCGCGCCCGGCATCCCTTCGCGATCTGGAGCAGGCAGCCCGGGTTGCCGGCGACGAGCAGGGTCGCGCCAGTGGCGGCGATGTTGTCGACCTTGCGCTCGAGCAGCCGATCGGCCATCTGGGGTTCGAGCAGATTGTACACGCCGGCGCTACCGCAGCAGAGGTCGCTCTCGGGCAGCTCCACGAGCCTCAAGCCGGGGATCCGCGCGAGGAGGGCGCGGGGCGCGCTCCGGATCCCCTGGCCATGGACGAGGTGACAGGCGTCGTGGTAGGTCGCCACCGCCTCGACCGGGCGGAGCGGCAGGTCGGCATTCACGAGAAGCTCGGTCACGTCGCGCGTCTTGCGGGCGAGGGCCGCGGCCGGCGCGGCCTCACCGAGCCAGTGGCCGTACTCCCGGATCGCCGAGCCGCACCCGGCCGCGTTCACGACCAGGTGGTCGAGGGCCTCCGGGAACGCCTGGGCGAGGGCGCCCGCCAGCCTGCGGAACTCGTCGAGCCGGCCGCCGTGGAGGTGGAGGGCTCCGCAGCATCCCTGGCCCGCCGGAATCACGACATCCCAGCCCGCGCGCGATAGCAGGCGCGCGGTCTCCGCGTTGACCTGCGGATAGAGGAGGCGCTGGACGCATCCGGTGAGGAGCCCGACCCGACCCCGCCGGGCGCCCACCGCTGGAACTAGCGCGGGGAGCCGCCCGACCCGCGGCACCGCGGCCAGCAGCTGCTCCATCGCCCGGAGCCTCGGGAACGGCCGGAGCAGCCCGCGGGCGCGGACCAGGGACTGGAGCCCCGAGCGCTGATAGAGCGCGAGCAGGCGAAGGGCCGGTCCGAGGCGGCGGGGGTGCGGGAAGAGCCCGAAGATGAGCGTCTCGAGCGCCCGCCGCGCCGGCCCGCGGCCGCGGCGCTCGATCTGGCCGCGGGTCGCCTCGAGCAGCCGCCCGAAGGGCACGCCCGACGGGCAGGCCGTCTCGCAGGCGCGGCAGCCGAGGCAGAGGTCCAGGTGCCGCGTGAATGTGGGCGTGATGTCGAGTCGTCCCTCGGCGGCGGCGCGCACGAGGTAGAGGCGACCGCGGGGAGAGTCCATCTCCTCCCCGAGGATCTGGTACGTCGGGCACTGCGGCAGGCAGATCCCGCAGTGGACGCAACTCCTGAGCCCGTCCGGGTCCGGAAGGTCCGGCCCGCTGAAGGCGCCGAGCCGCGCGGCGACGGTCGCCGGCCGAGTCACAGCCGACTCACAAAGCGTCCGGGGTTGAGCACCCCCGTCGGGTCGAACTCCGTCTTGATCCGGCGGATGAGCGCCAACGCCTGCGGGTCGACCGGCCCCCAGACGTCGATGCGCTCCTTCAGTGCCAGCGGGCACTGCTCGACGATCACGCTCCCGCCCTCGCCCTCCAGGCGGTCGCGGAGGGGGCCGAGGATCGCGGGCTCCCAGGCGTCCGGCGCGCACTCGCCCTCGAGGACCGCGGTGAGCGCCCCGAGGCCGGCGCACCCCCCGACCCGCGCACCGAGCCCGTGCCGGTGAGCCAGGGCGTCGACGAGGGCGACGAGCTCGGTCACGCTCGTGGCCAGGCAGGCGAGCCTGAGGCGGACTCCCCGCGCGCCGGCGAAGAGCGAGCCGTAGCGCTCCCAGACGTCGTCGGCGAGCTGGCGGGCGCCGCCGCCCGCCGCCCGGGCGAGCCGGTCGAGCTCGGCGCCCTCGGCCGCGACCGCCGCGTCCACGCTCGCGATCGAGACCGCAAGCGCCGCGGCCGTCACGGGCTCGCCCAGCGCCGCGAGCGTGCCGGCGTTGACGATCTCGACCCGCGACGGCTGGAGAGCGGAGTCGAGGAGGGCGGCCAGGCAGCCCCGGGCCAGGTCGAGCGACGCAAAGCCCAGGAGCCACGAGCGCTCGCACTCCGGGGAGGGGTGGAGCCGAAGGGTCGTCTCCACGATGACGCCGAGCGTGCCGAGGGCGCCCGTCAGGAGCTTCGGGATGTCGTAGCCCGTGACCGACTTCACCACCCTCGACCCGCCCCAGGTCACGGTGCCGTCGGCCTGGACGAACCGGACGCCCAGGAGCGCGTCGCGGCCGGTGCCGTAGCGGAAGCGCCAGGGGCCGCTCGCGTTCGTCGCCAGCACGCCGCCGACCGTCCGCGCCCGCCAGCCGGGCGGGTCGAGGGGCAGGACTTGGCGGTGCTTGCCGAGCACCCGCTCGAGATCGTCGAGCGTCATGCCGGCCTCGACGCTCACGGTCACGTCGGCCGGCTCGTACTCGACGACGCGGTTGAGCCGGCCGAGCTCGATCACCAGGTCGAGGCGGGTCGGTGGGTTGCCGAGGCCCTGCGCCGTCCCCGCGCCGCGGGGCGCGACCGCGAGCCCCTCGGCGTGCGCCAGGCCGAGGAGTCGGCTGACCTCGGCCACGTTCGCCGGCCGCGCGACAAAGCGCGGGGCCACGCCGTCGACCGCCGCCGACGCGCCGTCGGCCAGGTGCTCGGCGCCGACGACCGCCCGCAGGCGCTCGCCGAGGGCGCTCGTCATGCCGCTAGACCCAGGCCCCGGACGGGATCCGGACCGGCGCCCCGACGCGCAGGCCCTCGCCGCAGGCGGGATGGGACGGCAAGAGCTTGCCGGGGTTCATGATGTTGTCCGGGTCCCACGCGCGCCGGAGCCGCGCCATGAAGTTGAGGTCCGCGGGCGCGTACTGCTTGGGAAGGTTCTTGGCCTTGTCCACCCCGACGCCGTGTTCGCCGGTCACGCTCCCGCCGAGCGCGATGCAGGCGGCCAGGAGCTCCTCGTTGGCCTGGATCGCGCGCTCGCGCTCGCCCGGGCGGCGCTCGTCGTAGCAGATCAGCGGGTGCAGGTTGCCGTCGCCGGCGTGGAACACATTGGCGATGAGCAGCTGGTGACGCGCGGCGATCGCGGCCACCTCGCGCATGATCGCCGGCAGCTTCGAGCGCGGCACCACCGCGTCCTGGAGCAGCCAGTTGGCCGTCATCCGCCCGAGCACGCCCGCCGCCTCCTTTCGTCCCTTCCAGAGAAGCGTGCGCTCGGCCTCGGTGGTCGCCACCCTGATGGCGAGCGGCCGGTGGTCGCGGCAGATCGCGGCGACCCGCTCGGCCTGCGCGGCGACTTCGGCCTGGGGCCCGTCGAGTTCGATGAGGAGCACCGCCGCCGCGCCCGTCGGGTAGCCGGCGTGGATTCCCTCGTTGATGGCGCGGATGATCGCCGCGTCCAGCATCTCGAGCGCCGCGGGGACGATGCCGGCGGCGATGATGGCCGACACGGCCTCCGACGCGTCCTCGATCGAGGCGAAGGCCGCCAGTGCGGTCCGCACTCCCTCGGGGGTGTGGAGCAGCCGGACGGTGACGGCGGTCACGATGCCGAGCGTGCCCTCGCTGCCCACGGTCACGCCGGTGAGATCGTACCCGGCGCGGTCGGCGACCTTGCCCCCCAGCCGCGCGAGCTCGCCGGCACCGGTCACGACCTCGAGCCCGAGCACGTGGTTCACGGTCACGCCGTACTTCAAGCAGTGCGGCCCGCCCGCGTTGGTCGAGGCGTTCCCCCCGATCGAGGACACCATCTGGCTCGACGGGTCGGGCGCGAAGAAGTACCCGCGGTCGCGGACCGCGTTCGAGAGCCAGACGTTGATGAGCCCTGCCTGCACGGTCGCCGAGCGGTTCGCCAGGTCGATCTCGAGGATCTCGTTCATCCGGGTCGTCGAGATCATGATCCCGCCCTGGGGGGCCGTGGCGCCGCCGATGAGGCCCGTGCCCGATCCGCGGGGGATCACGGCGACGCGCTCCCGCCGGCAGAGTCGGACGAGCTCCATCACCTGGGCCGTGGTGCGGGGCAGGGCGACCAGCTCCGGCGTGCCCTTGTAGAAGGTGTGCATGTCGCACTCGTACGTCATCCGCCCTTCGGGCGTGACGACGAGGCCGTCGGGCCCGAGCAGTCGACGGAGCTCCGGGATGACGGCGGGGCTCAGCGGCATGGCACGGCAGACTCTTCAGGCCGGGGGGCGCGGCGGCCTATTCGATCTTCCAGGTGTCCCCCGACTTCAGAAGCTTCGCGATCTCGCCCACGCCCTTGTCGGCGATCGCCCGCTGCTCCTGGTCGAGGACGATCTCCTCGTAGACCGGTGCCGAGACGGCCGCGAACACCCCGACGGGCACCGGGTAGTCGGGCGCGAACAGGTCCGCGAGGATCTTGGCCGCGTTCAGGTTCGACTCGTCGTGGATCCAGAGCCGGTCCGGCGGGGTCTCCTTGGCCGGGGCGACCACGGGCTTGACGCCGTCCATGATGAGGGCCTGGCGCGCGTCGACCGGGCCGAACACGAGCGGCTTGCCGTGCTCGAGCTTCATCTCGTGCGCGAGCCGCTGCTCCTTGTCGTAGAGGACGTTCCACGCGAGGTCGTTGTAGACGTTGCAGTTCTGGAGGATCTCGACGAAGCCCGTGCCCCGATGGGCGGCCGCGCGCTTGATCGTCTCCTCCATGTGCGCGATGTGGCGGTCGACCGTCCGCGCGACGAACGTCGCGCCGCAGCCGAGCGCGAAGGCGATCGGGTTCACGGGACGGTCGGCCGAGCCCATCGGCGTCGACTTCGTGATCTTGCCCTGCTCGCTCGTCGGGGAGTACTGCCCCTTGGTCAAGCCGTAGATGCGATTGTTGAAGAGGAGGATCGTCAGGTTCACGTTGCGCCGTAGCACGTGCAGCATGTGGTTGCCGCCGATCGACAGCCCGTCGCCGTCGCCGGTCACCACGAAGACCTTGAGATCGGGCCGCGCCACCCGGAGGCCAGTGGCGATGGCGGGCGCCCGGCCGTGGATCGTGTGGAAGCCGTAGGTGTTCATGTAGTACGGGAACCGGCTCGAGCAGCCGATGCCCGAGATGAACACGATGTTTTCGCGGGGGATCCCGAGGTCCGGCATCGATTTCTGCACCGCGCTCAGGACGGCGTAGTCGCCGCAGCCCGGGCACCACCGGACGTCCTGGTCTGACTCGAAGTCCTTCTTCGTGTACCTCGGGGCTTCGGCGGCCCCGGTCCCGGTGGCGCTCATCAGTGCCCCTCCAGGAGCTGGTTGATGGTGTCGCAGATGTCCTCGGTGGCGAGCGGGAGCCCGCGGACGCGGTTGAAGCCGACGGCGTCGACGAGGTACTCGGCGCGCAGCACGCGGACGAGCTGGCCGCTGTTGATCTCCGGCACCAGCACCCGCCGGTACTCCCTGAGGATGTGCCCGAGGTCCGGCGGCAGCGGGTTCAGGTGCCGGAGGTGGACCGACGCGACCGCCTTGCCGTCGGCCTGGGAGCGCTCGACGGCGGCGGTGATGGCGCCGTAGGTCCCCCCCCACCCGACCACCAAGAGGTCGCCGGTGGCGGGCCCGTTGATCGAGGTCGGCGGAATCTCCTGGGCGACGCGCCGTACCTTCTCGGCGCGCGTCCGCACCATGTGGTCGTGGTTGTCCGGGTCGTAGGAGATGTCGCCGGTCCCGTCCTGCTTCTCGATGCCACCGATCCGGTGCTCGAGCCCCGGCGTCCCCGGGCGGACCCAGGGCCGGCCGAGCGTAGCGGGGTCTCTGAGGTAGGGGAAGAAGCCAGCGGGATCGGTCCGGAAGTGGACCTCGATCGGCGGCAGCGTGCTCGGATCGGGGATGCGCCAGGGCTCCGATCCGTTGGCGAGGAAGCCGTCGCTCAGCACGATCACGGGCACCATGTACTTGGTGGCGATGCGGACCGCCTCGTAGGCGATGAAGAAGCAATCGCCCGGCGTGGCCGGCGCCAGCACGACGACCGGCGCCTCGCTGTTGCGGCCGTAGAGCGCCTGCATCAGATCCGCCTGCTCGGTCTTCGTCGGCAGCCCCGTGGACGGCCCGCCCCGCTGGATGTCAAAGATCACGAGCGGCAGCTCGGCCGTCACCGCGAGCCCGATCGCCTCGCCCTTGAGCGCGATCCCGGGGCCGCTCGAGGCGGTGACGCCGACGGCGCCCCCGAACGACGCGCCGATCGCCGCCGAGGCCGCCGCGATCTCGTCCTCCGCCTGGATCGTCCGGATCCGGAAGCGCTTGTGCATCGCCAGCTCTTCGAGGATGCCGCTCGCCGGCGTGATCGGGTACGCCCCGTAGACGATCGGCACCTTCGACCGCTCGGCGGCGGCGAGGAGCCCCCACGCGAGCGCCCGGTTGCCGGTCATCGCCCGGTAGAGGCCCGGCGCCATCTCCGCTGGCTCCAGCTGGTAGCACTCGGAGAAGATCTCGGCCGTCTCGCCGAAGGCGTGGCCCGCCTTGAGCACCCGGACGTTCGCCTCGGCGATCGTCGCGTTCTTCGCGAACTTTTTCTTGATCCAGTCGAGCGTGGGGTCGAGCGGTCGGGTGTAGATCCAGGACACGAGCCCGAGGGCGAAGAAGTTCTTCGTCCGGTCCTTCTCCTTCGTGTTCAGCGGCAGGTCCTGGATCGCCTCCAGCGTGAGCGCGGTCATGTCGACCTTGTGCAGGCGGTACCGCTCGGCGAGCGTCGGGTCGTCGAGTGGGTTCGCGGCGTACCCGGCCTTGTCGAGGTTGCGCCTGTCGAACGCCGTCGTGTTGACGATCAGGAGGCCGCCCGGCTTCAGGTCGTCGACGTGCACCTTCAGCGCAGCCGGGTTCATCGCGACCAGGCAGTCGAGCCGATCGCCTGGGGTGTACACCCGCTGGCTGCCGAACTGCAGCTGGAAGCTCGACACGCCGAACAGCGTCCCCGCCGGCGCGCGGATCTCCGCCGGGAAGTTCGGGAGCGTCGCGAGGTCGCTGCCCGCGACGGCCGACTCGAGGGTGAACTGCTCGCCCGTCAGCTGCATACCGTCACCCGAGTCCCCGGCGAATCGGACCACGGCGCGGGCCAGGTCGCGGCGGGGCTTGGGCGCGGTGACTGCGCGAGCCGCTGTCTCACTCATGGACCATCATCTCCTCCGTCGTGAGCGCCTAGCCGGCGTCCACCTCGTGCGGGCGCTTGATCGCGTCTCCGGGCCGAATGTTCAGCACCGCCTCGGGGAACAGATCCACCAGCCAGCGAATGAAATCGGTCACGGTCACGACCCCGATCGGACGCGTCTCGGCGTCCACGACCGGGATCGTCCGGTACCCTGCCACGCTCATCCGGTTCAGGGCGTACGCGATCCGGTCGCGCGGCGAGACGGCCTCCGGGTCTCGCGTCATCACCGCGGCCAGCGGGGTGAGGCGGGTGTCGAGGCCGCGCCCGACGACGCGCGTGAGCACGTCCCGCTCGGTGAAGATGCCCGTCAAGCGCCCGTCGGCGTCGATCACGAGCACGCCCGCCTGCCGCTTGGCCAGCATGGCGGCCACGGCGTCGTGCACCGTCGCCGTCTCGCGAACGCAGAGGGGCTCGGCGGGTCGGAGGGTCCTGATCGTGTCTTCGAGAAGGGCGCCCTTGATCTCTCGAATCTCTTCTTCGGATGCGGCGTGGTGCTCGGCCCCGAACTCGCTCATCGCGTACCCCCCCAGCCGTCCTTTGGTCGGACGCTGGCCGTATCGGCGCGTAATGGAGTTGACTGTCCCCGCGCGGACTCGGCCCTCCCGCGGCTTCTTGGCGCCAGGGTGTCTTTGGCGAACGCGGTGAGGTTCCGGCACCCCGCGGCCTCGACGGCCACCATGTCTTCAATGCGCACCGCACCCCACTCGGGGTAGTAGAGGCCGGGCTCGACGGTGACGACCTGGCCAGCCCGGAGGACGTGGTCGACCTTGCCGATGCGCGGCGGCTCGTGGATGTCGAGCCCCACGCCGTGGCCGGTCCCGTGGAAGAAGCCCTGGTGGCGGCCGTTCACCACGGCCGTCTCGAACCCGCGGCGCTCGAGCGTGCGGGCCACCTCCGCGTGGATCGCCTGCCCCGAGGCGGCGTCGCGCACGAGCTCGATGCCGCGCCGCTGGGCGGCGAGCACGGCGTCGTACATCCGACGGAGCGCGTCGGGGGCCCGCCCCTTCACCACCGTCCGCGTCATGTCGGCGTAGTAACGCGTCCGCGAGGACCGGGGGAAGATGTCGAAGACGATCGACTGGTTGGCCCGGATCGGCCCCGCGCCCTCGTGATGAGGATCCACGCCGTCGACGCCGCAGGCAATGATCGTGTGCTCGGCCACGCAGGCTCGCTCCATCAGGCTCACGTTCACGATCCGCCTCAGCTCCTCGGAGGTGAGCGGGCGGCCCTGCCAGTACACGTCCGCGCCGCGGACGTCGCTCGCCCGCAGCACGTCGAGCGCCGCGGCGAGCGCCGCCTCGGTGTGGCGCTGGGTCTCGCCGATGGCGGCGATCTCGTCCGCCCGCTTCACCAGCCGTTCCGGGAAGAACGGGTCCGCCTGGGCGGTGACCTGCACACCCCGCTCTCGCAGCCGGTCGGCCTGTTCGAGCGGGAAGTTCGCGGGGACCGTGACCGCGGCCACCCCGAGCTCCTCGAGGAGGAGGGCGACGACGTCGGCCACCCGCGGCTCCGGCCAGCGCTGGCGGGCCTTGCCTTCGTAGGCGGCGTACGCGCGAACCTCGTCGACCCGGGCCTGCGCCCGGGCCCGGTCGACCTCGAGGTCGCTCATCAGGAGGAACGTGCGCCCGCGCGCCTCGACGAACACGAACGGGTCCGGTGCCAGGAACCCGCAGGCGTAGTAGAGATTCGCGTCGGCCTCGCTGGCGGCGATGATCAGGCGGGCGTCCGTCATGCGACACGGCTCCCGGCGCCGACCCCGGGGCTCGGCGCGCGCGCGCCGGCGCCCGCGTGACCGACATGGTCCATCGGGTCCAGGCGGTTCGACTCGCCGGAGCGCGCCGGCACCGCGCACCCGAGCCCGGCGGCGGAAACGAGGAGACCCCGCCCACGGTCGACGAGCGTCGAGGGCCGCCCGTCCAGGACTAGGAGCCCGACCCGAAGGCGGCGGGGGCGAACGCCCCGGCAGGTCGGATCTCGGTTGGCCGGCGCCTCCTCGCTCACGAGGGTCAGGGTACCACGCCCGTCTCAGCCGGAGCCGGCGCCGGCGCCGCGCGCCGCCCCCGGCACGTCGTCTCGGGAGTCACGGGCGGCGGCCTCGCGCAGGAGGTCGATGAAGCGGGCGGCGGTGGGGGTGAGGCGCTTGGCCCGGCGGTGGATGATGCCGACGGGCCGGGCCAGGCCGGGCGCGGCGAGCGGCACGGCCGCGAGCGTTCGGATGCCGATCTCCTTCTGCACGGTGTGCCGCGGGAGCAGGCTCACTCCGGCGCCGATCGTGATCGCCTGCTTGATCGTTTCGATGTTGTCGAACTCCATGACCACGTCGACCTTGACGTTGTGCGCCCGAAACGCCCGGTCGATCGCCTTCCGGATCGTCAGCCCCGCGTCGAACGCGACGAACTTCTCCCCCGCGAGATCGGCCGGCGCCACGAGTTTGCGGCGGGCGAGCCGGTGGGCCGGGTGGCAGACGAAGGCCATCGGCTCGGACCGAAGCGGCACGACGGACAGGGACCGGTTGACGGGAGGATAGGACATGATCCCCACGTCGGCCGCGTCGCTCAGCACCGCGTCCACCACCTTGTGCGGGTGCAGGCACTCGAGCTGGACGCGGGCCCGGGGGTAGAGCGCCATGAACCGCTGCACGTGGGGGCTCAGGTCGTGCAGGCCGACCGAGTAGATCGCGGCCACGCGGACGGTGCCCGCGAGCTCGTCCTTGACGGCGGCGATCTGCGCCTTGGCCTTCTCGTAGCCGTCGAGCAGCGTCCGGCTGGCGTCGTAGAAGGCGCGGCCCTCGGGCCGAAGGACGAACGGCCGTTTGGTCCGGTCGATCAGCGCCACCCCCAGGTCCGCCTCGAGCTGCTGGACGGCCTGGCTCGCGGCCGACTGAGAGACATGATTGAGCTGCGCGCCGCGTGAAAAACTGCGCAACCGGACGACGTCGCAATAGAGTCGGAGCGTTTCGAGGTGCACGCCCTCAGCCTACACTATTAGGCGTACTAATACAAACTATCTCTCCTTTGGCCGGTGACTTATGGTTGCGCCCGGCGTATGATCGGCCAACTCATTGGCGACTCGGCCCGGCGCGGAGGCTGGGCGAGGCGCGGCGCGACGGAGCGCTGGAAGGGACGACGACGATGACAGGCGAGCCAGGACCCCCGCCGGCCCAGGGACTCTACGATCCCCGCCACGAGCACGACGCGTGCGGCGTCGGCTTCGTGGTGAACATCAAGGGGGTCCGCTCCCACTCGATCGTTCGCCAGGCCCTGCAGGTGCTCATCAACCTGCTCCACCGGGGCGCGTGCGGCTGTGAGGTCAACACCGGGGACGGCGCGGGCATCCTCGTCCAGATGCCCGACCGCTTCCTCCGCAAGCACGCGGACCGGCTCGGGCTCGACCTCCCCGCCCCCGGGGAATACGGCGCCGGCATGGTCTTCCTGCCGCGTGACGCCGCCCAGCGTGCGGCGGTCGAGCGCCTGGTCGAGCAGACCGTCACCGCGGAGGGACAGCGGGTCCTCGGCTGGCGCGACGTGCCGACCGACGACCGCCTCCTCGGCGCCACCGCGGTCGCGGTCGAGCCGGTCTTCCGGCAGATCTTCATCGGGCGCGGTCCGGCGCTCGCCGCGCTTCCCGACGCCCCCGCGCGCTTCGAGCGCAAGCTCTACGTCATCCGCAAGCGCGTCGAGAACGCCGTCGACCGGCTCGACCTCTCCGAGAGGAAGTTCTTCTACATCCCGAGCCTGTCCTCGAACACGCTCATCTACAAGGGCATGCTGATCGCCGACCAGCTCGAGGCGATGTACCCCGATCTCGCCGACCCCGACCTCGAGTCGGCCCTCGCGCTCGTCCACCAGCGCTTCAGCACGAACACGTTCCCCTCTTGGCCGCTGGCGCATCCCTACCGCTACATCGCGCACAACGGCGAGATCAACACGCTCCGCGGCAACATCAACTGGATGCACGCCCGCGAGGCCCTCTGCGAGTCCGACCTCCTCGGTGACGACCTCGCGAAGATCTTCCCGGTCATCCGCGAGGGGGGCAGCGACACGGCGACGTTCGACAACGTGCTCGAGTTCCTCGTCATGACCGGGCGCTCGTTGCCGCACGCAATCCTGATGATGATCCCGGAGCCGTGGCAGAACCACGAGAGCATGGACCCGGAGCGGCGCGCCTTCTACGAGTACCACGCGTCGCTGATGGAGCCGTGGGACGGGCCCGCCTCGATCGCCTTCACCGACGGCACCGTGATCGGCGCGGTGCTCGACCGGAACGGGCTCCGGCCGTCCCGCTACTACGTGACCAAGGACGACCTCGTGATCATGGCCTCCGAGGTGGGCGTGCTCGACATCCCGCCCGAGCGGATCCTGATCAAGGAGCGGCTGCATCCGGGGCGGATCTTCCTGATCGACACCGCCCAGGGCCGGATCATCGACGACGAGGAAATCAAGCGCCAGGTCGCCAGCCAGCACCCGTACGCCGACTGGCTCCGGCAGAACCTCGTCAGCATCGAGGAGCTCCCGCCGGCGCCGTACCTCCCCGAGCCCGACCACGAGACGGTCGTGCAGCGCCAGCAGGCCTTCGGCTACACCCACGAGGACCTGCGGATCCTGCTCGAGCCGATGGCCCGGGCGGGCGAGGAGCCGGTCGGCTCGATGGGGACCGATACCGCGCTCGCGGTGCTGTCCAACCGTCCGCGGCTCCTCTACGACTACTTCAAGCAGCTCTTCGCCCAGGTGACCAATCCCCCCCTCGACGCGATCCGCGAGGAGCTGGTCACCTCGATGGAGTCGACGATCGGCCCCGAGCGGAACCTGCTCAAGCCGGACCCCGAATCCTGTCGGCAGATAACGATCAAGTACCCGATCATCGACAACGACGAGCTGGCCAAGCTGGTCCACGTCGAGGCGCGCGGCTTCCGGTCGATCACGCTGCCCATGCTCTACGACGCGGCCGGCGGCGGCGCCGCCCTCGAGCGCGCGATGGACGATCTCCGGCGGCGGGCCAGTGCGGCCATCGCCGCCGGCCACAACATCCTGATCCTCTCGGATCGAGGTGTCGCCGCCGGCCGCGCGCCGATCCCGAGCCTGCTGGCGACGGCGGGCGTGCACCACCACCTCGTGCGCGAGGGCAGCCGGACCAAGTGCGCCTTCGTGGTCGAGTCGGGGGACGCGCGCGAGGTCCACCACATGGCGCTCCTGATCGGCTACGGTGCCGGCGCGGTCAACCCCTACCTCGCCTTCGAGACCCTCGACGACATGATTTCTACCGGCCTCCTGCCGGGGATCGACCACAAGACGGCCGTCAAGAACTACATCAAGGCCCTCAACAAGGGGATCCTCAAGGTCATGTCGAAGATGGGGATCTCGACGCTGCAGAGCTA
>QHRX01000090.1:0-371 GCA_003221455.1 Candidatus Rokuibacteriota bacterium
ACTGCGGGGTGAACCGACGCGTCCAGCCGGCGGTGACAGCGTACGAGTCTGACGAGGTGGACGCACCCGATGAAACGAGTGGGCCCGACGCCGTCGTTTCGAAGTGGCGATAATAGGTCTTGAGCAGCCCGGTGTCTCGCGGCGTGATCTCGCGATCGAGTTGGAGGATCACATCCTGGGTCGTCGTTGACAGACTGCCGCTTTCGACGACCGCATAGCCGTACGTTGCTTTGCCTCGAGTGAGAGCATCGAAGCTGTACGCGATCGACGGCGTGAGACTGTAAAAGGTCGACGTCAGTCGGGTAGTCAGAAGGCCTGCGGTGGCCTGAACAGGGATAAAGGGGAGGGCAGGATTGGGCTGGTTCAGTTCG
>QHRX01000090.1:396-12695 GCA_003221455.1 Candidatus Rokuibacteriota bacterium
GAGGACTTCGGTCGGTCGGTGTGTCAACGTGAGGCTCCCCAACTGACTCTCGAGCGGCGAGTCGAGCAACGGGTGCTTCTCATATATGGCACTCCGAAACGAATAGCTGCCAAGTAACGTCAACGGCTCCGACTGGTATCCGGCTTTCAAGCCCGGCAGGAATCGGGAGATGTAGTCGTCCTGCCGGTTGGAGCTCGTGAGGAAGAGATTGTCGTCGTAGGTTTCCGAAACGGTCAACGACGGCGTGACATAGTAGCCGGCCTGAGCCAGCGCGGAGCCTGGGTGCTCGAACGGGCCGATCGAGAGGCCGACCGCGATGACGAGAACCGCCGCTCGATGGCCGAGTGTCACGGTGCGATTCTATACCGGCCGCAAACGCCGCAGAGGGCGTTTCGCGCGACGTCCTCATTCCGGTGGGCGAGACGCTTGGTGGGACGAGTCGAGCCGGACTTTCACGATGTATTCACGGAGCGGGCGAACGGGACTACCGCCCATTCGTACCCCCTTCCGACCTCCGCACACCACTGGTATAGTCGTACCGCCAGCTTGACCCTACCGCTTGTCGTCACGGACGCATCTTCCGGCACTCTGGGAATCTCCGACGCTCTGCGCGACGCCCCCCTTTTATCAGCCCGAGGTACGGCATCGCTGATGCAGTATTCGATCATCCCTAAGCGAAGCGGCTGAAAGCAGCCGCCGGCCGGCAAGACCGGCTCTCCGCGAATCGCCAGCGAAGCTCCCGTTGCTCCAACCGGTGGGAGACGGGCGCCTCACCGGCGATCATCACGCCGACGTTCAGCCGGTTCCGGCGACAACTGATGACCGGCACGACCTACGCCAATCCGTCCCGCCCCACATGTCAGATGACGGGATGTTCTTCGAGCAGACGACGTCGTGATCCGCTACCGCACACAGGGGTGGCGACCAACAAGCGTCCGGTCGCCGCCGACGATCGCACGATTTATTATTGTCCTGAACGTTACAAGTCGGCACTCTGTTCCGCCTGTATACCACATCGGATCTTGTACGATTGGTGCTCTGGCACCGGGCGTGTGGGCCGCGTGCCCATCCATCACGCGACTACCCGAACTCGAAGGTCGGGCCCAGCTTCTCGCGCTCCCTTCCCCGTGTGATCAATCCACGCCGACCCAACCCGGTCGGTGCGCTGTGCCGCAACGAGAGCCTCTTGCCGTCCCGGGCCAGTCCGTCCCTGCTCAAGAGCGGGCGAGTTTTGTTTCCGTCTCACCGAGGCCGTCGCCTGTCTCATCGCGCGGCTTCACGAGGAACCGGCCCCGTACCCGCGTCGCTCCAACATCCCGACCGCGCGGTCACCCGTCTAGCCGAGTTTCGACGAACTCGGCCATCTCAGGGGGGACGATCAACGCCTCGAAACTGGCCTCATACACGAACCGCCTCAGCTTGAACTCGCAGCCATTACGACCGGTGACCTCGGCAAATCGCGCGCTCTTGTAAAAGGAAGCTCGAAACCCCGCTTCGGACCCAAATCCATCACGCGATGCGTCAGTCAGCTCCGTCAAAATGACGGGCCGGTCGCGCCCAATGCGATTCGCCAGGCCTCTGAATACGAAGGGCTCAAATCCTTCGACGTCCACCTTCAGCAAGTCGATCCGCGGGAAGTTCCTTTCCTCACAGAGGAGGTCGCCGTTTCGAACAGTCAGTTTGACCGAATCTTCGACGTGAATTTGCCCATTGGGAAGGAAAGTGCCGGCTCCAGGATTTGCCCCTTTGCCAGGAAAATATTCCAGCGTTTCGTCCCTTTCTCCCAGCCCAAACGGCACAACGACGACGTTATTCAACGCGTTGAGCGAGATCTTCTCTTCAATCAGAGAGCGTAGTGGCGGGAACGGTTCAAATGCCAGAACACAATCGGCGAGTGGCGCCATGAAGAGCGTGTGGTGCCCCACATTCGCGCCGACATCAAAGAAGTTGACTGGGCTGCAGCGTCGTGATCGGAGTTCCGCTACGACCTCCTTAAGAAGGCTCACCTCAGAATATGGGGCGGCACCGTAGCAGAAGACGACCCAGTCGATGTAGTGTGCGAGGTCCCCCCGGTATCTTTGGCCAAAGAAGTCGATCTCGAAGAAGAAGTGAGGGGCGGTCTGGGGATCGCACAACATTCTCAAAAGAAGGTCCTGGCCTCGCGGCAGCCAGGTCTGCCGTCCCAGCCACCTGAGAAGCTTCAGACGGAGGGGAAACTCGCAATTCAGCGCGAACGTGGTGCGGTCTCTACTCGCAGAATCCCAGTGTCTCTGCTTGTCCATGAGGTGGCCTCGAAATGGTCTAGCGGTCCATAAGAGGGCGGGAATCCAATGGCCCGTGCGGTCCTACCGCGGCAAAACCTCTACGTGCAAGCCGCACGTCGCTGCCGGCGATCGCATTCCGCCCACCTGCGTGGGTGATGAAGACGGAGTTCAATGACGCGCGCAGCTCGGTCGCGCGCCACGGGCCGCTTCTCGTTACGAATCGGCTTCCCTTTCAGACGGTTGAGGCCCGGAGTAGCCGTGACGGCTCGAGGAACAAGGTCGTCGGTCCTCATCGATGGCGTAGAGCCTCGCTGTGGCGTTGAGGGCTTCCTCGAGCTTGAGGACGTGCGGCGCGTCCGTCTCACTTTCGAGGGTGACCGGGCCGGGGAGATTGGTCTGCCCCTATCCGGCGAGCCGGCCCATTCGGACCAGCTCCCTTCTGATCCAGTGATACGTTCGATCGAGCCCCTCTTCAAGGCTGATCGCAGGTTCCCACGTGAGCACCTGGCGCAGCCGCGTATTGTCGCTGTTCCGGCCTCGCACACCCTGCGGCTTGCTCAGATCGTACTGCTTCGAAATCCGCTTGCCCGCGATCTTGGCCACCATGTCCACGAGTTCGTCGATGGTGACCATCCTGTCGTGACCGAGGTTCAGGGGGCCCCGGAAGTCCGACCGCATCATCCGGCAGATCCCCTCGACGCAGTCGTCGATGTAGCAGTACGACCGCCGCTGCTTGCCGTCGCCCCACACCTCGATGACATCACCGTCCTTGGCGAGCGCGAGTTTCCGGCAGAAGGCCGCTGGCGACTTCTCCCGCCCGCCGTCGTACGTCCCCAGCGGGCCGAAGATGTTGTGGAAGCGGACCACCCGCGTCTCGAGGCCCAAGTCCTCGGCATAGTGGCGACACAGACGCTCGGCGTAGAGCTTTTCCCAGCCGTACCCGTCTTCCGGTTCGGCCGGGTAGGCGTCCTCCTCCTTGAGCGCCGCGACGTCTGGCGTGTCCTGCCGATAGGCTGGGTAGACGCAGGCCGACGAGGCGTAGAAGAGACGTTTCACTCCGTTCAGCCGGGCGGCTTCCAGCAGGTGGATGTCGATCAACGTGTTGTCACGGCTGATCTCGGCTTTGTGGCTGTGGATGAACCCAATGCCGCCCATGTTCGCGGCGAGGGCGTAGACTTCCTCGACACCGCGCGTCGCGATCAAGCAGTCGTCGAAGCGTCGGAGGTCGAGGAGCTCGAACTCCGTGGCGTGCGTCGCTTCGTACGCGGGGCGCTTGAGATCCGCTCCCCGAACCACGTAACCGCGGCGCACGAGCGTCGTCGTCAGGTGATGTCCGATGAACCCCCCTGCTCCAGCCACCAGCACCGTGGTCATGGCCGCGCCCCCGTCAGCGTGGCCTTGGCGAGCGGCCCGTTCACCACCCGGAGGCCCCGAGCACCTTCACCACGGTGCGCCCGAGGATCCGGAGATCGAGCCACAGCGACCAGGAGTCGATGTACCGGCAGTCGAGCTCGACGATCGTCTCGAAGTCGCTGACCGCCTCGTTCCCGCTGATCTGCCAGAGCCCCGTGATGCCCGGCTTCATGGAGAGGCGTCGCCGGTGATGCGGTCGATAGTGCTCGACCTCGTCAACCGTCGGGGGCCGCGTCCCCACCAGGCTCATCTCGCCCCTGAGCACGTTCCAGACCTGCGGCAGCTCGTCGAGATGACGGGCGCGAAGCTTCTTGCCGAGCGGGGTGATGCGCGGATCATCCCTGATCTTGAAGATCGGCCCCCGCATCTCGTTGAGGCTCGCCAGAGCGCGCGGATCCTCCGGAGTCTCGAGAACCATGGTGCGGAACTTGTAGAGCCTGAAGAGGCGGCCGTTCAACCCAACCCGCTGCTGCGAGAAGAGCGCCGGCCCGGGAGACTCTCGTCGTATCCTGGGCGCGTACCAGAGGTACGCCACCCCGAAGGCCCCGAGCCCCGCGATCGCGCCCGCCACGTCGATGACGCGCTTGCACACGAGCGCGGCGAGGCCGCGACGGACGGGCTCGAGCGATAGGACTCCCTGCCCCTCAAACCAGTCGAGCTGCTCGGTCGTCCAGCCACGGCGAGGCAGGTCGAGCAGGACCCGGGACGTGATCCCCATCTCCTGACAGAGCTCGAGGTACGGTTCCACTGTGGAGAAATCCTGGGGGCTCACCGTGAACAGCACCTCGTCCGTCGGCTCGCGGTGCAGGACGTCCGGGAGGTCTCGGAGCTTGCCGAGGACCGGGTACTCGGCGGGAGTGACCGCCGATCGAGGCCCGTCACTCTCCAAGACGCCCACCACCCGGACGCCCCAGTGCGCGTGCTCGCGAAGCGACTCCAGGTACCGGCGCGCGCGGTCGTCCGGTCCCACGACCAGCACGCGCCAGGAGTTCAGACCCCGCGCCCGCAGCCGCCGCAGCATCGTGACGATCACGAGTCGCTCACCGGCCAGGCCAACGAAGCCGATGAAGATGAAGAGCTGGGTCAGGAGGCGGCTGACCTCCCAGCGGCGGGCCACGAAGAGGAGGCTCAGGAGCACGAGCGCCGCGAGGCCGTGCGCCCTGAGGAGGGTCCCGAAGACTTTGCGGAGCCGCAGATAGCGCGTGGGCCGATAGAACCCGAACATCTTCAGACAGCTGAACCAGATTCCGAGAAGCAAGACGAGGAGCCACAAGTAGTCGGCGATTGACGGAAGCTCGCCGAGCTCCGCGCTGAGGAGGCGATCCCGGATGACGAACGCCACCAGGAACGAAATGACAAGGACCTCGAGGTCCGCCGCGATGAGCACCCGGCGGACCAGCGTCCGATACTCATCGAACACGGTCGGGCTCCGGCGACAGGGTCGAGACACGAGCATCGCTTCCCACCAGCCGGCGCAGCCGCGCTTCCATCTCGAAGAGGATCCGCTCATGGTCCCAGTGCTGCCGCGCGTACGCGCGGCCGCTCTCCCCGCTCGCCTGCCGCGCCGCCGCATCGCGCCGAAAGGTCTCCACGGCTTCTCGCAAGGCCCTGGGATCCTCAGGCGGGACGACGAGCCCCGCGCCCCCCTCGCGAACGACTCGCGCCACCTCGCTCTCCGGGCTCACCGACGCAACCACCGGGCGCCCGGCGGCGAGCAGGGTCAACACCTTGGACGGGAACACGATATCCGCCACCGTCCGCTGCTGGGTCACCAGACAGACATCGGCCGCCGCCAGGAGCTCCCGAAACATGGTTCTCGGCTGGAGCGGAATGAACCGGACGTTCGACAAGCCGAGCGCGGCCGCGCGGCCCTCGAGGCTCCCCCGCATTGCGCCATCGCCCACGAGGAGGTAGACCAGATCAGCGTCGTCGCGGGACTGCTCCGCCGCGCCGAGGACGGTGTCGAGCCCCTGCTTGACCCCCATGTTGCCCGCGTGGACCACGAGGAACCGGCTCCCAAGGCCGAACGCGCGGCGGAACGCCCCACCACCGCCCTGGACCGGCACCGAGAACAACGCGGGGTCAGCCCAGTCCGATAGCAGCATCACCTTGTCGTCGGGGATTCCCTTTGTGACGATCCGGCGCCGCATGACCTCGTTGAGCGTCGAGACGAGCGCGGCGCGGCGATAGCCGAGGCGTTCCAGGCCGTAGAGCGCTCGGGCCAGGGGCCCGGGAGGCAGCATGCCGAGGTCGAGCGCCGAGTCCGGCTGGAGGTCGGTGACGTGAAAAACATATGGGACCCTCCAGACCCGACTCAAGAGCACCGCGGGCAACGCCAAACCCAGGGGCGGCGAGACGACGAAGAGCACGTCCGGCCGCGGGCCGAGCAGCGCGCGCAGCGAGGCCGAAAGGACGAAGGACGCCTCGTGGAGGATCCGGCGCGCCGCGGTGACACGTCGTGGGACATAGAGATACGAGCGCAGGACCGTGACCCCGTTGACCGCTTCCCGCGTGAAGAGGTGTCCCCTGTACTCGTCGCGGATGCGCCAGGCCGGGTAGTAGGGCAAGCCGGTGCACATCCGGACCTCGTGGCCACGCCCCGCCAGGTACTCGCAGCGCCCTGTGTTGAAGGGGGCGATCCCTGTCTCTTCGGGTGAGTAGTTGATTCCGAGGACGAGCACGCGCATGCCCCTGGCTCCTACGCGGTCACCCGAGTCGCCGCCAGGGCGAGCTTGTTCCCCCACCGGCCGAGGGCCAGGTTGACACTCCAGAACACGGCGCGAAACAGGAGGAAGAGCGGCGTTCTGTCAAACCAGCGGAACCACGCACCTGGCTCGTGCGCGTAATACATCACCGTTCGCCGCCAGACGACTCGGTCGAACCCCAACTCGCGCAGGCCCGAGGCGATCTCACCGGGTGACAGACGGTGAACAGAGTTCCCCGCCTCCTCGACCTCCCGGGCGATCCCTAGGCGCACCGCCAGCCGGGTGAGGGCGGCCCGCGCCGGCTCGAGGATGAGCACCCCCTGCCGGGCAACGCGGGCCATCTCCTCGACGGCCCTCAAAGGATCCTCGAGATGGTGGAGGCCGTCGTGAACGGCCACCACGTCAAAGCTTCGGTCCGGAAACGGCAGGCGGGCGACGTCCGCCACGAGAAACTGCGCCGTGAAGGCATAGCGGCGAGCCCGCTCGCCGGCGCGTCCGATCGCGCCTGTGGAGAGGTCCGTGCCGGTGACCCGAGCCCCGAGGCGCGCCAGATGCTCGGTCATCATGCCCGAGCCACAGCACACCTCCAGGGCTGTCTTGCCGGCTAAGTCCAGCCCTAGAACCTTCAGCCCGGCCCAGAATTTGTGCTGAATCAGGAACTGATACAGCCGACCGCAGGCGTGCGGACGGCTGATCTCGAACTCCTGGTCACAGGCCTCGTCGTAGTACCGCCCCTGGTCAGTGCCTCCCATGCCCTCTTTTACCGACCGGACCACCCTCTCGGGCGACCCCGCCCACAATTGGCGGTTCGTGAGTCAAGGGGACAGTCGCATTCGCCAACCCCTCAATCTGAGGAGGAGTTTTTCCGGAAACGCATATGCTTAACTATGCCTAAAGTCTATCATATGTATGTAATTTCCTGCGTCTTTTCAGTGGAGCCCCGAGGACGTCCAAGCAGGCGGTCGCGCGGCAAATTCTGGCCGGTCACCCACCCCTCGTTGAACCGCGCAGGAGCCCCCACACGCGGTGTGGGCGCGGCGCCCGTCGGCAGCGAATCGCCGCAACGGAGCCGGTCACGCGTCCGAAGGTGGGTGCCACATCGTCAACCCTGCGGGGCTGGCTCCGTCTCGAGGACCCGAATCGGCTCAACAGGAGGCGACCGTCGGCGGCCCTATCGTCTCCGACCGCTGATGCGGATTCGCACGTTATCGCGATGCGGGACCGGGCGGCCTCACTCCGCAAGACGTCTCAGGAAGATCGAGGATGGAAAATGCCGTGAGGGATTCTCGAAGGGGCGCCATCGAGCCTCCATGAGGCCATCGGCTCCGCCCTGCGGCGCGTACTCCGGGAATATCTCTGCCAACACGTCGCCACGGTCATAGTGCAATTGACTCAAGCAGAATATGATTTCGACGCCGCGGTTTCCGACCAGGAACGCGTGCAGCAGCGCGCTTTCCATCGCATGAAAAAACGTCCGGACCGAGTCTCTGGGATAGTCAAACGGAAAATAGACATCGTGAAAATGAACGACGACGCCCGTCCGGAGTCGCGGCAGCACTTCCAGGACCAGATACACCACATCACTGCCGGGCCTCACGGCGTGCGACGAGTCGATGAACAACAGGTCATTTTCCTCGAGTGCGTCGAACATGCTCATTGGGACGAGGCGGACGTCAGAGATGAACAACTTCACGTCGGCAACATTCCGCAGACGCGACGAGGGGAACGGCTCGATGCACGCGAACGCCGCTCGACGACCGGTCTCCTCCTCGTTGCGTTGGAGAGCGTGCCGCATACAGTACGTCGAGACACCGCCACCGACCTCCACGATTCTCTTGGGTTTATGATACCGAATCACCGCGTGCAGGGCCTGCGCCTCAAGGTACCCGTAGCCCGGCCCGAAACCCTCTGCCAGGCCGCGCAGGTACACCCCATTGCCCAGATACTCGGCTCGAAACGGTAGACAGATCCGTTGCAGATTCTCCACCTGCCTATCGAGGTCTACACGAACTCCACGCATCGCAGATCTTCGCGCCCACACCTCTCTCGTGCGTCGTAGTTCGAGGATATTTGGAACCGGCGAATAGTAATGCACGGGGAGGACCGTGAGACCCGCCCGAGCACACCATTCGTGCACTCGAAGAAACGCTCGCTTGAGGGCATTCGTCAGATATTTTCGGACCATTCCGTCGCGCCGTTTTTGACCTGGCGGGCCGCATCGCGTTTGGGGGAAGGTACCAAGGCGGCTCCACTGCCGGTCGGCGGGCGGCTCGTCAACGTCATTTCGCCTCGCGCTCGCCTCACTCCAGCCCTATTCACCTTCTCTCCGCTCCACACGTCGCGTCTGCCTCGCCTCGAACTCCCGCATCTTCACCCCGACCTGCCAGTAGTAGAACGCCCGGGCGAGCGCGAAGTGGAACCCCGCGCGACCATCCATGACCCCGCCCCTCAGCAAGAACGAATCCAGGAAGGCCACCCCACCTCTCCATGGAAGCGCACGGAAGATCTGCTTGAGGATCGCGCGGGCCCCGGGCTGCGGATCCTCCGGCCTGACGAGCAGGCCCCGTGCCCGGAGGACGGCCTCCCAATCGGAGTAGCGGTTGTGCCGTTCGAAGAAGTGGAACAGCGACGCGTGGTCGTTGTGCACCATCCTGCTTCGCAGCCGGCCCACGCGCCCGTCAATCCGCGGCTGATAGTGTCCTTCGACCTCCCACATATTTGCGACGCCGAGATCATCGTATTCAACAAACCGTCCCTTGCGCCGGTCGAAGAGCGCCAATTTATACACGCGATGACCGTGTGCGAGCATCCGCCCCAAGAACACATAGTCGTAGCCGACAAAGTACCCCGCATGCCGCGGCCCGGCCCCGATGAGACTCCGTATCTCCCGGCTGAGCCGAGGAGTGACTTCCTCGTCCGCATCCACATAGAGGACCCAGTCGTGCGTGAACGACAGATTCTCGAGACACCATTGCTTCTTCTTCGGATATGTGCCGTTCCACCGGAACTCGACGACCTTCGCGCCCATGGCTTCGGCAATGGCGCACGTACCGTCGGCGCTGCCGGAATCAACGACGAACACTTCCTCGAAGTCGGTCACCGAGCCCAGGCATTTCGCAATATTCTGCGCCTCATCCCTCGTCATCACGATGACCGAGACCGGAATGTTACTCTGCCGGACCGAGGCGTCACTCATCCTCGCCTAGCCTGGCGCCCGCTCAGCGTCTCGCCGCTACGGCGCGTCACGGACGAGAACTCGCTCAGGCGCGTAGAGGCGCAGCGGTTCCTTGACATCGTTGAACCGGTTCCCCGTCACCACCACGCCCTCGACGTTCGGATCCAGTTCGATGCCGACCGGGGCATGCTCCAGCTGATTGTGATCGATCACGACGTCACGCGCGGCGACGAAGGTGACGCGACGCCGCTCGCCACCGTACCCCCACATGACCAGAATACGGTGCCCATACGATAGGCGATTCCCGCGCACAACGATCGCGCGCACATATTCGAATCGCGTCGGCAAGTTGGTCATTTCTCCGGCGACCGTGAAGCCGATGTAGCCGTACTCCGCACCCCCCTCGGGGGAGCCACCCCGCGGGCCGGTCCCTGCGTGGTACGACACGGCGACCTCGAGCCGGTTGTTGAGCCACTGCACGAACCATCCTCCGAGCCCCCACATGCCCTGGCTGCGCTTCACCTCGTTACCGTCAAACACGGCGTCATAGAGAGTCCCCCAGATCTCTCCGAGCACGCTGGCGTCCTCGGCGACATTCCGGTAGAAAATGACGTGGCCAGGCAGGCGACTGAGGAGGACGAGGCTGGTTCCGTCGGGAGGAACGTCCCACGGTTGGGCGAGCGTCAACGTGTCTGAGCTATTCCCCCCCACGCTGCGGGACTGTCCGGCCCCTCTGCCCGTCAGAATGAGCACGTCAAACCCGCGGTACGAATCGGGCTGAAAGGCGGCCCCGCGGAGGCGAACCGTGTCCGCCGAGGCGGACGTCACCCCTCCTTGCCACGCGTCGAGCCGATGTGATCGCTCACGCCGGCCGAGAACGACGTTCACGTCAAAGCTCAGAGCTTCTCGTTCGCCCCGCTCGATATTCCGGCTGACGTTGTGCGCGATGTAGAGATGGCGGACCGGCACGAGGGCGCTGCGCCAGCTGGACACGCCCGTGATCTGATTGCCTTCGAACACGATATATTGGCCGCCGACGTCGGTCCACGACACACCCATTTGATTGCTGAAGTGATTGCCAGTCAGGCGCGCATGGTCGAGGTCGAGAAACCTCTGCGTGCCGATGAACTCGCAGTCCGACACCTCGACATTCTTCGCCACGCCCAGCGCGAGGGCGAGGGCCTGATCGGGGGAGGTCGTAATCCCCCACCGGTCAAACAGCCACTGCGGATCGCGGGTCGCTTCCGCCGACGGCCGGCCCGCCCACGGCACGTAGTGAACACGCACGTCGCGCAGGAAGACGTCCCGCGTGTCGCCCACGGGCCGCATGAATGGTTCCAGCTCTGCGATGGGCGCTCGAGGGCTCTCCAACGCGCCCTGCAGTGAGTCGAACGACAGATCGCGCAGGACCGTTCGCGCATTGCGCACCATAAGGGAGAGATGTTCCAGACCATACTCGCCGGTCCCGTAGAGCACCGCCGGAATGAACTCCGAGACCGATCGCGGGGGGATTTGTGGCCACTTGAGCCAGCTGATCTCCCGCCCCTCGCCCCGGACGATGACCCGCCGGGGGAGGCGGAACCACCCCGACACGCGATACGTCCCGGCGGGCAGATACACCACGCCGCCGCCGGCGTGTTCAGCTGCCGCCAGCGCACGGCGAAATGCCTCGCTGTCGTCGGTCACGTTGTCGCCTCGCGCGCCGAAGTCCCTCGCGTTGAATATCTGGTCGGGCCAGCGCGCGGGCTGGCTGACGCGAAGCCGCGCCCCCCCACCCCACCCGACAGGCCCGCCCGAGCCATTGTGAACCCACACCTCGTACGTCGTGAGGCCAAGGTCGCGTGGCAGCGCCGCGAGAATGCTGTAGGCGTCAGCCTGGGTCACGCTCATTGGGATCACGCGGCCATCGTGCTGCCGCAGCACCGCCTTCACCCGTCCTCGGTTCGAGTCGTGGAGCACGAAGTTCCGGCCAATGATCTGGACCGTCGCACCCGGCGCCGCCTCGTTGGCGCTCATCCCGGGCAGTAATCGCGTCGGCTGAATCCACTCGACCTTTGGCACGTTGATCAGTCGGGGACGACCGCCAAGGGTCATGGCGAATACCCCCTCCGACATCTTGGCCGGCACCTCGAACTTGAAGGATCCGTCCGACGGCTGCAGAACCTTGACCGCGGTGCCGGTGACGACGGCTGGCGTCGGCGGAGGCACCCCGGGATCATCGTCGGACACCCTCTGGACCCAGACCTCGCGGACTCCCTTGAGTTCGCCCCCGTACACGAGCGCGACCTCTCCCGGCCGGACAGGCTCGGAAACCCAGAAGAGGGCCGGCGCCGCGTCGGTCTGCGTCCCGGCCATCGCGACGACCCCGAGCGCGGTGGCGAGGGTCGCGGTCACGAGAGCGCGGCGGGCATGGCGCCGGCAGGCCTCGTCGAATTCCCGTCTCCTCACTCCGCCCTCCGGCCATCCGCGACGATCTCGCGGTATACCTGAGTCATCCGCGGCCCGACCGCCTGCCATGTGAACCGCGCTTCCACCAGATTGCGACCGCGCCGTCCCATTGCCTTCCGACGCACGGGATCACCGAGCAGGGCCACGAGGGCGCTGCCGAGCGCCCCCGCCTCGCAGTCGACGACGAGACCGGCGTGCGCCTCCTCGACCTCCCGCCAGATATTGACCTTGTTCGAGATCACCACGGGCACTTCGCACGCCAGCGCCTCAACCACCGAAAGGCCAAAGTTCTCG
>QHRX01000091.1 GCA_003221455.1 Candidatus Rokuibacteriota bacterium
CGGCTCGGTCACCGGGTGCGCGCCTTTCACTCCTTCGAGCTGGTCGGCTACTGGCCGGCGCTGGGCCCGAAGACCGGCGTCGTCGTCGTGAGTCATCGCGGGACCAAGCGGTACTCGCTGGACGCGCTCGCCCGAGCCAAGGCCGAGGGGGGTGTCGCCGTTGTGATCACCGGAAAGGGCAGCGGGGACGGGCTCGCCATCGCCGACCAGACGCTCCGCACGGTGGACCAGGAGAGCTCCGCCGCGCACACGATCAGCTACACCTGCGCGATGGCGCTCCTCGCGGCGCTCGCCGCCGATATGGGCGGCGACGACGCGATCCGGCGGGCGCTCGACCAGATCCCCGATCACCTCGCCGCACTGCTCGGGCAGAAATCGTGGGCGGAGCTGGCCGCGCGCTTCGCGGAGCGCCACCGCTACTACTTCATCGGGGGCGGCCCCAACACCGCGACGGCGTACGAGGCCGCCCTCAAGATGAATGAGGCGAGCCACGCCACCGCGCTCGGGTTCAACTGCGAGCAGTTCCTCCACGGCCCGTGGAGCGCCGTGGACCGGGCGGACGTGGTCTTCCTGGTCGCGCTCCCCGGGCGCGGCTACGAGCGCTGCCTGACGGCGGCCCGGGCGGCGCGCGAGATCGGCGCGGCGGTCGTCGCGATCGTCGCGGACGGCGACCGCGAGATGGCGTCGCTCGCGACCGAAACGATCGTGGTGCCCGCGGTCCCCGAGCTGCTGTCGCCGATCCTGGCGATCGTGCCGCTGCAGCTCTTCACGTACTATCTGGCGGTGCAGCGGGGGGTAAACCCGGACACCATGCGCGCGGACCAGCCGGACCACGGCCGGGCCCGGGCGCTCATCGCCCTCTGAGCCCTGCCGACGATGACCCGATCCCGCGCGCGCCCGAGCCGCCGATATACTCGCGCCATGGTCTGGTGGAGCTGGCGGACGGCGCTCGGGCTGGCGCTCTTCGCGCTCGCGGGGTGCGCGCTGGCGTCGCCGTCGGCTCGCTCGGACGCGCCGCCCCGCGTCCGGTGCCTGGGCCAGCCCAACCCGGGCGAGCCGGACTGGGGCCCGCGGCCGCTCGTCTATCTCTTCTGCATCCAGAGCCCCTGAGACCGGCGCCCGCGCGAGGGCCCACGGTAGAGACACGGGCGCATGGCCTTTCTCCTCGACCCGGTGTTCTGGGCGCGCTGGCTCGGCATCGTCGTCATCGACCTCACCCTGGCCGGCGACAACGCCCTCGTCATCGCGCTCGCGGTGCGGACGCTCCCGCCCCGCCAGCAGTTTCTCGGACGCCTCTGGGGAACAGGGGGCGCCGTCGCCCTCCGCGTTCTCTTCATCGCAGCGGCGACCCTGCTCCTCTGGATCCCCCTGCTCCACCTGCTCGGGGGACTCTTGCTCCTCTGGATCGCCGTCAAGCTCGTGAGCCAGGATGCGGCCGACGAGGCCCACGTCCGCCACGGTGCCTCGCTGGCCGAGGCGGTCTGGATCATCCTCATCGCCGACGTGGCGATGAGCCTTGACAACGTGGTCGCGGTCGCGGCGGCGGCGCGGGGGGACCTGCTCCTCGTGACCTTCGGGATCTCGCTATCGATCCCGGTCGTCGTGTGGGGCAGTGGGATCCTGGCGCGCCTCATGACGCGCGCCCCGTGGATCGTCTGGCTCGGGGGCGGCGTCCTCGGCTACGTGGCCGGCGAGATGGCGCTCCGAGACCGGATCGTCCAGGGTTGGCTCGGGGCTCGCGTCGCGCCCGCCCTCGAACGTCCCGTGCCCCTCGTCCTCGGCGTCGCCCTGACGGCGCTCGGCTGGTGGTTCGACCGCGCCCGGCGGCGGACGGACAGAGACTAGGGGCGCATTGTCTCCTTGCAATCACGGGGCTCATCCGCTATAGTCCCTGCTACGTATGGGTCACGTGACTGGGCGGACGCGACTTCTGGCCATCATTATCCTGGCGCTGCCGGGCCTGCCCGGAGCATCCGCGCCTTCATAACAAGGGCGGATGCCGCGGGCAGGCTCAGGCCCGTGGCTCCGCGAGATCTCAAGGGCCACGGGAGAGTACCCCGTGGCCCTTCGGTTTTTGCGGGGGAGTCCACACGCGAGACGGTGCGAGGGCTCGCCGCCGCCGGCGCGGCGTCCGGGACGCTCGGGATGGGAGCCTTCGCGGGTCGAGCGATGGAGCGAGGCGAGTGACTGGCGTTGACACCACTGCTCGCCATCTGCTAGTGTCAAAAGGCTTTTTTGATAGTCCGAGGCAGGGTGCGGGCTCCATGACGAAATACGTCTACTCGTTCGGGTCGGGCAAGGCGGAGGGCTCGTCCCTCATGCGCAATCTGCTCGGCGGCAAGGGGTGTGAACTCGCCGAGATGACCAACCTCGGCATTCCCGTCCCGCCCGGGTTCACGATCACGACCCAGGCCTGGGCTCGCTACCAGCGCGGCGGGCGCCGGCTCCCTGAGGGGCTCTGGGAGCAGACCCAGGCCGGTCTCGACAAGCTCGAGCACGATGCCGGACTGGGGTTCGGCGATCCCCGGCGGCCGCTCCTCGTCTCCGTTCGCTCCGGCGCCCGGGTGTCGATGCCCGGCATGATGGAGACCGTCCTGAACCTCGGGCTCAACGATGCGACCGTCGAGGGGCTCGCCGCCCGCTCGAACAACGACCGCTTCGCCTGGGACTGTTACCGACGGTTCATCACGATGTTCGGTACCGTCGTGCTCGGCATCCGGCGCGAGGCGTTCGACGAGCACCTGGAGGCGCTCAAGACGCGCCTCGGCGTCACGACCGATCCCGACGTGCCGGCCGACGACCTGCGCCAGCTGACGCAGACCTACAAGGAGCTGGTGAGCGCGCGGACGGGCAAGGCCTTCCCCCAGGAACCGAAGGAGCAACTCCGCCTCGCGATCAAGGCCGTGCTCGACTCGTGGTTCGCGAAGAAGGCGACCGAGTACCGACGGATCAACGACATCCCCGCCGACTGGGGCACCGCCGTCACGGTCATGGCCATGGTCTTCGGCAACCTCGGCGAGACGTCCGGCACCGGGGTTGGCTTCACGCGCGATCCGCGCACGGGCGAGCGCCACTTCTACGCGGAGTTCCTCTCCAACGCGCAGGGAGAGGACGTCGTCGCCGGAATCCGGACGCCCGACCGCATCGAGGCGCTCCGCGAGCGGATGCCGCGGATCTACGACGAGCTCCTCGCCATCGCCGAGCGGCTCGAGCGTCATTACAAGGATATGCAGGATATCGAGTTCACGATCCAGGAGGGCACGCTCTACCTCTTGCAGACCCGGTCCGGCAAGCGCGCGGCCCGCGCCGCGGTGCGGGTGGTGGTCGATCTCGTCCGCGAGACCGTGATCGATCAGCACACGGCGCTGCTCCGGGTGCCGCCGCGCGAGATCGGCAAGCTCTTTCGGCCGGGGCTCGACCCGGCGGACAAGGAGCGGGCCCTGGGGGAGGGGCGTCTGCTCGCCCGCGGCCTGCCGGCCGCGCCCGGCGGGGCGGTGGGCCACGTGGTCTTCGACGCCGACCGTGCGGTGGAGCTCGCGCGCGATGGCCAGCAGGTCATCCTCGTCCGGCCGGAGACCTCGCCCGAAGACGTGGCGGGCATGTACGCGGCCGAAGGGATCGTCACCTCGCGCGGCGGCCGCACCTCGCACGCCGCGGTGGTCGCGGTCGGCATGGGCAAGTCGTGCGTGGTGGGCGCGACCGACGTCGTGGTACACGAGGACCGCCGCGTGTTCGAGGCGGGTGGCCGCATCATCCGCGAGGGCGACCAGATCTCGATCGATGGGGATACGGGCGAGGTCATCATCGACCCCGTCAAGCTGCTCCTCCCGGACCTGAGCGACGAGGTCGAGGAGTTCTTGTCGTGGGCGGACAAGTACCGATCGCTCGGCGTCCGGGCCAACGCCGACACGCCGGAGGACGCGCGCCGGGCGCGGCGGTTCGGCGCGGAGGGGATCGGGCTCTGCCGCACCGAGCACATGTTCTTCAAGCCCGACCGGATCCCGATCGTCCGAGACATGATCATGGCGGGTGACGCCGCGACCCGCCGCGCCGCGGTCGCCAAGCTCCTCCCCTTCCAGCGCGACGACTTCAGCGGGATCTTCCAGGCCATGGACGGCCTGCCCGTCACCATCCGGCTCCTCGACCCGCCGCTCCACGAGTTCCTCACCACTCCCAAGGAATACCGGGAGATGATCGAGGAGCGCGCGCGGCTCGACGCGCTCGGCGTCAACCCCGAGCGGCAGCGCGCCCTCGAAGAGAAGATCGCGAAGATCGAGTCCCTGCGCGAGGCCAACCCGATGCTCGGTCACCGGGGTTGCCGACTCGGCATCAGCTATCCCGAGATCTACGGGATGCAGGTGCGGGCGATCATGGAGGCCGCCTGCATCGTGCGCGAGCAGGGCGTGCAGGTCGCGCCGGAAATCATGATCCCGCTCACGGGGACGGTCGGCGAGATGAGGCTGACCTACGAGAACACGAAGAAGGTCGCCGACGGCGTCCTCGCCGAGATGGGGGTGCCCGTCAAGTACCTGATCGGGACGATGATCGAGCTGCCCCGCGCGGCGCTCATCGCCGACCAGATCGCGCGGGACGCGGAGTTTTTCTCGTTCGGCACCAACGACCTCACCCAAATGACCTTCGGCTATAGCCGCGACGACGTGGCGAAGTTCCTGCCCGACTACCTGCAGAAGGGGCTTCTGCCGCACGACCCGTTTTCCGTGCTCGACCAGGAGGGGGTGGGCGAGCTGATCCGGATCGGGATCGAGCGGGGGCGGCGCACGCGCCCCGACCTCAAGGTCGGGATCTGCGGCGAGCATGGCGGGGAGCCTTCGTCGGTCGAGTTCTGTCACCGAGTGAACATGACGTACGTGTCCTGTTCGCCGTTCATGATCCCGATCGCGCGGCTCAGCGCCGCGCAGGCGCGGATCAAGGCGCGTCACGCGTCGGAAGGGACGACCAATGCATAGCTGGGAGGGCGTCTTCATCCCGATCACCACGCCGTTTCGCGGCGACGACGTGGCGGTCGACGGGCTCGCCGCCAACATCGAGCGCTGGAACCAGACCGCGCTCGCCGGCTACGTGGTGCTCGGCTCGACCGGCGAGTTCCCGATGCTCTCCGAGGCCGAGCGCGAGCGCGTGCTGGCGGCGGCGCGCGCGGCGATCCCGCGCGAGAAGGCCTTCATCGCCGGCACCGGCACCAATTCCACCCTCCACACGATCCGCCAGACGCGGCGGGCGGCCGAGC
>QHRX01000092.1 GCA_003221455.1 Candidatus Rokuibacteriota bacterium
GAGCTGCTCGGCCAGATCTGCCGCGAGTTCCGGATCCTGCCGAGCGCGATCGACGAGACGCCGCCCCCGGGGCCGCCCGCCGATGTCGTGGTGGCGCTCGCGCTGGCCAAGGCCCGCGCCGTCGCCGACGGGGTCCCCGACGCCGTCGTGCTCGGCGCGGACACGCTCGTCGTCGTCGCCGGAGAGATCCTGGGAAAACCCCGCGCCGCGGCGGAGGCGGTCGGGATGCTGCGCCGCCTCCGCAACCAGCGGCACGAGGTCGTGACCGGCGTGGCGGTCGTGCGCGCCCGCGCGCGCGGCGAACGGACGGCGGTCGTGCGCACTCAGGTGACGATGCGCGACTACTCGGACGCGGAGATCGAGGCCTACGTCAGGACGGGCGAGCCGCTCGACGCGGCGGGGGCCTACGCGGTCCAGGCGGGCGGCGGACGACTCGTCGCGGCGGTGGAGGGGTGCTACACGAACGTCGTCGGGCTCCCGCTCGCGACCACGCAGGCACTCCTCGAGTCGTTCGGCGTCAGCGTGCTCCGCCGGGGGTGAGCACGCGGCGGAGCGGCCCGAGGCGGAGCATCTCGGCGACGCGGGCGCCGCGCAGGACCTTCGGGAGGGGGACGTACTCGCGGATCATGGCGATCGTCGCCTCGAGGGCCGGGGGCTCGACGAGGCCCTGCGGAAGGTAGAGCGAGCGGCTGCCGGCCAGGCGGACGGCGAAGTCGTCTGGCAGCCCGACCGCCTGCCGGGGCAGCCGCGCCACGAGTTCGTCCGCGCTCGCCGTCTCGAGTCTGGCGACCGCGCGAAGGAGGGCCTGGGCGAGGGCTTCGAGCTGGGCGTCGGGGACGCGGCGCCGGGCGGACTCGAAGACGGCTGCGTGCACGGTCGGCCGGCCGAGGGCGCGGGCGCTTAGGTCGGGGTCCCGGAAGTCCGCGAGCGCCATCACCGTGCCGTCGGCCAAGAGCCGGCTCGCAAGCGGATCGTCGACGAGCCCCGCGCGGAGCTCCCCGCGGGCCAGCGCCCCGGCGAGCGCCTGCTCTCCGTAACTCAGGAGGCTCACCTGGGTCACGCGAAGCTCGGCTCGCGAGAGGAGCGCGAGGAACCAGGTCTGCTCCGGCGCGCCGGGGCTCGAGATCCCGACCGCGCTGCCGGCGAGGTCCCGCACGGAGCGCGTCGTCGGCCCGAAGGCGGCCGGCACCGCCAGGACGGCTGGCGGCGCCGCCGTGAGGCCGAACACGATGTGGGGCGCCTCGCCGGTCTTGGCCATGCCGAAGCGGAGGGCCGCCTCCACCGAGGTCGCCGCGAGGTCGGCCTGTTGCTGGGCCAGCGCCTCGGCCGCGCCGGCGTCGGCGCGCGTCGACCGGAGCGTGACCAGGAGGCCGGCGTCGGCGAAATACCCCTCGGCCTCCGCGAGCCGGAGCGGGAGATATTCCGGTGAGGTCGGCGGCCCGCTCACCGCGATCGTCAGACTCTGCAGCAGTAAGATGAGGCCGAGCACCGCGTCCGCCCGGCCCCTAGGCCGCCGCCGGCTGGGGCCGCCGCGCGACCGGCTCCGAGGGCGCCTGCTCCGGCCCTACGCGGCGCTCGGACAGCGCTTCGGGCCGCAGCACTGGTGGCCGAGCCGAACGCCGTTCGAGATCGCCGTGGGCGCGATCCTCGCCCAACACACGGCGTGGGAGAACGTCGAGCGTGCGCTCCGAGCGCTCCGGGCGCGCCGGCTCCTCGTGCCCCGCCGGCTGGCGGCCCTGGCCCCGGTCGCGCGCGCCGGGCTCATCCGCCCGGCCGGGACCTACCGGGTCAAGGCTAGGCGCCTGCGCTGGTTCGTGGACTTCGTGCAGGCTCGCCTCGGCGGTCGGATGGCGCGGCTCCGGTGGGAGGAGCTCGGCGGCCTCAGGGCGGCGCTCCTGGCGGTGCCCGGGCTCGGCCCCGAGACGGCGGACACGATCCTCCTCTACGCGGGCCGCCGGCCGGTCTTCGTCGTGGACGCCTACCTGCGGCGGGTGCTCGCCCGCCACCGGCTGATCGCGCCCGGTACCTCCTCCGAGGCCGTGCGGGCGCTCGTCGAGGCGCACCGCACCCGGCCGCGGTGCCGGGGCTGCCCGCTCCGGCGGGACCTTCACGGCCGCCCGCCGCGTGCGATCTGAAGGCAGAGCTCCGCGATCCGGCGGGCAGCGTCGGGTCGGGCCAGCGTGCGGGCGCGCTCCCCCATCTCCTTGAGGCGCGCCGGTGCGGCGAGGAGCGGCCGGACCGTCGCCACGAGACGCTCGGCCGTCAGCGCCGGCTCCGGCAGCACCACGCAGCCGCCGGCGGCTTCCACGAGCCGTGCGTTGGCGGTCTGCTCGTCGCCGCGGGCGCCGGGCAGGGGGACGTAGAAGGCGGGGAGGCCGAGCTGGCAGCACTCGTTGACGGTGCCCGCCCCCGCGCGGCTGATCACGAGCTGGGCGGCGGCGAAGACGTCGGCGAGCTCGGTGCCCACGTAGGGCACCACGCGATAGCGCGCGCGGAGCGCCGGCGGCAAGGCGGCGCGGCGCGCCTCGAGCCAGCCCCGGTCGCCCGTCGTCTGGTTGTCGCCGCATTGGTGGATGATCTGCGCCGCCTCGAGCAGGCCGGGCAGCGCCGCGCCCACGACCTGGTTCAGCCGGTGGGCGCCCTGGACGCCGCCGGTCACGTAGACGAGGGGCGCGGCCGGGTCCAGCTGGAACCGCTCGAGGGCGCGCTCGCGCGCGCCGCCGCGCAGCTCCTCGCGCAGCGGGTTGCCGGTCACGACGCACCGCTCCGCCGGCAAGCCCAGGTCGGAGCCGGCGAAGGTGAGGGCAATGCGCTCGGCGAAGCGCGCGGTGAGCCGGGTGGCGAGGCCGGGCACGGCCGTCTGCTCGTGGATCACGACCGGCACTCGCCGGACCGCCGCGGCGAGGACGACGGGGACGGCGACGAAGCCGCCCGTGGCGAAGACGGCGTCAGGCCGGAGTCGGGCGAGCAGCCGGAAGGCCTGCCAGGTCCCCGCGGGGACTCGGAGCGCGAGGTCGGTCAGGTTCTGCCAGGACCAATAGCGGCGGAGCTTGCCCGTCGGGATCGCGTAGAGCGGGATCCCGCGCTCGGGGACCCGCTCCGCCTCGATCCCGTGGCGGCTGCCGATCCACACGCACTCGACGCCCTGCAGGGCGAGCGCCGACGCGACCGCGAGCCCCGCGCTCGTGTGGCCGCCCGTGCCGCCGCCCGTGATGACGATTCTCACGCGGCGGCGCCCCCGGTCCGACCCCATCGGCGCTGCCGTCCGGAGGCACGGGCGCCCGGGGCGTCGGGTCCCCGGGGGCGCTCGCGCCCGCCCGCGCTTCGTGCCAGGTCGACGGGGGCCGGCGCGCCGCCCCCGCCACGTCCCCCGCGCGACGCGGCCCCCGGGATCCCGGGCCGTCCGCCGCGCGCCCGGCCGTCAGCAACCGCCGGCCGGCCTCGCGCCGTGCGGATCACGCCGAACCGGGGCGGTCGCGGTGGCGCTCGAGGGCGAGGTCGATCAGCCGCGAGACCAGCTCCACGTACGGAAGCCCCGAGGCTTCCCAGAGCCGCGCATAGACGCTCGTGTTCGTGAAGCCGGGGATCGTGTTGATCTCGTTCACCAGGATCCGGTCGCCCTCGAGGAAGAAGTCGACGCGGGCCATGCCCGCCGCGTCGATCGCGCGGAAGGCCGCGAGGGCGAGCTCCTGGAAGCGGCGTTCGAGCTCCGGGGCGAGGGGCGCGGGGACGCGGAGCGTGGCCTGTCCCTCCGCGTACTTCGTCTCGTAGTCGTACCACTCGCCCGCGTAGACGATCTCGCCCGGCCGGGAGGCGCGCGGCTCGTCGTTGCCGAGCACGCTCACCTCGATCTCCCGCCCGGCGACCGCCCGCTCGACCAGAAGCTTGCGGTCGTGGCGGGCGGCCTCGTTGATCGCGGCCGGGAGGTCGGCCGCCGTGCGGACCTTGCTGATGCCGACGCTCGAGCCGAGGTTCGAGGGCTTGACGAAGCAGGGGAAGCCCGGCGCCGTAGCGAGCCGCGCCGCCACCGCGGCCGGACGGGCTCGCCACTCGCGGCGGAGCACGACCACGTACTCGACGACGGGCAGACCGTGCGCGCGGAAGAGACCCTTCATCGCCGCCTTGTCCATCCCGACGGCGGAGGCCGTCACGCCGGCGCCGACGTAGGGGAGGTCCGCGAGTTCGAGCACACCCTGGATCGTCCCGTCTTCGCCGTACGGGCCGTGGAGCATGATGAACACGACGTCGAGCTCGCGGCGGAGGCCGGTGGGAAGGCCGCCGGCCTCGGCCAGGTGGGCGAGCGGGGCGCCGGCGACGGGCGCCGAGCCGGCGCGCTCGACCAGCGCCTTCTTGACGGAGCCGGTCGCGTCGGCCGCGGGCAAGGTCACGCGCGCCTCCGCGGCGAGCGTGCCGAGCGGGTCGCCCCCGGTGAGCCACCGGCCGTCGCGCGCGATGCCCACGGGGACGACCTGGTGGCCGGCCTCCGCGAGCGCCCGCATCACCGACGCGGCCGACGCCAACGACACCTCGTGCTCGCCCGAACGGCCGCCGAAGATCACCCCGACGCGGAGGGCCATCCCGCGTTATTCTACCGCGCCCGCGCCCCCCGCCAGCGCCGCCAGTCGGCCAGACGGCGGCCGATGTCGGCTTCGGCCCCGCGGTCGCTCGGTCGGTAATAGTGCCGCCCGCGGAGGGCCTCGGGGAGGTGTTCCTGCTCGACTTGCGCGTCCGGCGCGTCGTGGGCGTATTGATAGCCCCGTCCGTAGCCGAGGTCCTGCATGAGGCGGGTCGGCGCGTTGCGGATGTGGAGCGGCACCGGCTCGGCGGGGCGCTCGCGGACGTCCTGCTGGGCCTCGCCAAACGCCGTGTAGACCGCGTTCGATTTCGGCGCCACCGCGAGGTAGAGCGCCGCCTGGGCCAGGGCCAGCTCACCTTCGGGCGAGCCGAGGAAGTGGTAGGCGTCCTTGGCGGCCAGCGCGAGCGTGAGCGCGGCGGGGTCGGCGTTGCCGACGTCCTCGGAGGCGAAGCGCACCAGTCGCCGGGCGACGTAGAGCGGGTCCTCGCCCGACTCGA
>QHRX01000093.1 GCA_003221455.1 Candidatus Rokuibacteriota bacterium
TCCGGCCGGTTGGTGGCGGCGATCAGGATGACCCCGTCGTTGGTCTCGAAGCCGTCCATCTCGACGAGGAGCTGGTTCAGGGTCTGCTCGCGCTCGTCGTGCCCGCCGCCGAGCCCGGCGCCCCGGTGGCGGCCGACCGCGTCGATCTCGTCCATGAAGATGATACAGGGGGCGTGCTTCTTGCCCTGCTCGAACAGGTCGCGCACCCGGGAGGCGCCGACGCCGACAAACATCTCGACGAAGTCCGACCCCGAGATCGAGAAGAAGGGCACGTTCGCCTCGCCCGCGATCGCCTTGGCGAGCAGCGTCTTGCCGGTGCCGGGCGGGCCGACCAGGAGCACGCCCTTGGGGATCTTCCCGCCGAGCTTCTGGAACTTCTGCGGATCCCGCAGGAACTCGATGATCTCCCGGAGCTCCTCCTTGGCCTCGTCCACCCCCGCCACGTCCTGGAAGGTGACCTTGTTCTGCTTCTCCGAGATGAGCCGCGCCCGTGCCTTGCCGAACGAGAGGGCCTTGGCGCCCCCGCCCTGCATCTGCCGCATGAAGAAGATCCAGACGCCGATGAAGAGCAGCATCGGCACCCACTGCAAGAACATCGCGTACCACGGGTTCGAGTCGGGCGGCCGCACGGCGATCTTCACGCCGTGGTCCCGGAGCATCTTCACCAGATCCGGGTAGTCGACCACGTAGGTCTTCTGGGTGGGTCCGCCGTCCTTCAGCGTGTAATTCACCAGGTTGCCGCGGATCACCACGGACTCAACCCGCCCCTGCTCGACGGCCTTAAGGAAATCGGAGAAGTTGGGCTGTTCCTGTCCGTTCTGCTGGGTCCCCTGGAAGACCGTGAACAGCAGGATGACGATCAGGCCAATGACCATCCACAGGGCGAGGTTCTTGTACACCTGGTTCATGCCAGGAAGTATAACACGCCGAATTGTCGGACAGTTTCAGTCCGCCTCGAGCGCCGCCAGGTAGGGCAGGTTCCGGTAGAGTCCCCGATAGTCCATGCCGTATCCGATGATGAATACGTTGGGGATGGTGAACCCGACGTAGTCGAGGTCGACCTCCACCTCCCGGCGCTCGACCTTGTCGAGCAGCGCGCAGATGCGGAGACTCTTCGGGTGACGGGTGTGCAGGTTCCGCGTCAGGTAGGAAATGGTCCGCCCCGAGTCGATGATGTCCTCGACGAGGATGACGTCCCGGTCCTCGATCGAGATCGAGAGGTCTGACGTGATCTTCACCACGCCCGAGGAAGCGGGTGCCGTGCCGTAGCTGGACACCGAGATGAAGTCGGTCGTGAGGGGGGCGTTGATCGCGCGAATCAGGTCGGCGAAGAAGACGATCGCGCCCTTCAGGACGCAGACGAGCAGGGGGTTCTGGTCCGGGTAGTCGCGCGCGAGCGACTGGCCAAGTTCCCCGACCCGCTGGACCAGCTCCTCCCGGGTGACCAGCACCCTGCCCACGGTGTGCGCCACTCGTCCTCCGCCTCGGACTGTCACGGGACGAGCCGGGAGCTCCGTGGCATGCCCTCGCCGTCGACGGGGCGCGGGCGAGACGACGCGTCCGGCTCCGCTCGCCCCATCTATTTCTGCGTGACGAAGGCCCCGAGCGAGAACTCCGTGCGGAGCCGCACCGCGCGCGCCTCCGCCTCCGCCCGGCTCGCGAAGGAGCCGACGCGGACCCGGAACGGCGCCCCCCGCCCGGCGCCGATCTCGGCGACGTAGGCCTCGCCGCCGAGCGTCTCGCGGAGCTTGTCGGCCTGGGCCCGCGACCTGAACGCCGCCACCTGGATCGTATAGCCCGCGTCGCCAACCGCACCGGGTCGCGCGGGCGCCGAGGCCGGCGCCGGCCCCCCCCGTGCCGACTCCGCGCGCGTCCGCTGCGGCGGCGGCCCCGCCGTGAGCGGCGCGGTCAGGGTCTGGTAGAAGGTGAGCTTCTCCTGGATCTGGGGGGCGGGCTCCTCGGCCTCGCGCTCGCTGAGCCGCCGCGCCCGGGGCCGGGCCCCCGGGCTCGCCGGCGCGCCGGTGACGCGCGCGGAGTCGGCGGAGGCCCGGTGAGCCCACTGCCGCCCGACCAGGACGCCGAGCAGGAAGGTGAGGGCCAGTACCGCCAGGCAGGCCGTCACGAAGACGACGAGAGCGCCGCCCCCCGTGCCGCGGCGGCCCCTGAGCCGCGTCGGGCCCCCCGCCATCACATGCTCTCGGGTGCGCCCACCCCGAGCAGGGCAAGGCCGTTGCCGATGACCTGGCCGACGGCGGCGCAGAGCAGGAGCCGCGCTCGCGTGAGCCCCACGTCGTCTCCGATGACCCGGTTCACCTTGTAATAGGGGTGGAACGCGCCCGCCAGCTCCCCGAGCCAGTACGCGATCCGGTGGGGCTCGAGCGCCTGAGCCGCGCCGGCGACGAGGTCCGGGAACTGGAGGAGGCGCTTGATCAGCGAGAGTTCCTCCGGGAGCGTCAGCCGGGGCGGGTCGCTCGGGCTCCAGTCCAGGCGGTCCCACTCCGGCGCCGGGACGGCGCCCTGCGACGCCGCCTGTCTGAAGAGGCTCATGATCCGCGCGTGGGCGTACTGCACGTAGTAGACGGGATTGTCGGCGGACTGGCGCGTGGCCAGGGCCAGGTCGAACTCGAGGGGGCTGTCGTGACGCCGGGTGAGAAAGGTGAAGCGCGCGGCGTCGCGGCCGACCTCCTCGAGCAACTCCTCCATCAGCACAAACTCCCCGCGCCGCTTGGACATGCGGACAGGCTGGCCGTCGCGGAGCAGCGTCACGAGCTGGATGATCAGCACGTCGAAAGCCTCGCCCGGGTGGCCGAGCGCCCGCATGGCCGCGCGCATCCGCGTGACGTAGCCGTGGTGATCGGGACCGAGGAGGTTGATGACGCGTGTGGCGCCCCCGAACTTGGTGTAGTGGTGGTAGGCGACGTCCACCGCGAAGTACGTGAGCTCGCCGTCCGACTTCCGCAGCACCCGGTCCTTCTCGTCGCCGAACTCGGACGCCCGGAACCAGAGCGCGCCGTCCTGCTCATAGGTGAGCCCCCTGGCCGTGAGCTCGCCCAGCACCCGCTCCGGGAGCCCCCGGTCGCGGACGGCGCGGCGTTCCGACGACCACAGGTCGAAGTCAACGCCGTAGTCGTGCAGCACTCGCCGCTGACCCTCGGTGATCCGGGCCACCGCATACGCGCCGAGGTGCTCGACGCGCTGGCCCTCGGGAAGGTCGAGCGCTGCCGGCCGACCCTCCTTGACATAGTCGCGGGCGAGGTCGACGAGGTAGTCCCCGGGGTAGCCGTTCTCGGGCAGCGGCGCGTCCTCGCCGAGCGCCTGCCGGACGCGGGCCTCGAACGACTTGGCCAGGGCCTGAAACTGGTTGCCGGCGTCGTTGACGTAGAACTCGGTCGTGACCGCGTAGCCCTGACTCTTGAGCAGGCGCGCCAGCGCGTCGCCGACCGCGGCGGCGCGGGCGTTCACGATCACGAGCGGGCCGGTCGGGTTCGCCGAGACAAACTCGAGCCGCACGTGCTGATCCCGTCCGGCCTCCCCGCCCCCGTACGTCGCGCCCGCGGCGACGATCCCGGGGAGTGCCCCGCGGCACCAGTCGGGGGCGAGCGTCACGTTGACGAATCCGGGCCCCGCGATCTCGAGCGTGCCGACGGCCGGCAGGCGCGGGAAGTGGCGGACGATCAGCTCGGCGACCTGCCGCGGCGGCCGCCGGGCGGCCTTCGCCAGCACCATGGCCGCGTTCGACGCGTAGTCGCCGTGGGCTCCCTCGCGCGGCACTTCCCACGCGTGCTCGCCGAGCGCCGGGAGGCCGGCCTCGGCGAGGGCCGCCCGCAAGCCCGCGGCGAGTTGCTCGGTCACCCTCTGAGAGTCCGTCGTCATCCGAGAAAACGAATCGCCGCGCGTGGCGGCGATCGACCGTAATGATACCGCCGCGGAAAAGGCGCGCCGAAGAGAAAAAAGGGGGCTCAGGGCCGCCGCGCGGGCGCGTCAGGGCTCGAGCCGGTGCGCGAGCGCGGCGAGAAGGACCTGCTGGTCCTCGGGCCGCGGGACGGCGATCCGCACGTGGTTCGGGCCGAGCCCTGGAAACGAAGCGCCCGACCGGATCGCGATGCCGTCCCGGAGCAGCGCCGCCGCCAGGGCCGCGGCGGTGAGGCCCGGTCGCTCGATTCCGACGAGCAGGTAGTTCGTGACCGACGGATACACGCGGAGCCCCCCGAGTCTCTCGAGCCCCACGCAGAGAGCCGCCCGCCACGCCGGAACGACTCGGAGCGTCTGGGCCCGGTAGGCCCTGTCGGCGAGGGCGGCGATGCCGGCCGCCTCGGCGAGGGCGCTGACGCTCCACGGCTCCCGCCATCCCTCGACCCGCTCGCGGAGCCGCTCGCCCAGCAGCGCATACCCGACGCGCAGTCCCGGCAGCGCGAAGAACTTCGTGAGCGAGCGCAGGACGCCGAGCCAGGGACGCCGCGAGACCGTCGACTTGAGCGATCGCCCCTCCACGAAGTCGATGAACGCCTCGTCGACGACGAGGGAGACGCGCGCCTCGGCGCAGGCGGCGGCGAGCTCCTCGAGAAGCTCCGCGGGCGCGAGGGCGCCGGTGGGGTTGCTCGGGTTCGCCAGCACAACCAGGTCGACCTGAGCGACCCGCTCCAGGAGCGCGTCGCGCGGCGGGATCCACCCCGCGTCGCCCCTCCCGACGACCCGCTCGACCGCGCACCCAAGCGGCTCGAGCGCGGCCTCGTACTCGCTGAACGCCGGATGGACGACGAGGGCCCGCCGCGGGGCCAGGGCGCGGGCGAGGAGGTAGATGAGCTCGGTCGACCCGTGGCCGGCCACGACGTGGCGCGCCGGCACGTCGTGATAGCGGGAGAGGGCCTCGACGAGCGCCGAGGCCTCGGGGTCCGGGTAGCGCGTGATCGACGGGAGCGCCGCCAGAAGGGCCCGGATCACCTGCGGCGATGCGCCGAGCGGGTTGATGCTGGCACTCAGGTCGAGCATCGGCCCGGCCGGTCGGTCGCGGGCGCCCAGGAGCTCGCGCAGGTTCCCCCCGTGGTCCCGCCTCATCGCGAGACTGCCGTGGTGACGACCGCCACCGTCGCCGCGAGCGCCGCCGCGACGGCGACGACGCGAAGGCTCACGCCGATGTCGACGTCGGTCGGCGGTCGCCCCTCACCGAGCCGGTAGGCGCCCGGCTTCTCAAGGACAACGCCGAGGGCGCCGGCCATCGCGGCCATCGTCCACCCGGCGTTGGGGCTGGCCGTCAGCGCGTGGTCCCGACGCGCGGTCCGGAGCGCCCGGCGCCCGTCAGCGGCCAACGCGGCGCCCGCCACGAGCGCCAGCGCGGCGAGCCGCGCCGGGACCAGGTTCAGGAGATCGTCGAGTCGGGCCGCCGCCTTGCCCAGATACTCGAACTCGCCGCCGCGGTAGCCGACCATCGCGTCGGCGGTGTTGACGACGCGGTAGGCCCAGGCGGCCGGAAGGCCGAGCACGAGATAGAAGAGGACCGGCGCCACGAAGCCGTCCGTCAGGTTCTCGGCGACTGACTCGATCGCGGCGGACGCGACCTCATCGGCGCCGAGTCCGCTTGTTGGCCGGCTGACGAGATGCAACCCGACCTCCGTCCGCGCCCGATTGAGGTCTCCGGCCGCGAGCGCCCGCTGGACCGCTCTTGCGGTTGAGAGGAGTCCATGCAATGAAAACGCGCACTTGAGTAGCCAGATCTGAGCCGCCACTCCAAGCCATCCGAGTGAGGCCATGGCGGGCGTCGCCCAGACGAGGAGCCAGGCCGTCGCGCCCGCCGCGGCGCCGACGATCACCGCCCCTGAGAGGAATGGCCTCAGGCGACCTTGGCGCGGCGCCGCCCGGAAGGCACGGCCGAGCGCGGCGCCGATCCACGCGACCGGATGGCAGACGTTCGACGGCTCGCCGATCCCGAGGTCCAGAAGAAGCGCGCCGACCAGGATCACCGGAAGTCGAAGACGATGGGCAGCCGGACGCGGAGGGGGCGGCGGGGCAGCTCGGCGGGAAACGGCAGCGGGTGAAGCGCGCGGATGGCGTCGATCGCCGCATTGTCGAGCAGGGCGTAGCGGGAGGACCCGACGACCGCGACGTGTTCGATCTCACCGCTCGGCCGGACGACCAGCTCGACCAGCACTGTCCCCGCCAGCCGGCGCCGTCGCGCCGCCGAGGGATACTTGATCGTCTCCTCGATCTGACTTCGCAGCTGCCGCAGGTAGGGGCCGTACTCCGAGGCCGCCGGGCCGGGGCCGACCCCGCCGGCCTTCGCGAGCGGAGACGGGTTTCCGCGGGAGCGCTGAGCCGGGGCACTCCCGCTCCGGCCCACCGCGCCCTCCCGGGCTTCGGAGCGGGTGTCCGTCGCTCGCGTCTGGTCGCCGGGTGCGGCGGGGGCGTCGCGCTTCTCCCCGCCCTCCGGCAGGCCCGCGATGCTCGTCAGGGCCGTCCTATTCGGCCCTCTCTCTCCCGCCCCCCCCGCGTCGCCCGGCGCCGCCCCGTCGCCGCCCCCACTTCGCGTACCGATGAGCCGAGCGATCGCCGCCGGCGGTATCCCGGCGTCGCCGGCGCCGACGGCCGGCTCGGCCTCACGACCGCGGTCGCCCACCGTTACCTTTGAATCGCCGGGCCCGAGCCTCCTAGCCGCCGCCGGAAGC
>QHRX01000094.1 GCA_003221455.1 Candidatus Rokuibacteriota bacterium
CACGAGGGACTCGCCCTCGAGGCGTCGGTTCACCGCGTCTCGCACGTCGGCCTGCAGTCTGAGCCCCTGCGCCTCCCGCCGGTCTCGCCACTCCCGCCAGGCGAGCGGTGCTGCTACGAGCGCCCCCACGAACCCGAGCGCACTCAGTGTCTCAAGCATATCCATCTCCTCTCTATGTTGAGACGAGCACACTGCGTCATGAGATTCTGCGTGATAGAGTCGTGATTTATGGCGATCGCGTTGCGGATCCTCCCGGGCGACCGCACGCTCGAGGTCCCGTCCGGCACCACGATCCTCAGGGCCGCGCACGCGGCCGGCGTCGACATCACTGCGACCTGCGGCGGGCGGGGCCGGTGCACCTCCTGCCGGGTGAAGTTCATCGAGGGCGCGGTCCCACCGCCGACGATCATGGACGAGCTCCAACTCGGCGGCGACCTCGTGCGCGACGGCTACCGGCTCTCGTGCCAGTGCCGGGTGACGGAGCCGATCACCGTCGAACTCGCGCCCCCCCTCGACGAGCGCGCGTTCCAGATCCTCGGCGCGGGCGCCGGCGTCGCGGGCCGGATCCCGATCGAGTCGGGGGTCGTCAAGCACGTGGTCAAGGTGGCGCTGCCGCGGGAGGAGCACCACCAGACCTCCGACCTCGAACAGCTCCTCGAGGCCATCGGACGGGCGCCAGCCGACGTGCACCCCGACCTGCTCAGGCAGCTCCCGGCGGCGCTGCGCGAGAGCGAGGGCGAGGTCACGGTGACCACGTTCGGCTCCACCGTGATCGGCGTCGAGCGGGGCGACACGGCGCTGATGAAATTCGGGCTCGCCGTCGATATCGGGACCACGAGCGTCGTCACCTCCCTGATCGAGCTCGAGTCCGGCGAGCAGCTCGCCTCGGTCTCGAGCCTGAACCCGCAGGCGGTATTCGGCGGCGACCTGATGTCGCGCATCGCCTTCGTCCAGTTCAATCCCGGCAACCTCCGCAAGCTCCAGACGCGGATCATCGGCCTGCTCAACCGCCATATCGAGCAGCTCACGCGCGAGAGCGGCGTCCTCGCCAAGTGGATCTACAAGGTCGTCGTCGTCGGCAACACGTGCATGCACCACCTCCTGCTTGGGATCGACCCCTCCTACGTGGGCCTGGCCCCGTACGCGCCCGTGTTGCGGCATCCGCTCGTCATCCCCGCGCGCGAGCTCCACCTGACGGTGGCGTCCGAGGCCCGGGTGTGTCTCCTCCCGATCGTCGCCGGCTTCGTCGGTGCCGACGCCGTCGCGGTGGCGCTGGCGACGCGCATCCACGAGAGCGCGGCGGTGCGCGCGGCCGTGGACATCGGCACCAACGGCGAAGTGCTCCTCGGCTCGCGGGAGCGGCTCTGGGCCTGCTCGGCGCCGGCCGGGCCCGCCCTCGAGGGCGCGCAGATTCGTCACGGGATGCGGGGTGCGGCGGGGGCGATCGACCGCGTCTGGGTCGACGGCGACGGCATCCATGTCCATACGATCGGCGAGGCGGCGGCCCAGGGCATCTGCGGCTCCGGTCTGATTGACCTGATCGCGGGCCTGCTCGACGCCGGCGTGATCGACTGGACCGGTCTGATCGACCTCGACCGGCGCGCCGCGCTGCCGCCCGCGCTGCGCGACCGCGTCCGGCAGGTCGGCGACGCGCGCGAGGTCGTGCTGCTCCGTTCCGGAGAGGCCGGCGCGACGCGCGAGATCGTCCTCACCCAGGAGGACGTCCGCCAGGTCCAGCTCGCCAAGGGGGCGATCGCCTCCGGCATTGCGCTCCTGCAGCAGGTGGCCGGGGTCGGCAGCGAACGCGTGGCCGAGCTCATGCTGGCCGGCGGCTTCGGCAACTACGTCTCGATCCAGAGCGCGCTCCGGATCGGCCTGGTCCCCCCCCTGCCCGCGGAGAAGATCCGCTACGTCGGCAACGCCGCCTCCCTTGGCGCCCAGCTCTGCCTCGTGTCCGAGCCCGAGCGCGCGCGCGCCGAGCGGATCGCGCGCTCGATCGAGCACGTGTCGCTCGCCGCCCACCCCCAGTTCCAGGACATCTTCGTCGACTGCATGAACTTCCCCCGTGGCTGACGCCTGCGCGCGCGCCGAGGCGAGCCTGTCGAGCGACACGGTCGGCCTCGAGGCCGGCCCGGTCGCGCACGCGATCGACGCGCGCTGGCTCATGGCGTACGCGGCCGCGCTCGGCGAGACCGCCCCGCGCTACCTCGACGCCCGCCAGATCGGCGGCCCCGCCGCCCACCCGATCTTCCCGGTCGCCTACGAGTGGCCGCTCGCGCTCGCCCTCCACGCGCGCCTTGCGCCCGACGCCCTCCAGCGCCGGAGCGTGCACGCCGCCCACGACCTCACCATTCACCGCCCGCCGCGTGCCGGCGAGACGCTCCTGACGCGGGCGCGCGTGGTCGCGCTCGCGAGCCGCCGGCCGGGGGTGTTCCTGGTCGTGCGCTACGAGACCGTGGACGCCACCGGGAGGCCGGTCACGACGACCCTCTACGGAAGCGTCTACCGCGGCGTGACCCTGACGGGCCCGGACCGCGTCGAGGTCCCCTGGCCGGGTGAGGCCGCGCCCGACGGGGAACTGCCGGCCCTCGCGACGGTCGCGGTGGCCGCGAACCTCGCGCACGTCTACACGGAGTGCGCGCGCATCTGGAACCCGATCCACACCGACACCGCGGCGGCGGAGGCGGCGGCGCTCCCCGGCATCATCCTGCACGGAACGGCGACGCTCGCGCTCGCGGTCTCCCGTCTGCTCGACGCCGGCAACACCGACCCGGCGCGGGTCCGGCGGGTCACCTGCCGCTTCACCGGGATGGTCCGCCTGCCGTCCACCTTCACGGTCCGCGCGCGGCCCGCCGCCGGCGCCCCGGTGATGCCCTTCGACGCCCTCGCCGAGGACGGCCGGCCGGTGCTCTCCCAGGGCGCCCTCCACCTGGATCGCCCGTGACCAAGCCCGAGCGGGTCCAGGCGGCGATCGACCGCGCGCCGGTGGACCGCGTCCCGTACGCGTTCTGGCGCCACTTCCCCGACGCCGATCACTCCCCGCGGGCGCTCGCGGAGGCGACGCTCGCCTTCCACGCGCGCTGGGGATCCGACTTCATCAAGCTCACGCCGGCGGGTGGCTACGCCGTGCGCGAATGGGGGTGCGTCGAGAGCGCGGAGGTCTCTGCCGACGGCCATCGGCCCTGCGCCACCTGCGCCGTCCGGTCCCCGGCGGACTGGGCGAAGATCCGGCCCCTGGATCCCGCGGCGGCACACGGATACGCTCAGCAGGTCGAGACGCTCATCCGCATGGGGGGCGACGGGCGCGTCGACTGCGCGATCCTGCCTACGCTCTTCAGTCCGCTGTCGGTGGCGCGGAAGCTCTCGGGGGACCGGCTGGCGGCCGATCTACGCGAGCACCCCGAAGCCGTCGAGGCCGCGCTCGAGGCGATCGCGGAGACGCTGACCCGGTATGCGTCCCTCGTCCTCGACGAGGGCGCCGGCGGCATCTTCTACGCCATCCAGGCCGCGAGCCTGTCCGTCTGCACGGAGGCGGAGTACGCGAGGTTCGGCGCGCCCTACGACCAGCGGGTCCTCGAGTCGCTCGAGGCGCGGTCTGGGCTGACGATCATCCACTGCCACGGCGATCGACTCATGTGGACTCAGCTGGCCCGGCTGCCCGGTCACGTGTGGAGCTGGGACGACCGCGCGACCCCGCCGTCGCTCGGCGACGGCAAGGCGGTCGTGGCGGGCGCGGTGCTGGGCGGTCTCCACCAGTGGAGAACGCTGGCCGACGGCACGCCCGAGCAGGCGCGCGCGGAGACCCGCGACGCGATCGCCCAGACGGGCGGGATCGGTCTGATCGTGGGTCCCGGCTGCGTCGTCCCGCCCGCCGCGTCACCCGCCAACCTGGCCGCCGTCGTCACGACGGTCGGCGGCCGCTGAGCCCCAGCTACTTGGCGACGTTAAAGCGGAAGTGGCAGATCTCGCCGTCCTGCACGACGTAGTCCTTGCCCTCGAGCCGCAATTGCCCCTTCGCGCGGAGCTCGGCAAAGTTGCCCTTCACGGCGACCAGGTCGGCGTAGCTCGCGACCTCGGCGCGGATGAACCCGCGGGCGATGTCCGAGTGGATGGTGCTGGCCGCGTCCTGGGCGCGCGTGCCGCGCGGGATCGGCCATGCGCGCACCTCGTCGTCCCCCGTCGTGAAGAACGAGATCAATCCGAGCAGCGCGAAGCAGTCCCGGAGGACGCGGTGGATGGCGGGCTCGCTGAGCCCGAGCTCGTGCAGGAAGGCCTGCTGCTCGGCCCCCTCGATCCGGGCCACCTCGCCCTCGATGACCGCCGACACCCACCCAAGCGCCGTGCGCGGGCGCTCCGCGACCGCCTGGAGGCCGAAGCTGGCGGCGAGCGTGGCACCCTTGCCCAGATCCTTCTCGTCCAGGTTCAGGCAGTGGAGGATCGGCTTCTGGGAGAGGAACGTGAAGCCGCGGATCGCCTTCGCGTCCTCGTCGGGTAGCGGGACGCCGCGGATCGGCGTCTCCCCCTCGAGACGCTGCCTGAGGCCCCGGAGGATCTCCTGCTCCCGCGCGTCGGTCTCGGTCCGGCGTTTCTTGATGTTCGCCTCGAGGCGTTCGAGTCGCCGCTCGATCACCTCGAGGTCGGCCAGCAGCAGCTCCGTCTCGAGGTCTTCGATGTCGCGGCGCGGGTCGGCGGGTGCGCCGGCGGCGTCGGCAAAGCCGCGCACGACGTGGAGGAGCGCGTCGGCGTCGCGGAACTCCTTCGTCTCGAGCCCGGCGCGCTCGCCGCGCGCGATGCCGGCGAGGTCCACGACCTCGAACGTTGCGTACGTGGTCCGCCGGGGCGTG
>QHRX01000052.1 GCA_003221455.1 Candidatus Rokuibacteriota bacterium
TACGCCCAGATCATCCTGGCCGAGGACCGGCCTCTGAATGGAGGCACGGGTCACACCGTCGCATTCGATTGGGACCGGTATGATGTCGCCGACCCTGGCCGCGACGTCGCCCGCTTCACCATCCAGCTCAGGCGACTGGCGCGAGGGCGACTCGGCTCACTTCGTGCGCTGGACGGTCCCGGCGACGCGTTTCAGCGCACGTATGTGGCCGCTCGTGGACCGGAGTGCGTAGCCAACTTGGCCTTCTATCAGGCCGCCATCTGCCTCCAATTCGGTGAATACCTCGCCCGTCGCCAGACTCGCCACCTCGAGAAAATTGTGGCGATGCTGGACGAGGGCCTTCGTATCCTCGCCCAAGGAGCAGACTGACGATGGCGCTCGTGACGGACGGACCGGCGCCCTCCGTCGTCTGGCCCACGGCAGTGGTCATCGCCCATCGCCTCCCGACCGTGCCGCGGGCCGGCTCGGTCCGCGTGTTCGAGGGGGGAGATCCTGAGGTCGACGGACGATTGCAGAGTCCGGGCCGGAGCACCCCATCAGCGCCAAGGGGGGCCTGGCGATGAAGCGGTCAACCTTCCCCGCGCGGCCCCTCATCACCTCCACGGCGTTGGCGCCGGACGGGGAATTCGGTGACCGCCCAGGCACGGTCGCCAAGATCTCAGCGAACGGACGACCCGAAGCTGTCTGTGGCGGCACGCACTCAGCCCCTTCTCTGGACGCCTCGGCCGAGGGGGCACCGAACGCCGGCGGTCAGGATGTTTCTGGTTCCGGATCGCGTGCGACGATCTCCGGACCCCGACGTGCCCACGACAGTCCCCGAAGCGGAGCCAGCGTTCGTGCCGACTGGCGCACCCACCGCACCGGTTGAATCGCCATGGATGCTGCGTCCCGGCAGGCACCGCGGACCCGTGGCGAACCGAGCGTCGGTCCGTCCCTGCGACATTGGGGAGTGGTCTGGGAGAGGCGGCTTACACGCTCGGGGATTCCCAAGGACGACCTCGCCTGGCAGTGGTTGCGCGGCCAGGGAGTGAGGAGCATTGTCACCTTCCGCATGCAAAATGACACGGATTATGGCAGATTCGGCTTCGAGCGCGTTTTACGGCTCCCCATCTCCGGCAACCCGCCCGCGAACCCGCCGCGCCGAGACCAGGCCGAGGAGTTTCTCCGCTTCATCCAGGATCCCCAGAACGCGCCCGTGCATATGCACTGCAACTCGGGACGGGACCGTACAGGCATGATGGCCGCGCTCGCAAGGTATTCCATTGACGGTTGGCCCATGGAGAAGGCTATCGAGGAAGCACGGTCCTACCGTCACGGCGAGGACCTGCCCCCGAAACGGATGGCGTGGCTCTACAAGTGGGCGAGGCAGCACAAACCGGGGAGTCATCGGCTGAACCGATGAAGAGGGCGTCTCGCCCGCGCGTCCCAGCGACCGGGCATGAAACGGGCCCGCGGGCCCTCGATCTGACGGCGCGGCTCGTTCCGTCGCCCTGCGCAGGCCGTGCGAGCGCGCATCTCTCTGAGGCCGGCCGAGGTGAGGGACGTCACGCTCACGGCCACGGTATCGCTCGGGTTCGACCAGCCCCCGTGGTGGGAGCGCGGGGCGCCCGGGGAACGGCGAAGCGGAGGCGGCCGTGACGTCGATCGGTAGCACCCCACCGGGCCCATGGAGAGAAGATCTGTCGTGGTCACGGTGAATCGAACAACGCCGGTGACCGGCATGGAGGGAGTGCCGCTGGACGCGTCCGCGCTGCCCTTCGACCCGGCCTTGCCGGGCCTCGCCCTGCTGTGTCGACCCGCGGAGTTGACGGCGACGTTGTCGCGCGCGTTGGCGCCTTGGCTCGGCCCCGATACACACCTGCGCGACAGCCGTGCCTCCCTCCGCCGTCTGGCGCCCGGGAAGCGGTGCAGCGTTGAGCTGGAGCTGGACATCGGAGGCAACAACGGTCTCCCCGCCGGGCGCCGACGAGTGCTGGGCAAGTTCTACGGGGAGGACCAGGGCGCGACGGTCTACCAGACCCTGGGGGAACTCAGACGGCACGGATTGGGCGCTGGGCGCTTCGCCGTGCCGGAGCCGCTGGCCTGGGAGCCAGCGCATCGCCTCCTCCTCGTGACGTGGGCGGAAGGCGAATCGCTCAGCGCGGTCGTGCTGGCGCGCCCCGATGCCTCGCCGGAGATTGAGGGAGCCGCCGAGTGGCTGCTCGCCCTCCATCAGTGTGGGGTCGGCACCGGTCGTCGGTATTCGTTCCTTGGCCATTTGCATACCCTCGCGGGATGGAAGGAGCTTCTCGCCGCCGTCTATCCAGCAGGCGAGCGCCTCTTGGAGGATCTCCTCGGTCGCTTTGAGGAGCGCGGACGGGAACTCTCGGGCTGGGCCCCAGGTCCGACCCACCGCGACTTCTCTCCCGAGCATCTGGTGGTTCGCGGCAATCAGTTCACCGGCTTAGACTTCGATGAGTTTTGCCAGTACGATCCGCTGTTCGACGTGGCCCACTTCGTCGCTCGTCTCCGCTTCCACGGCTTGACTGAGGCTGGCGCGCTGACGCGCTTCGACGGGCTGGCTCAGAGATTCCTGGCTCGGTACGAAGCCGGCGGTGGTGAGTGTTCCGAGGAGCGGCTGCGCCTGTATACGGCCATCGCCTATTTCAAGTTGGGTCGGTTCGTCGCCCTTGTCCAGCGGCCGCAGGCGTGGATGCGAATCCTGCCTGAGCTTCTGAACGAAGCTCGGCGGTTGGTGTGACACCCGGCACGGACGTGGTGGGGGGCATCCATACGAAGGCCGAGACTCCGCAGAGCCCGACGATCGGCTACCTCGTCAGCACCTGGCCGCGGCTCTCAGCGACATTTATTCTCAATGAGGTCATCGCCGTCGAGCGATCGGGCGTGTCCGTGCGCATTTTTTCGGTCAAGGACCCGGACGGCGAGCCGGTCCATCCCGCGGTCGCGCAGGTGGCGGCCCGCGTCTCCTATCTCTCGCTCCCGCGCCACCGGAAGGCGGCCGTGCACGCCAACCTGCGCGTGCTGTGCAGGCACCCCGGCCGGTACTGTCAAACCCTTCTCTACGCCCTGCGTTTTCGTCGGCGGGCGATCCTCCGAAGCTTCTTCCAGGCGGGCTACCTGACGTGGGACCTGTTGCGCGATCCGGTGGCGCATCTTCACGCCCATTTCGCCCACGCCCCCGCGCTGACGGCGATGCTGACCCACCGACTGGCCGGCATTCCGTATACCTTCACGGCGCACGCCAGGGACATGTACGTCGAGACGCCGTCAGAGCTTCTTCGCGCTCAGGCCGAGCGGGCTCAGGCCGTGATCACCTGCACGGAGTATAACCGGCAGCATCTCGCACGTCAGATCGGCCCGGCGGCCAATGGCAAACTGCATTGTGTCTATCATGGCCTCGATCTCTCCCAATTCACGTTCCCGTGGCCGCGGGTGCCCGCTCCGGAGCCACCGGCCATCCTGTCCGTGGCGAGGCTGGTCGAGAAGAAGGGGCTGCGCGACGTGATCGCGGCCGCCGACATTCTTCGCCGGCGTGGCCGGTGCTTCCGGGTCGAGATTCTCGGCGACGGCCCGCTGCGGCAGGCCCTGGAGGCCCAGGTCAAGGAGCTCGGCTTGAGTGACCGAGTCCAGCTCCTCGGCACGCAAACGCATGACTGGGTCCGTCGTGCCTATCAGCAGGCGAGCGTGTTCGTGCTCCCGTGTGTGATCATGGCTGACGGCGATCGGGACGGGATCCCCAACGTGTTGCTGGAGGCGATGGCGAGCGGGGTCCCCGTCGTCTCGACGTCGGTGTCGGGCATTCCAGAGCTGATCGAATCCGAGCGCGACGGCCTGTTGGTTCCTCCGAGCAACCCGCCAATGCTGGCCGACGCCCTCGAGCGGCTTCTCAGCGAGCCAGCACTCGGTGAACGCCTGGCCCGGACGGCCCGGGACAAGATCGAAGCGCGGTTCGCCCGTGAGCAGAGCGCGGCGCAACTGCTGGCTCTGTTCCAACGGGGAGGGACACGGTCCGCACCGGCGGCACGGTCCGGAGACGATTCGCCGGACGGGCACCTCGGGTCATGTCCTGCACCGGCCCGTGGCCATGTCGGGGTGAGGAGCCGCGCCCGGGGGACTGCCGAGTGAGACGCGCGGGAGGACGTCGACCGTGATCGTCGCCGATGCGCTGTCGTGGCGCGCCAAGCTGGAAAGCATCCGGTGGCTGCTCCGCGGAGGGCCGTCGCGCAGGGCGCTGCGGCGCGAGCTCGGCGCCCTGCTGCCCACCCCGGAGATGTTGGGGCCCTGTCGGTTGCGCTACGCGAGGGTCGGGCCCGGCCGCAGGCTCACGGGCTACTACGACGCGCTGATCCGCGTCGAGGGCACCGAGAGCTATTGCGCCCGGCCGGTCGCGGTCACCTGGGGATCGGATGGAGACGCCGATCCCCCGTACGGGACGGCTGATCTCGCCGCGATCGAGGCGGCGGCGGCACGCTACGGCGTGGCCGCCCCGTTCCGGCAGCTCGGCGCCGATGTCCCAGCCTGGGGCATGCGTGTCCAAGTGTCGCCGCTGGACGCGCGCATCCCGCAGCTCGTGCGCTTGTCCGATCCGCGCTATGTGCGCCAGGTGGTCTCGGGCGCCTACGCGGCGAGGGTGGCGGCGCCGGATCAGGCCCTGGCCCGCCGGTACGCCGTCACCTCGATTCGCTACCGCCCTGGCAAGCGCCACGTGCTCCGCTACGACTCGCTCGACGCCCCCGAGGGCGAGACCATCTTCGCCAAGCTCTACCACAGCGAGAAGGGCGGGCAGGTCTTCCGGGCGGCCACCCAGGTGGCCGACTGGCTGGCAGAGCACGGACAGCACGTGTCCTCCGTGCGGCCGCTGGCGTACGTGGCCGAGGACCTGGTGGTCCTCTACCCGCGCGTGTCCGGCGCGCCGCTCTACGAACGCCTGCGCCGCCCCGGTCGGGGCGTGGGGCGGTGCCTCGGGCGCGCCGGCGCGGCGCTCCAGGCCCTGCACCAGCTGCCCTCGGCGGCGGCCGGCCCGCTGAGACACCTGGACTTCGCGGCGGAACTGCGGGAGATCGAGCGGGAGATCGCGCACGTTCCCACGCTGCTGCCCGTGGTGGGCACGGCGGCGAGCGCGGTCCTCGACCGCGCCCGGGAGCTACATGCGCGGCTTCCCCAGGAGCCGCCAACCTTCGCGCACCGCGATTTCAAATGCGAACACCTGTTGGCCGCCCCTGGCTCGCTC
>QHRX01000053.1 GCA_003221455.1 Candidatus Rokuibacteriota bacterium
CGAGCCGGACCTCCCCGCTCGCCGGCGTCACGACCCCGGTCAGGAGGCGGATCACCGTCGTCTTGCCGACGCTGTTTGGCCCGATCACGGCTAGGATCTCGCCGGCCGCGATCCCGAACGTGAGCCCCGCCAGCCGGAACGGCCGGTGGCGCGCTTGGCCCGATGCCGCGTATGCGAAGGACACCCGGCAGAACTCGGCGACGGGGCTCGGCGGTCGGGTCGGCATCGAGGCCGTCACCGCCGCCGTCCCTCCGGCCGCCCTCGCCCCGGCCACCCACTGGTCCCGCCGCTCGGCATCAGAGGAGACTCCCGCCCCGGTGCCGCGTGCGCAGGAGGTAGACGAAGAACGGCGCACCGCAGACGGAGGTGATCACGCCGACCGAGAGCTCACCGGGCGCGATCGCGCCGCGCGCCAGCGTGTCGGCCAGGAGGAGGAAGCTCGCACCGGCGAGCAACGCGGCGGGGACGAGCAGCCGGTTGTCGGGGCCGAGCAGGAGGCGAACCGCGTGGGGCACGATCAGTCCCACGAAGCCGATCGGCCCCGCAAAGGCGACGACGGTCGCGGTGAGGAGACAGGCCCCGACGAACACGCGCCGCTTCAGCCGCTCGGCCTCGATGCCGAGCTGCTGGGCGGCCTCCTCGCCGAGGGCCAGCAGGTTCAGCTGGCGCGCGCGCCCCAGAATCAGCCACACGCCCAGCGCGAGCAGCCCGCCAAAGACGACGAGGGCGCCCGGCGAGATCGCGCGGAGGTTGCCGAGCATCCAGTGGACCACGCCGGCGAGCCGGTCGAACTCGACCACCGAGATCAGGACCGTGATCGCCGCCGAGAAGAAGAGGCCGACGATCACGCCGGCGAGCAGAAGGGTCTCGACCGGCAGCCGGCCGTCGCTGGCGGCGATCAGGTACACGGCCGCCGCGGCCGCGAGCGCCCCCGCGAAGGCGAACGCGGTCAGGCCGAGGGCCGCCACGACGGTGGCGCCGACACCGAAGAGCTGGGCGACCACGACGCCAAACGCGGCGCCGCTCGACACGCCGAGGATCGACGGGTCCGCGAGCGGATTCCGCGTCAGCGCCTGGAACCCGACACCGGCGACGGCCAGGGCCGCGCCGGCCAGCAGGGCGGCGGCGATCCGCGGCAGCCGGAGGTCCAGCACCACGAGCCGCTCCACGTCGCCGCCGCGGCCCGCCAGGGCGCCGACGACAGCCCGCGCCGAGATCGGCGCGCTGCCGACCATGAGCGCCACCGCCACGACCAGGAGGGCAAGGGCCACGAGGCCGACCAGCACGGCGGTCAGCCTCCACGCCGGCTCGGTCATCGCGCCGCTCGCAGGGCGACCTGCGGACGGGCCTCGGCCCGCGCCTCGGGATGGATCGCGCGCGCGAGCCGCTCGAGCCCGTCGACCACCCGCGGCCCGTAGCGGTGGAGCAGCGCGCCCTCGACCGCGTCCACCCGTCCCCTCCGGAGGGCCGGCAGCGCGGCGAGCCGCTCCCACGTGGTGCGGAGCGTCGACGTCTCGTCCCCGCCATGGCGCGCGAGGACGATGACGTCGGGCCGGTAGGTCACGACCGCCTCGAGGCCGAGACGCGGATAGGCGCCGGGCAGCGCCGCCGTCACGCTCGCCCCGCCGGCGAGCTCAATCAGCTCGGTGACGAGCCCCTCACGGCCCGGAACGATCAGGGGCTCGGGCCAGAGCACGTAGAGCACGCGGGGCCGCGGGTACGGCCGCACCGCCTCGACCACGCGGCGAATCCGCCCGCGCAAGCGCTCGACGAGCGGCGGGGCGGCGGGCGCGCGTCCCGTCAACTCCGCGAGCCGCGCGATGAGCGTCAGCACGTCGTCGAGGTGGTGGGCCCGGACGACGAAGACGGGGATCGCGAGCCCCGCGAGCTGGTCGAACGTCGCCTGGCTGTTGCCCTCGTCCGTCGTGACGACGATGTCGGGGCGGAGGGCGACGATCGCCTCGAGGCTCGGCGCGAGCATGCCGCCGACCCGGCGCTTCCGCCGCGCCGCCGGCGGCCAGTCGCAGAAGTCGGTGACGCCGACCAGGCGCTCCTCGCCGCCGAGAGCGAAGATGATCTCCGTCGCGCTCGGCACGAGGGAGACGATCCGCTGCGGGGGCGCAGGCAGCGTCAGGGGGTGACCCAGCATGTCGCGCGCGGCGAACGCGGCCGCCGGCACCGGCGCCAGGACGAGCAGGGCCAGGATCAGAGGGCGCATGCCGCCACGAGCGCGTCCGCCACCCCCGGCGCGGAGCCGAAGTGCAGGTGCACGTAGCTCATGAGCGTGCGCCCCACGAGGTAGCCCTCCGCCCGCCCGCCCGTGCCGTGGTGCTGCCGGAGCCGATAGACGCGCGGGACCGCCGCCGGCACCGGGTCGAGCGCTGAGCAGTGGAACTCGTGGCCGCGGGCGACCGTGCCCGCGCTCCCGAGCGGGGCGTCCGCCGTCAGCTCGACCTCGCTATAGGCGAGCGTGAGGCGGCCGGTCCGCATCCGCACCGCCGCGGGTAGGATGCCGACCATCGGGTGCCTAACGCCAGCGGCGTCCTCGAGAGTGGCCGCCAGGTACATGAGGCCCCCGCACTCGGCATAGACCGGGCGGTTGGCGGCGGCAAACCGACGCACCGCCTCTCGCATGCCCGCGTTGTCGGCGAGCTCCCGGGCGTAGAGCTCGGGGTAGCCGCCGCCGATGTAGAGACCGTCCACCTCCGGCAGCGTCGCGTCCTCGGTCGGACTCCAGAAGATCAGGTCGGCGCCCGCGGCGCGGAGGCGATCGAGGTTCTCCGGGTAGTAGAACTGAAATGCGCGGTCCCGCGCGACGCCGAGGCGGACTCTCTTCGGCCGGGGCCGAGCTGAGCGTGGGGCAGCCCCCCCGCGCCGACCGCCCGATCGCGTCACCCTCCCGTGCCGCCGGGTGTCGACGGGAGCGGCGAGGGCCAGGAGGCGGTCGAGGTCGACGTGCTCCTCGATCGCGCGGGCCAGCGCGTCACGGAGCGCGGGCGTGACGACGGCCTCGGCGCCAGTGACCAGGCCGAGGTGGCGCTCGGCCAGCCTGAGGTCCTCGCGGCGCGGCAGGAAGCCCACCGGCACCGCGCGGCAGGCCCCCTCGAGTGCGTCGGCGAGCCATCGCGCGTGCCGCTCACCGCCGACCCGGTTGAAGATCACGGCCGCGAGGCCGAGCGCCGCGTCGAACCGCTCGAAGCCGAGAACGATCGCCCCCGCGCTCCGCGCCAGCGCCCCGGCGTCCACCACGAGCACCACCGGCGCCCCCAGCCATTTCGCGATCTGCGCGGTCGAGCCGTCCTCGCTCTTTCCGTCGAAGCCGTCGAAGCAGCCCATGACGCCCTCGACCAGCGCCACGTCGGCGCCGGCCGCGCGGCGGGCGACCGTCTCGCGGACGTGGTCAGGCGAGCACATCCAGCCGTCGAGGCTGTACGAGGGCCGGCCGCTCACGACCGCGTGGAGGCCGGGATCGATGAAGTCGGGCCCGACTTTGAACGCCTGCGCCACCAGACGGCGTCGACGGAACGCCTCGAGCAGGCCGAGCGTGATCGTCGTCTTGCCGACCCCGCTCGACACGCCGGCGATCACGAGGAGGCGCGGTCCACCGGACCGTCCGGGGGCTTTGTCCCCCGGCCTCATCCACGACCCCGCGCCCCGACCGGCGCCCTCTCGGGGACGACCGGCTATGCCTCGCACCGTTCGTCCACTCCGGCCGACTTGAATGTCGCCATCTCCGTGTAGATACGGGCGGCCGCGCGCGCGAGGTGCACGAAGAGCGCGGCGCCGGTTCCCTCGCCGAGGCGCATCCCGAGGTCGAGGTACGGCTCGAGGCCGAGATGCCCGAGCGCCGCGGCGTGCCCGGGCTCGACCGAGCGGTGGGAGGCGAAGAGGAAGTGGCGCGCGGCGGGGGCGATCGCGACCGCGATCAGCCCGGCCGCCGTCGCCACGAAGCCGTCAAGCGCGACCGGCACCCGATGGGCCGCCCCCGCCAGCGCGACCCCGGCCAGGCCGCCGATCTCGAAGCCGCCGACACTGGCGAGCACGTCGAGGCCGTCGGCCCGATCCGGCCGGTTGCGGGCGAGCGCTCGGCCCACGACTTCCACCTTGCGACGCCAGGTGGCGTCGTCGATCCCGGTGCCGCGGCCGGTGACGGCTTCGACGGGCGCCCCGGTGATGGCGGCGGTCACGGCGCTCGCGGCCGTGGTGTTGCCGATGCCCATCTCGCCGAGGCCGAGCAGGTCGGCGCCATCGGCGATGACCGCCTCCGCCAGCTCCGCCCCCACTTCGATCGCGGCCACCGCCTGCTCGCGCGTCATCGCGGGCCCGCGGGCGATGTTGCGCGTCCCGTCGGCGACGCGTCGCGACACCAGACCCGCACGCGCCGAGAGCGGCGTCGCCACGCCGAGGTCGGCGACGACCACGCGCGCCCCGGCCTGGCGCGCGAGTACGTTGACGCCGGCGCCGCCGTGCAGGAAGTTCTCGACCATCTGGGCGGTCACCACCTGGGGGTAGGCGCTCACGCCTTCCTCGACCACGCCGTGATCGCCCGCGAAGGTGAAGATCACCGGCCGCTCGACGGCCGGGGCCGCGCCGCCGCGGATCTCGACGAGCCGTCGCGCCAGCTCCTCCAGCCGGCCGAGGCTCCCCGGCGGCTTGGTGAGGGAATCGAGATGCCGCTGCGCCCGCGCCGCCCGG
>QHRX01000222.1 GCA_003221455.1 Candidatus Rokuibacteriota bacterium
GTGCAGCCGGCCGTTCGTCGCCAGCGCGGTCCCGGAGTAGATCGTGTCGCGGCCGTCGAAGTCGGTGAACCGGCCCCCCGCTTCCTCGACGAGGATCTTGGCAGGCGCCAGGTCCCAGGGCTTCAGGTCGAGCTCAGCGTAGATCTCGGCCTTTCCCTCGGCCACGAGCTGGTAGCCGTAGGAGTCGCCGAAGCCGCGCTGGCGGCTGGTGGCGTCGAGGAGGCGCGCGAAGCCCGCCCAGTAGGGCGTCCGGCGCACGAGCCCGAGCCCGGCGTGGACGAAGAACGCCTCCGCGAGCCTCGCCTCGTCGGACACGCGCACCCGGGCGCCGTTGACGAAGGCGCCGCCACCCCGGCGCGCGGTGGCGAGGTCGCCCGTCACCGGGTTCAGGATCACGCCGGCCGTGATGGCGCCGCGTTCCTCAAAGCCGATCAGGACCGCCCAGAAGGGGATCCGCCGGATGAAATTCTGGGTGCCGTCGATCGGATCGATGATCCAGCGCGCCTCCTGCGGGCCCGCGGCGCCGAACTCCTCGCCGAGGAAGCCGTGATCGGGAAAGGCGCGGCCGAGGATCCCGCGGATCAGCTGCTCGGCCTCCCGGTCGGCCTGGGTGACCGGCGTCGCGTCGGGCTTGAGGGTGACCTCGAAGCCGCCGCGGTAGTACTTGAGCGCAATGTCGCCGGCGGCGCGGGCCGCCTCGACGGCCACCGTCAGCAGGCGATCGGTCGCGGCCGTCACCTGCCGTAGGTGCCCATGAGCACCGCCTCGCCGAGCACGTGGCCCTCGATCCGCCGCTCGACCTCCTCGCGCGTGGCGCCGGGCCCGACGCCGACGGTGCCGACGTCGAGCGCCTTCAGTCGGAAGTAGTACCGGTGCCGGCCCGACGGCGGGCACGGCCCGCCCCAGGTCGTCCGGCCAAAGTCGTTCCGACCCTGGCGGGCGGCGGCGATGCCACGCCGCGAGGCGTCCTCGCCGAGTTGACGGAGCCCGGGCAGGATGTCGTACACGAGCCAGTGGAGCCAGCTGCGACCGGGGGCGTCCGGGTCGTCGACGATCAGGACGAAGCTTCGCGTCTCCTCCGGCGGGCTGCCCCACGCGAGCGGCGGCGACACGTCGGCGCCGGCGCAGGTGAAGCGGGCCGGGATCGCGGCGCCGCCCGTGAAGGCGGGGCTCGTGAGCGCGAAGGTCCCCGCCACCGCCAGCAGGAACAGGCCGTTCACGCCTCGCCCTCGGCGGGAAACGGCTCCCCGCGCTCCTCGAGCACCTGGGCGTACACGCGGAGCCCGTCGACGACGACCGGCATGCCGCCGTACGTCACCTGCTGCATGATTACCTCGCCCACTTCCCGGCGGGTCGCGCCCACGTTGAGGGCGGCGTGGATGTGCGCGCGCAGCTCGTGCGTCCGGTTCAGCACGGTGAGCGACGCGACCGCGCACAGCTCCCGCTCCCGCTGCGGAATGACCTCGCGGCTGTAAAGCGTGCCCGCGAAGAACATCGAGAGCTGCCGGGCCAGCCCCGGATCGAAGCGCTTCCAGAGGTCGTAGCCCGCGCCGCCCTTCACGGTGTGAAAGAGCCGGGCGGCGGTCTTCTTCGTGCGCTCCCTGAGCTCTGCGTCATCCATGCTCGGGTCTCCTCGGTCCGCCCACGCTGGCGTCGGACGCCTCGATCGGCGCGTGGTGGCCCCCGGCCAGCGTCGTCGGAGGCGCGGGCCCCGCGCCGTGTCTCGTTCATGGTAGTCTGAAGGGCCACCTTACCCCACGGCGGTGGCGGTCTACAACGAGCGTCATACTGAATCCTCAATACTCGACCGGGGCTGAGCCGGTGCCGCTAAACCCGCACATCTTCCGCGCCTACGACGTCCGCGGCCGCATCGGCGCGGACATCAACCCGGACGTCTTCCGCCAGGTCGGGCGCGCGTACGGCACGCTGATCCGGCGCGTCGGCGGCCGCACGGTCGCCGTCGGCCAGGACAACCGCCTCGCGTCGACCGAGCTCAAGGCCGCCTTTATTGGAGGGGTGCGCGAGGCCGGCGTCTCCGTCGTCGACCTCACGATCACGCCCACACCGCTCATGTACTTCGCCACCGCCCACTGGAAACTCGACGGCGGCGCCAACATCACGGGCAGCCACAACCCGATCGAGTACAACGGCGTCAAGATGGTGTACGCCGGCGCCGCGCCCCTCAGCGAGGACGAGATCCAGTCCCTCCGGCGGATGATCGAGGGCGGCAACCTCGAGTCGGGCGCGGGCGGGCTCGAGACGCGCCCGCCTCGCGAGGACTACTATGCGGCCGTCCTCGGGCGCGTGCGCCCGGCCCGGCGCCTGAAGGTGGTCGTCGACGCCGGCAACGGCGTGGCCGGAATCTACGCGCCCGAGCTGCTGCGCCGGCTCGGCTGCGAGGTGGTCGAGCTCTTCTGCGAGTCGGACGGGCGCTTCCCCAACCACCTGCCCGACCCCGAGGACCCCGAGACGATGCACGCCCTCCAGGCGAAGGTGCCAGAGGTGGGCGCCGACCTCGGCATCGCCTACGACGGCGATGCCGACCGCGTGGGCGTGGTCGACGAGCGCGGCCGCCGCCACGAGGCGGACCTGATTCTCGTCCTGCTCGCCCGCGACCTGCTCTCGCGCCACCCCGGGGCGCAGATCGTCTTCGACGTCAAGTCCTCGCAGTCGCTCATCGACGACATCCGCGCGCACGGCGGCGTACCGGTCATGTGGAAGACCGGCCACTCCCACCTCAAACGGAAGATGCGCGAGGACCGGATCCTGCTCGGGGGCGAGGTGAGCGGCCACATGTTCTTCGCCGAGAACTACTACGGTGTCGACGACGGCATTCTCGCCTCCTGCAAGGTCATCGAGCTCGCCGCGCGCTCACGGGGGCCGCTGTCAGGGCTGTTCGACACGGTGCCGCACCTGGCGGCCACTCCCGAGCTCAAGGCGATGTGTCCGGACGCCGAAAAGTTCCGGGTCGTCGCCGAGCTGACGCAGGAGCTCAAGCGCCGCTACGACGTCATCGACATCGACGGGGCCCGGGTGCTCTTTCCGGGCGGGGGCTGGGGGCTCGTGCGCGCGTCCAACACGAACCCCTACCTCACGCTCCGCTTCGAGGCGGCCACCCCCGCGCGGATCGCGGAGATGAAGCGCGTGATCTACGGCGACCTCGCGCGCTACCCGTTCGTCACCCTGCCCGCCGAGTAACTCCGCGCCGTACCCGCCGGCCGGGCAATTGGCCGGTCTCCGGCGGCCCTCTACCGATCGACGGAGTCTCGGTCGGGTTCAGAACCAGTCCCCGGCGGGGCTCGGCGAGGTGAGGCGGGCGACGCCGGATGCGACGCGCTGGCTCCGCGCCCACGCCCCGCGCCGGAAATCGGGGAGGCGCCGCAAATGCTGACGGCCCGGCGCCTTCGCCGGCTGATGCTCACGGATGAAGCGACCTGGCACGGACACCGCGTCGAGGAATCGCGTCGGCATTGCGCGGCTCCGCGCGGTGTCTCACGCGTAGTGCACCTTTTCGTACCGCTCGGCGAGCGAGACCGCGCTGAACGGTCGGCGGAGATATCGTGGCCGAAAGCCGTCTACTTCGACCTCTCTGTGGCGACGCGCTTAGTCAGTTCGCCGATGATGATCGCTCTTGCCGGGTCCCCCGACTCGCCGGCCCGCACTCCGAGCGCTGCCCCGATCCGAGGATAGAGACCGTCTCCGGCTTGATACCTCCGCGATCTGGCTTTGCCTTCTGGGCGTAGGAAACCGGCGGCAACCGCCGCAGCGAGATCGTTGCTCGCGGTCGCCGGGCTCACGTCGGCAAGTGGTCGATAGTAGCGCGGGGTGACGCTCCGCCCGAAGAAGGCATCCCACACCGCGTTCGCCACACGGGGCTCGAGGCCAGTGGCAGTCACGGCTTCTTCCACCGCCGTCCAAATCCTCTGCTGAACACGTTCTCTCAGGTCGAGGGCCCGCACCTGGTGGAGTTGGGCCTCTATGTGGGCGCGGATGAGCGGCGTGACATCGACGGCGGGATCGAAGGTCTCGCCGAGGCACCGGAACGCCGCGTAGTAGTCGGACAGATGTCGTCCCCACCATTCTTCTAGCGAGGTGAACTCCAGAAGCTTGAAGCCCCCTCGATACATCGCCAGAGAGACGACAACCCGGGAAGCCCGACCGTTGCCGTCTCTGAACGGGTGGATGGCAGCCACGGCCGCGTGGATCCAGGCGGCACCGATGGCGGGATGCTCGAGCCCCTTCTGTATGACCGAACAGGCGCTGTCAACAAGACCCGGCACGCCCTCCGGAGGAGGTGGCTGAAACACGAGTTCGCCGGCGCGGTTGTCCACGACATACGCCGGGCCGGTGCGAAACCGTCCTGCCCCGGCCCCCACATTCCCTGCAAGGATTCGATCGTGCAGGCCGATGAGCAGTTCGCGATCCCACCTGAAGGCTGCATCGTCGGCGCGCCGCAGGACGAAGCTCATGGCGTCGCGGTAGCCGCGGACGAGTGCTGCGTCCTCCTCTTGTGTCTCCGAGGGGCGGTCCCCTGCCAGAATCCTGTGGACCGCCTCGAGCGTGACAGGTACCCCCTCCATCGAGGTGGAAGCGGCGACCGCCTCCGCCTCAAGGTCGCGCCGGAGGCGGCCAGCCCACGTTCGGGGCATCGGACCGCGGTAATCGAGTCGGGTTCTCCAACGGTCCAATTCGCCAACTAGGTCGACGACGGCCTTGGCGTCGTATGGGAGCATAATGAGTCGATTCTACCATAGATCAACTATATTATTAGTTGATTGAGACTCTAATCACCTAGATGATTAGCTAAATAATAGACTACACGGTCGGAAGACGTCAGCCTGGCCGCCGGCCGGCTGCCGCGACGTCGGTTTGCTTTTTCCCCGCGAGCGCGCGAGCCATCCTTCGAGGACAGTTGTCCTCAACGTGGCACGTCCTACGCCGCGCTCAGCGGCAAGTGCGCGGAGAGCCTGCGGGCTTGACAAGCCGCCTACGGACAGTCCCAAGCGGCGCCGCCTGCTGGCCTCGAAGGCACCCCGAGAGCGATGACTCGCGGCGCAGATGAGGTCGGCGCGCCTGAACAGCTGATGGCGCAGCATGACCGAGCGGCCTTCGGCTCCGGGATTCTGCCGCCGCAGATGCGCCATAAAGCTTACCTTGACAGGTGTCGCGCTGAACGCGACAATCGAGCCATGCCGCGTCGGACTACCCAATCGTCTGGCGAGTCGGTTCCCGTCGGGGCGGCGGAGATTGCTGCGCGCCTTGGCGTGAGGCCGCAAACCGTGCATACGTGGCGGCACCGCGAGCTCATGCCAGAGCCGCGCTGGACCGTGTCTGGCCAGCCGGCGTGGGATTGGCGTGAGATCGAGGCGTGGGCGCGACGCACCGGGCGACTCCGGGAGGGGAAGGTCCACGCGTCGCTCCTTGAGCTCGAAGGAGTCGGCTGGGCGGGGAATCTCGGCGAGTTGCGGAGCCACCGCGCGTCTCGGCGGTGATCCTCGTCGATACGTCGGCCTGGATCGAGCTACTCCGTGCCACCGGGCACCCGGCTCACCTGAGCCTTCGGCATCATCTGGAACGGCGCTCACCCCTCGCGACGACCGAACCGATCATCATGGAGCTCCTCGCCGGCACGCGAACCAGCGGTGAGCACTCGAGACTGCGCGCCAGGCTGATCGCGCTCCCGCGCTTGACGGTGCGAGGGCTGGCCGACTTCGAATCGGCGGCCGAACTGTACCGAATCTGCCGCAGCAGGGGCGCCACCGTCCGAAAGCTGATAGATTGTCTGATCGCCGCCGTCGCCATCCGGGAGAAGGTGACGGTCCTCCACAACGACCGCGATTACGAGGTGCTGGCCAGGCACACGCGACTACGGACGGAGCGGTATCGGGCCCTCCGCGCCGTTCCGTCGCGCTGAGTCGGCGCTCCAACAGTCCGACGTCGTCTCCGCTCGTGGGGCGCGTAGGGTTACGGAGTACAAACGCACGGGGACCGCTCCTCCGACCCCCTCTCGAAGCCGTCGCGGCCGCGCGAACGCACGCGGCACCCGCGTTTCCGGGGCAGACGCTCCTTCGGGCGAGCGGGCCGGGTCACGCTCCTCGAGCGAGCGCGAGGTCGCAGGCGGCGAGCAGGCCGGGCGCGCGCGGGCAGTCCCGCTCGCCCCAGCAGCCGCCGGGGTCGAGCAGGATCCCCTCCATCCCGACCTGGCGGGCGCCGAGCACGTCGACCGAGTAGAGGTCACCGATGTACACGGCGTCGGCGGGCTCGACCCCCGCCCGCGCGAGCGCGAGCCGGAAGATGCGGGGGTCCGGTTTCTCGACGCCGAGTTCCGCCGAATCCAGAACGAATTCGAGGTGTCGGGCGAGGCCGAGCTCGGTCAGGATCGACCGCACGGAGCCGTTCGAGTTCGAGATGACGGCGGCGCGGATGCCGAGGTCGGCGAGCGCGCGGAGCGCCGCCGCCGCCTCGGGGTCGGGCTGGTGCCAGAGCCCGACCGGCAGATTGTAGCCGCGCCGCCACTCGGTGATCGCCTGCACCCTCGGCTCGTCGGTCACGCCGAGTCCCTCGAGCAGGTACCGGAGGTAGCGGCCGCTCGTCGAGCCGCTCTCGGTCGACGTGCCCGGCGCGAGCGTCGCGTCAAGGCGCACCCGCGCCCGCCACTCGGCCAGGCGCACCTCGGCCGGCGTGACCGGCGCGCCGCGGCCGGAGATCTGCTCGGCCAGCACCTCGTAGTTCATCCGGAGGAGGGTGTTGCCGGCGTCGAAGAAGATCGTCCTCGCTGGCCGCGAGAGTCGGGGGGCCGTCGGGGGCTCCATCACGGCATGGTAGCATCGGCGGAAAGGAGCCACGATCATGCGACGAGGACGCGTCCTCCTCCCTGGCCTCCTCTTCCTGGCGACCGTGACGCTCGCCTCGGCGGCGCCGATCCGCGTGAAGATGGGCGAGCTCCACGCGGAGGGCGGCGTGCCGCCCGGCTGGAAGTTCACGCTGCCGCCCGGGGATCCGGCCAAGGGCAAGGAGGTCTTCGGCCGGCTCGAGTGCTACGGCTGCCACGTCGTCGAAGGCCAGGGCTTCCCGAGCAAGGCGACGGACCAGACGGGGCCCGAGCTCACCGGTATGGGCGCCCATCATCCCGCCGAGTACCTCGCCGAGTCGATCCTCAACCCGAACGCGGTGATCCTCACCGACGTCCCCGACTGGGTCGGGCCCGACGGCCTCTCGAAGATGCCGACCTACAGCGACTCGGTGACGCTCGAGCAGTGGACGGACCTCGTCGCCTATCTGAAGAGCCTGACCGGCGGCCGGCGGCACGGCGAGCACGACATGCCGGGCATGCGCGGGATGCACGAGGGGCACGCCATGCACGCCCCGGAGCGCGACAAGACGGTCGGCGCGTACCGGGTCCGCCTGGACTATGCCGAGCCCGCGCAGGAGAGTCGCCCCGGCTACCTCGCCGTCGCCGTCACCGACGCCGAGAGCGGCCAGCGGGTTCCGTATCTGCCCGTCCGCGCCCGGATCAGCTCGGGCACGACGACCCGCACCGTCATCCTCGGACCCCGGCTCGGGCCGAACGGCTTGGAGTACGGCGCGCCCGTGCTCGTCCCTGACGAGACCGAGCGCCTCACCGTGTTGATTGGCGCCGCGACTGTGCCCGTCAGCCCGGCGGAGCGCGGCCGCTACCGCACGCCGCGCGAGGTGTCGTTCGAGTGGTGACGAGCCCGATCGGTCGCGTGCGCCGGCGCGCGCTCTGGGGGCTGGCCGCGCTCGTCCTGCTGCCCGCGGTCGCCGGCGCCCACGCGGTGCTCGTGCGCGCGGTCCCGCCGCCTCGGGCGACCCTCCGCGTGGCGCCCGGGCGCGCCCGGCTCTGGTTTAGCGAGCGGCTCGAGCCCGTCTACTCGATGGCGTCCGTCTGGAGCGAGGCCACCGCAACCGCGGTCGCCGCCGGACCGACCGCCGTGTCGGCGGACGACCCGCGGCTCCTCTCTCTCGCGCTCCCGCCGCTCCCGGGCGGCGCCTACACCGTGCGGTACCGGGTGCTCTCCGTGGACGGCCACATCGCGGAGGGCGCGTACTCGTTCACCGTCGCCGGCGGGGCCAAGGGGAGGTGACCGACGCCGGCCTGCTCGTGAGGTGGGCCCACCTCACGAGCGGCGTCATCCTCCTCGGTACCTTCGCGGTCCTCGCGCTCACCCCCCGGCGCCTGCAGCCCACGGCGGAGCGCTGGGAGCGGGAGGCGCTCGGCCTCGCGCGCGTCTGCGTACTGGTGGCGCTCGCGGCAGGGCTCGGAGCGCTCGCGCTCGAGACGGCGCGCTTCGAGGGGCGGGCGGGCGCCGCGCTCGATTCCCAGGCGCTCGGGCGGGCGCTCGGCGCCACCCGCTTCGGCACCGTGTGGATCGTCCGCCACGGTCTCCTCCTGCTCCTGGCCGCCTTCGTGCTCCTCGCGGCGCCCGGGCGGGCGGCCGCAGACCGACTCGCGCTCTATCTCGAATGTGCGCTCCTGTCGGCGGGCGCCCTCGGTGCCGGCGCCTTCGCCGGACACGCCGCGGCCGTCGAACCCGCCTCGCTCCCGGCCGTCACGGCCGACGCCCTCCACATACTGGCCGTGGGCGTCTGGATCGGGGGGCTCGCGCCCCTCGCCCGGCTCCTCCGCGTGGCGAGCCGCCCCGAGGGGGCCGACGCACGCCCGTTCGCGGTGCTGACGGCGCGCCGGTTCTCGGCGCTCGCCCTCGGGGCGGTGGCCGTGATCGTCGCTACCGGTGCGTGGAACGCCTGGGTGGAGATCGGCGACGTGGCGGGGCTCGTCGGCACCCGCTACGGCCGCCTGCTGCTCCTGAAGCTCGCGCTGGTCGTCCCGATCGTCGCGCTCGGTGCCTTCAACCGGCGGCGGCTCGTCCCGGCGCTCGGCGGCGAGGCCGAGACCGTCGGGCGGCCGGCGATGCGACACCTAGGCGCGACGGTTGGGGCGGAGACGCTGCTCGGCCTCGCGATCCTCGCCATCGTGGCGGGCCTGGCTGTGACGCAGCCCGGACGCCACGTGCCGGCGACGTGGCCCTTGCCGTTCCGGCTCTCCTGGGCCGCGACCGCGAGCCCGCCCGGCGGGCGACCGCGCGTGCTCCTCGGCGTCCTCCTCGCGGCGCTGGGCGTCGCGGTCGCTCTCGCCGGAGCGCGGCGGGGCCGGCGGCGCGCGGCGCTCCTGATCGCCGCCGGCTCGACCCTCGTCGCGGCCGTGGTCGCGCTGCCGCGCCTCGTGGTCGACGCGTATCCGACGACCTACCGGCGCGCGCCCGGGCCTTGGGCGGCCCTCTCGATCGCCGCCGGCGAACGCCTCTTCGCGCGCGAGTGCGCGGTCTGCCACGCCCCCCGCGCCGCCGACCTCGCCGGGGACTGGATGGCCCGGTACACCGAGGGCGACCTCTTCTGGTGGGTGAGCCGCGGCCTCCCCGGCGCGCAGATGCCGAGCTTCGCCGACCGGCTCGCCGAGGAGAGCCGCTGGGACGTTGTCAACTTCGTCCGGGCGTCTGCCGCCGCGGGAGCGCTCGGGCGCCTTGGGCCCGAGGTCGAGCCGTCGGGGGGGCGTGTCCTCGCGCCCGACTTCTCCGTCGCCGTCGGCCCAGGAGTGGTCCAGTCGCTCCGCGACTACCGCGGGCGCCGGGTCGTCCTGCTCGTGCTGTTCAGCTTGCCGGAGTCGAGGCCGCGGATCGATCAGATCGCCCGCGGCTACGCGTCGCTCGTCGCGATGGGGGCGGAGGTGATCGCGGTGCCCCTGCGCCCGTCGCCGGATATCCTGCGCCGCCTCGGCGCCACGCCACCCGTCTTTTTCCCGGTCGCGACCGACGGCGCCGACGAGGTCGTCTCGACCTACGAACTCTTCCGCCCCGCGGCGGCGCCGGCCCCCCATCTCGAGTTTCTGATCGACCGCCGGGGGTTCGTCCGCGCGCGGATCGCACCCGACCCCGCCGTGCCGCCGGGGCTCGGCGCCCTGCTCGCCGAGATCGAGCGGCTCAACGCGGAGCCGCAGCCGGCCGTCGGGCCCGAGGAGCACTTCCATTAGCCTCCGGCTCTGGAAGGTCGTGTTGCTCGCGGATCTGGCACTCGCCCTCGGGCTCGGCCTCGGCTATCTCCGGTGGGGACGGGAAGCCGCGCGGCTCAGCCAGGATCTCGCGGCCGAGCGGGGGCGGCCCGCGGTCGGCCAATGGACGGCCCGCGGCGTCGTCCGCGCGGTGCTACCGGAGATGCAGGTCGTCGTGCTCACCCACGAGGAGATCGCGGGCGTCATGCCGGCAATGACGATGGGCTTCCCGGTGGCGTCCGCGCGGGTCTACGAGGGCATCGAGGCGGGCGACGAGGTGCGGTTCACCCTCAAGGGCAGCGCCGTCGGCGCGGTCATCACAGCGATCGAGAAGATCCGCTGACCGGGCGAGCCGAGACGACGAGCGCCCCGGGGGGGACCCGGATCCTCGCCCCGCTCGGCCGCGATGATCGCGGCGACCGCCGCCCTGAGCGTGCCGTGGTCTGAGACACCCACGGCGACCGACCCCGACGAGGGCGTCGCAGGTTCTTTGAACTTGACCGCGCCCGGACGGCGGAGCACTATCACCGGCACATGAGATCGCACCGTCGCTCTCGCGGTGGCCGGGCCGCGGCCAACCGCGCCCACGGTCTGATTGCCGTCGGTGCCATGGCCGTGGCACTCCTCCTGACGGTCCCTCTCCTCGCCGCCGGGCACGCCGACGACAGCCTCGGCGCGGCTTCCCAGACCGCGCTCGGCATCGGCGCCGCGCTGCTCGGCGCCTTCGGCATCGGCCTGGTCGCCGGGCGGCGGCGGGACGTTGCCGCCCTCGTGCTGGCGGTGCTGCTCGGCGTCTCCGGCCTCGAGGCGGCCATCCATTCCGTCCACCACCTGGCCGATCCCGAGAGCGGCCAGTCGTGCCGCGTCCTCTCGGCGACCCAGCACGTCACGGGGGCGCTCGCCGAGACGGCCGCCCTCTGCTCGCCCGCTCACCTGGTCGAGACACTGACCACGGTCGGCCCCCCGACCGTCCTGCCGCCCCGCTCCGCCGGCCCCGACGCCGGCCGCGCTCCGCCCGCTTCTCCCTCCGCCTGATCAGTTCGCGGCTCCATAACTGACAGCGACGCGCGCAGTCTCCTCGACTGTGCGTCGGATCGCCGCGGAGGACTCCATGAAGATCGGACGCTTCGGGCCTCGTCTATTGGTCTTTGCTGGCTCCGGACGCGGTGCGGCTGGGACTCGTGCCCGTGGTGTTGGGGCGCCTGGTCCTCCGCCGCAGTTCCGTTCTCTCGTTCGGCAGCCGCCCGAGGACAAACTCTTCCTGCAGTGGACGATCATCATGGGCAGTCACGTCCACGGCTTCCGTGACCGGTAAGGAGGGCTTCATGAAGCGTCTCTTCTCCGTTCTCTTGGCTCTTGTCGCGCTGCTCCCCGCGCACGCAGCGGGGGCGAGGAAGATCCGCGTCGTCGCGACCATCCCGGACCTCGCCGACATGGCCCGACACGTGGGGGGCGACCGCGTCGAGGTCACGAGCCTCGCCACCGGCGTCGAAGATATTCACTACGTGCCGATGAAGCCGAGTTTCGCGGTGCTGCTCAACCGAGCGGACGTCCTCGTGTTGGTCGGGCTGGAGTGTGAGCACGCCTTCCTGCCCGGCCTCCTCGAGGAGGCTCGGAATCCCCGCATCCTGCGGGACGCCCCCGGCTATATTGATTCGTCCGTCTACGTGACCCCGCTCGAGGTGCCCACCCGGATCGACCGCGGCCTCGGGGACATCCACCCGATGGGAAATCATCACATCAACCTCGATCCCGAGCGGGGAAAGCTCATGGTCCGGGCGATCGCCGACGGGCTGTCGCGCAACTTCCCCGAAGAGGCGGCGATCTTCCAGAAGAACGCGGCCGCCTACAACGCGACGCTCGACGAGTGGATCGCGCGCTGGCGGCGGCAGGCGGCCCCGCTGAAGGGCAAGAAGCTCGTCAGCTACCACGCGAGCCTTAGCTACTTCACGCAGCGCTTCGGGATGGAGGCGTTCGGAACGATTGAGCTCCGGCCCGGGATTGACCCGACGCCCGCCCACATCGCCGATCTCATCGAGCGCATGCGCCGGGCGCACGTCAACATCGTCGTGCGCGAGCGGCAGTACCCCGCGGGCCTCGCCGAGACGATCGCCCGGAACACGGGGGCGAAACTCGTCGAGCTCCCGGTGATGACCGGCGGGGTTCCAGAGGCCAGGGACTACATCAGCTTTATTGACTATGACGTGCGAACGATGGTCAAGGCGGTGACGGGAGGCTGAGGTCGGACGACCCGAATGGCCAATTTCCTTGACGGACTCCTCGATGCCGCGCCATCGTCGTCCGTGGTGTCATCGAGGGCGAGTGCCCCGCCCGGGGCGCGGGGCCGCGCGGTGGGGCAGCCCCCGCCCGCTCGGCGGCAGCCCGGCGACGACCGTCGGCCTCGTCGGAGTGGCGCTCGGCCCCGTGGGACGGTGACGACGCGCCTGCGGACGGCGTCCCGACGGGCGGCGGCCACCGGACCCGCCGAGGCACCGCCCAGCCGGTAGCTCTCCCCTCGCACGAGCAAGGAAGTGCGCAAGAGGCATCCGACCAGTCATCGCCCCCCCTTCGCCACAGTACTTCGTGCAGGGGTGAATCCGCGCTCGCCGCACCAGAGTTGAGGAAGCCGCGCCCGGCTCCGGCGGAACCTCGCGCGCGGAGCGCTCCTCGCGACGCGAGTCCTCGCGCGCACCGCGATCCCGGGCGAGTTCGTGCCGGCGCGTCATGTCCTGATGCAACGGTCCGCGTCCGGTCACAATGGACACGGCAGGAACGGCGGCCGCGGCGCGCCGCCTCGCGGCCCCGTCCGATGGCCCGCGCGGCCGACCGGCCTTGACTGGCCCTGGCCCGCCGTGGGAGGGTACGCGCGATGCGCCCCCTGCGCCTCGGGCTCGCGCCGGCGCTTGTTGTCATCGCGACGCTCCTGAGCGGCATTCCGCTGTGCCACGCGCCCGACGTCAGTGCGCCGGCACGGTCCAACTCCCGGTGCGTCTTCCGTGACTCCGGGGGCCAAGTCATGGCGCTCCTGGTGTCGCTCCCCGCGGTCGTCGGCCGAGCGGTCATGGTCGCACGGCCGCCCCGGGGTCGCCCTCACGATCGCGTCTGAGCCGGCCTCACCGCGCGCGCCTCCCCGGCTGTCACCCCAGGTGTCTGTCAGTCTGTCGGTAGCCCCGGCCGTCCTCCGGGCGGCGCGGAGTCTCGGCCCATCCGGGCCTCACTCGGGAGGCGCACATGCGGAAACGATCGCGCGGTCGGAGGGTGTTCCTGCTTGTCGCCGGCTGTCTCTTCGCGCCCGGCCTGGCGCAGGCCCAGGAGGCGGAGGGCCTCCGGCAACAACTTGAAGAGATGCGCAAGCAGTTCGACGCGATGAGGCAGCAGTACGAGAGCCGGATGCAGGAGCTGAACGAGCGCGTGCAGAAGCTCGAGGCGCAGAAAGCCGGGCCCGCCACTCCGCCGGCGGGGCCGCCGCCCGCGCCTCCCGCGCTCACCCAGGCGGCGCCGCCCGCGTCGACGGAGCCGCCGCTCATGGAGCTCCTGCGGCCCCACCAGCCGTTCGCGTTCGCCGGGCCCGGCCGGGTCCTCCTCTTCGACATCGGCGTAGCCGGCGACTTCGTGGCCGACTTCACCTCGAACAAGGCCGAGCGCCTCCAGGACGGGACCTTCAACGGCCGCGAGAACCGCGTGTTCCCGCGTCACGTCGAGCTGATCCTGGCCGGCCGCGTGGATCCCTACGCCAGCGCGGCCGTCCGGTTCACCGGGGCCGACGAGTCGAAGGGGCCGGGGCGCCGAGCCGAAATCACGGCGAAGCTCGAGGAAGCCAACGGCACCTTGCTGACGCTGCCGTTCGGCACGACCATGCGGTTCGGCCTCATGGCGCCGCGCTTCGGCACGCTCAACGTGGTCCACGAGGACGACCTGCCGCAGGTCGACCGGCCGGACGTGCTGCGGCGCTTCTTCGGCCAGGAGGAGCTGAACACGGAAAAAGGCGTGGAGGCGTTCTGGCTTCTGCCGACGCCCTTCTATCAGGAGGTCTCGCTCGGCGTCTTCAACGGCGACAACGAAGAGGCCTTCGGGCGGGGCAGCATTCGCGACCCGCTCATCCTCGGCCGGCTGCGGAACTTCTGGGAGCTCGGCGAGGGCGGCGGGCTCCAGATCGACGTCTCGGGCGGCACCGGCGAGACCGCCGACGACCGCCGCAATACGATCGCCGGCCTCGGCGCCAAGTACAAGTGGTTCCCGCCGACTGGCTACCCCTTCCCGCTGATCACGCTCGCCGGCGAGGCGATCTACGGAAACCGTGGGCTCGCGCTCACGAACGGCGCCGGCCAAGGCTCGACGCACTGGCGGGAGAGCCGGGGCTACTACCTCTACGGCCAGTACGACTGGACCAAGTACTGGGCGGCCGGGCTGCGCTACGACTGGACCGAGCTCCCCACGTCGAGTGGCCGCGAGTGGGCGCTCGCGCCGTACCTCCAGTACAAGCCCTCGGAGTTCCTGCGGTTCCGGGTCGAGTACAAGCACACGACCGGCGCCGGCCCGATCCGCGACGCCGACGAGGTATTCTTACAGGGGAGCTTCGTCATGGGGGTCCACCCGACGGAGCGCTTCTGACGCGGAGGCTCACGGTGACTCGACGATTCCGGTGCGCGGCGATCCCGGTCCTGCTCTGCGCCTCGGCGCTCGCGCCGGCGGCGGCAGAGGCCAAGCCGCGCGTGGTCGCCACGCTAGCCGACCTCTGGGCCGTCACGGAGCAGTTGGTCGACGGTCAGGTCGACGTCGAGCTGGCGACGCACTTCGGCCAGAACCCCCACGACTTCGAGATCCGCCCGAGCCAGATCCTGCTCGTCAAGCGGGCCGACCTCCTGATCCGGAACGGCCTCGAGGAGGACGCCTGGATCGACCCGATCGTGGAGAGCTCCGGCAACCCCAAGCTCCTGCGGGGCTCGCCGAACGTCGTCGAGGCGGCGCAGGGGGTGCAGGTCCTCAAGATCCCGCGCGGGCCGATCGACCGGTCGCTCGGCGACGTGCACCCGCTCGGCAACCCGCACTTCGTCGCGGACCCCCGAAACCTGCCCATCGTCAGCGCCAACATCGTCGCCGGCCTCTCCCGCATCATGCCGGAGCTGGCCGCGACGTTCGAAGCGAACCGGACGGCCTTCCTCGCCAAGGTCGGGGCCGCCTACGCCGGCTGGCGGCAGACGCTCGCCCCGCACCGGGGCTTCGGCCTCGTCAGCTACCACGACAGCTGGCCGTACTTCGAGCAGGCGTTCGACCTGGCCGAATGCGGGATCGAGGAGGACCGGCCCGGCATCCCGCCCTCCCCCCAGCACCTCACGCTCCTGATCCGCGCGATGAAGGAGAAGCGGTGTACGGTCATCCTCCACGAGAGCTGGTACCCGACCGACGTCTCGGCCTTCGTCGCCCGGGAGACCGGCGCCAAGGTCCTGATCGTGCCCCAGACCCCGGGGGCCGTGCCGGGCACGAAGGACTACTTCACGTGGATGGACTTCCTCGTGGACAGCCTCGCGAGGGCGTTGCCGTAGGCCGCCCCCATGCTGACCGACTACCTGAGCCTGATGTGGCTGCCGTTCCTCGCCTGCCTGATCCTCACGCTCATCCACGGCTACCTCGGGCTGCACGTGATCTCCCGCGAGGTCGTCTTCGTCGACATCGCGCTGGCCCAGGTGGCGGCCCTCGGCTCGACCGCCGCCTACCTCGTCGGCTACGACCTGGACACCGCGGTCGCCTACTGGATGTCGCTCGGCTTCACGCTCGCCGGCGCGGCGGTCTTCGCGCTCACGCGGACGCGTGAGCGCCGTGTCCCGCAGGAGGCCGTGATCGGCGTCGTCTACGCCGTGTCCGCCGCGGCCGCGATCCTCCTCCTGGACCGGGCGCCGCACGGCTTGGAGCAGATCAAGGCCATGCTCGTCGGGAGTCTCCTGACGGTGACGCCCTCGACCGTCGCGAAGACCGGCGCGCTCTACGGTGTCCTCGGCCTGTTTCACTGGCTCGTCCGGCGGCCGCTGTTCCTGATCTCGATCGATCCGGGCGAGGCGCACCGCCGCGGGCTCGCCGTGCGCTGGTGGGACTTTCTCTTCTACGCGTCGTTTGGCGTGGTGGTGACGAGCTCGGTCCGGATCGCGGGGGTCCTCCTCGTCTTCGCCTACCTGATCGTGCCGGCGCTGGCCGGTGTGGCATGGGGGACCCGCTGGGGCAGCCGGCTCGCGCTCGGCTGGAGCCTGTCGGCGACCGTCAGCCTCGTCGGAATGGGGCTCTCGGCGTATCTCGACCTGCCCACCGGGGCGACGATCGTGACCCTCTTCGGGGTGGCGCTCGCCGCCGCGTGGACGGTCCTGGCGCTCGTACGGATGGCGTCCCGACCGGCGGCGCCGGGCGAACCCGCCGCTGCCCCGCCGATGAGGGGAGCCTAGTGAGAGCCCCCCTGGTCCTCCTCGCGTGGGCGGCGTTCCTCGCCCTCGCCTCGGCGGTGCTGCTCACGGGGGTGCTCCCGGGCGACGAGTGGGTCCGCCAGGCGGTGCTGGCCCACGCCGCGCCGCCCGTCGTCGAGGCGATGCGGTGGATCAACCTCGTCGGAACCTGGCGGGTCCTCCTGCCGGTCGCGCTCGGTCTGCTCCTCTTCCCGCGCACCCGGCGGCGCTGGTGGCTCTGGGTCCTCGTGCTGCTCCTGGCCTCCGCGCTCGAGTTCCTGCTCAAGCCCGTCATCGGTCGCCCGCGGCCGGAGAGCGCGGCCTTCGGGTTTCCGAGTGGCCACGCGACGGCCGCGGCCGCCTACCTGACGGCGCTCGCCTACGCAGCCGGCGACCTGCCGCCGCTCGGCCGGCGCCTCACCCGCGCCGCCGCCGCGTGCCTGATCGTGCTGGTCGGCCTCGCGCGGATCGTCCTGCACGCGCACTGGCCGTCGGACGTGCTCGGCGGCATCGCCCTCGGGCTCGGCTGCGCCGGTGTGGCCGCGCTCATTTCCGAGTCCACTGCCCGTTCTCCAACTGGACCCACGTCCCCGGCGCCGCCTTCTCGCGACGCACCTTCGCGAACGCGGCCTGGACCCGGGTGATGTCTTCCGCGGGCATGCTGTTCTGGGTGACGAGGGTCTTGTAGAGAAAAATCCGGTCGGCGTTCTCGGCCGCCACGAGCTGGCCGAGGGTCGGCGGGCAGTTCTGACCGGGCCGGGCGTCCACGAGCCCATCCTTGTTCTCGCCGAGGCAGCCCGTCTGGGCGACGGCGTCGAGCTCGGGCCGCCGCTTGCGCCGCGATTCGATCGCCGCCATGACCTCCGGCGTCCGCGTCCGGAGCTCGGGGATCGCCTGGGCCTCGACCACGGCGGGCTGGAACCAGGCGAGCCAGCGGCGGACGGGCTGAGGGGCCCGGCCCTCGGGCTTCCGCGCGGGTGCCGCCGGGGCGGGGCCGGCCGGCGGCCCCGACCCGACCATGTCCTCGATGCTCGCCGCGGCGCCCTCGAGCTTCTCGTTCGGAAACGACACGTTGACCGTGACCGACAGGCACCCGTGGAGCAGCACGCCCAGAACCGCCGCCCTCGTCCTCAGACCGGCTCTCATTGTGTCTCCCTGCGCGAAAACGTGCGCACGAGCAGCGCGAGCGGCACGTTGCTGAAGTTGATGGCCTTGACCGGCGGCGGAAAGATGCCGAGCCGCTTCCGACCCTCGAGCGAGAGGCTCACGTGCCCCCCGCCCGGGGCCACCCGGACCGACGCGTCGAGCGACGCGTACCTGAAGACCCGGAGGGCTTCGAGCGTCTTCCGGAGCATGCCCGTCGACTCCCCCTGCACCTTCGCTGAGTTCAGCAGCTTCTCGAGCGCCTCGATCCCGACCTCGCCGCCGCCCTCCTCGGAGTTGGCCTGGCCGACGGCGATGAGCCCGTGAGCCGTCGAGTGCTCGAGGACGAAGAAATAGTGCACCCGGCCCGTCAGGTGGGCGACGGTCAGGCCGAAAGCCTGGGTCACCGCGGCGAGGTCGATGTGCTCGCCTTCGATGCGGGTGCGGAGCGGCACGGGGCTCGCGCCGACGGCGGCCTCGATGGAGCCGCTGCCGCGGCCGCCGTAGTGGACGTACTGAAGATCGGGCAGCACGAGGCGGCCGTCGGCGAAGCGCGCGGAGCTCTGGAGCCGGTCGAGCGCGAGGCCGTAGGCGGCGAGCCGGTCGGCGGCCAGCGTGCCGGCGGTCGCCGGGGCCGGCGCTCCCCACGCGAGGGGGATCGTCGCCCGGACGCCGGTGACGACGATCGGGCTCGTGAAGCGCAGCTCGACGCGGGGGAGCTCCGCGGTCAGCACGCCGGCGAAGCGGCCTCGGTCGAGCTCGCCGCGGACCTGCGCGTGGCCGGTGAGGGCCACCGGCAGCGACGACGGTGTCGGCAGCCGACCGAGGTCGGCCACGGCCGCCTCGACCGCGAGCGGCCACGGAGCCTCGCCGCGGGACCCTGCCGTCAGGGCGAGGACGATCCCGCCCCCGCGCGTGAGGGTGAGGGTCGTCGGCCCGAGCCGCCCGAGCTCGAGGCCGGACGCGCCCGGCCGGAGTGTCGCGTCCCCGCGGAGCTGGCCATCGACCCTCGTGTCCGCCCCGAGCTCCCGCGCGCCGAGATCCTCGAAGCTCGCGTCGACCGCGACCCGCTCCTGACCCGACAGGACGCTCCCGCTCAGGTTGGCGCGGAGCCGCCGGGCTGTCACGTCGGCCGGCGGCGGGGCGAGGCCGGCCGTCGCGAAGAGGTGCCGCGCGTCGATCCCTTCGGCGTCGAGTCGGGCCGTGAAGGCGCCCGTCGCCGCCGCGTAGCGGAGCGCGAGGGTGACTGGGCTGCCGGCCACCGGGCCAGCGAGGTCGAGAGCCACGCGGGTCCCGCCGGCTTCGAGTTCCACGTCGCCCGAGCCGCGCAGGCGGAGCCCTTCTCCCCAGTCGAGGTCGAGCCGGGAGAGCTCGAGCCGCGCGGCGGCGGCGCGGTACTCGGAGGCGAACTCGATCGCGAGCGGCGGCCCGCCCGTGGCGCGCTCAGCGCGCGCCCGGCCTGCCAGCTCTACCTGGCCGCCGGCCTTCAGGCGCCCCTCGGCCTGGAGCGCCACCTGCGCGAGCGCGGGGAGCCCCGCGGGCCAGAAGGCGCCGAGTCGCGCCGGCTCCCCCCGCGCGTCGAGCCGGAGGCTCACCTGGCCGTCCGTGGCGCCGCCCGCCAGGCGGAGCGAGAAGGCCGGCGGCCCGCCCGGGGGCGAGACCCGCAGCGCGACCCCGATCGCCCCCGTCGGCGTCCGCTCCCCCGTGAGGTCGAACGTGAACAGCTGATCCCCTTCGCGGAGCTCGCCCCCCTCGATCCGGAGCGAGAGTACCCCCGGCCACTCGATCACCCGCATGACGAGCCGGCGGAGGCTCTCGAGGCTCTCGGCCGACGGCGGCTCGAGCGGCGCCGCGTGCTCGGCGAGGGTCACCGACGTCGAGACCGCGACGATCTCGAGCGCGCGGCCGCGCGGGAAGAGGATCGGCAGGAGCCCGCCCTCGAGGCGGAGCTCGCGGGCACGGACGTCGCCCGTCCACCGCGGCCCCGGCGGCAGGTGGAGGTTGTAGAGGACGAGGCGGGAGGGTCCCTCGATCCGGGCGCGCTCGACCGACACGGCCACACCCGCCGCCCGGCTGAGCGCCGCCGAGACGAGCCGTCCCGTGCGCTCCGCCTCACCGAAGAGGTACCAGCCGGCAGCCAGGAGCCCGAGGCCGGTCAGCAGCGCGACCGCCCCGAGTGCCAGCAGGATCGGGTGACGGCCGAGCGCCGCCACGCGTCCTCCCGCGCCCGCCGCGCCGGGACCCACCGGCCTTAGTAGCTGCGGGGCAGGCCCAGCACGTGCTCGGACAGGTAGTTGAGCACCATCTGCTGGGAGATCGGCGCGATCTTGTAGAGCCGGACCTCGCGCCAGAGCCGCTCGACGTGGAACTCGCGCGCGTAGCCGTAGCCGCCGAGGGTCTGCAGCGCCGTGTCACACGCCTCGAAGCCGGCCTCCGCGGCGAGGAGCTTGGCGGTGTTGGCTTCGGCCCCGCACGGCCGTCCGTGATCGTAGAGCCAGGCCGCCTTCCAGCACACGGCCTCGGCCGCCTCGAGCCCGGCCCACGCGCGCCCGAGCGGGTGCGCGATCGCTTGGTTCTGGCCGATCGGGCGGTCGAAGACGATCCGCTCCTTCGCATAGCGGACCGCGCGGTCGAGGGCGGCGCGGCCGATCCCGACCGCCTCGATCGCGGTGAAGATGCGTTCGGGGTTGAGCGAGTCGAGCAGGTGGTAGAAGCCCTGGCCCTCCTCGCCGACCACGTTCTCGACCGGCACCTCGAGGCCGTCGATGAAGAGCTCGTTCGAGTCCACCGCGGCCCGACCGAGCTTCTCGATCTCGCGCACGGCGATCCGCGAGCGGTCGAACTCGGCGAAGAAGAGCGTGAGCCCGCGCAGCGGGGCCGCCGGGTCGCGGGGGGCGGTCCGCGCGAGCAGGAGGGTGTGGGTCGCCTCCCGGGCGTTCGTGTTCCAGACCTTGCGCCCGCTCAGGACGAAGCGGTCGCCGCGCCGCTCGGCCCGCGTCTCGATCCGCGAGGTGTCGGTGCCGGCGTTCGGCTCCGTGACCCCGAAGGACAGCACGATCTCTCCGGTGGCGATGCGCGGGAGGTAGCGCTCCTTGAGGGAGGCGCTGCCGTGCTTGACGAGCGGCAGCGGCGGGAACAGGTAGAAGTGGATCGGCGAGGCGCCGGAGGTGCCGGCCCCCGCCGCGCAGATCTCGTGGAGCAGGATCGCCGCCTCGGTGACGCCGAGGCCGGAGCCCCCGTACGCCTCGGGCACGATGATCCCGAGCCAGCCGCCGGCGGCGAAGGCCTTCAGGAACTCCCAGGGGTACTCGGCCTTGCGGTCCTTCTCGAGCCAGTACTCGGCCGAGAAGCTCCGCGCGACCGCCGCGACCTCCTTCTTGATCAGCTCCTGCTGCTCGGTCAGCGCGAAGTCCATTATGGCTCCCCGGGCGGGCGACCGCCGGACGCTACGCGATTCTACTCGATCGCCGCCGGGGGCGCCCGACTCAGCGGGGCGGCGGGAGCGGAGCGGGCACCGTGACCATGCCGAGCCGCTCGACGCCGGCTCGCCGGACCCGATCCATGGTGTCGATGACGTCGCCGTAGGTGAGCCCGGCGTCGGCCTTGAGGTAGAGGGTCTTGTCGGCCCGGCCGCCCAGCGCCCGGCGCAGCGCCGACTCGAGCGTCGACGGCCCGACCTCCCGGTCGTTGAGGTAG
>QHRX01000054.1 GCA_003221455.1 Candidatus Rokuibacteriota bacterium
CACGTCTCCCGTGCGGAGCAAGACCGCGTTCCGGGCCGCACACTGGAGCTCGCGGGTGTCCTCGAGGATCACGAAGCGCTCGGTGGGGCCGCCCAGCACGACCATCTCGTGGAGGAGCGCGTTCGCCAGGGTCGTCTTGCCCGACGCGGTCCCGCCGGCGAGCACGATGTTCTGGCGGCTCCGGACCGCCTCGCGCAGCACCTCGGCCTGCCACGGCCCCATGATCTCGGCGGTCACATAGTCGGCGAGCGTGTAGACCAGGCGCGGCCGTTTCCGGATCACGAACACGGGGGCCGTCGAGACCGGCGGGAGGATCCCCTCGAAGCGGTTGCCGTCGAGCGGGAGCTCGCCCTCCACGACGGGCGAGCCGGCGTTCACGACCGTGCCGAGCATCGACGCGACGGTGCCGAGCAGGTTCTCGGCCTGAACCCCGCCCATCCGGGCGCCGGTGTCGCGCATCCCCGCTCCCCCCAGGTCGACCCAGAGGCTCCCGTCGGGGTTCAGCATCACTTCCGTGACGTCGGCGTCGTGGAGCGCCGCGAGCACGTCGGGACCGAGCTCCCGCCGGAGCTTCTCGTGCAGGCGCTCCTGCTGCTCGCGGTGGTGAAGACTCACCCGCCGTCCTCGCCGAGGCCGTCCCCGGGACCGGCTCCGGTGAAGGCCTCCCCGGCGGCGAGCTCGCCGACGGCCCGCCGATAGTTGCCATAGCGCCGGGTGGCGCTCGCCACGGCTCCCGCGCGCTGCTCTGGCGCCACTTCAGGGGTGTGGACGAGGTAGAGCTGGACGAGCCGGTCGAGCATGCTCTCGAGGCGTTGCTGCCCGTCGCAGAGCTCAGCCGCGCGGGCGTCGAGCGTCGCCACCAGCCGTTCCTCGGTTCGGGCGAGGATCGAGTGGATCAGCCCCGTGTGCCGCTCCCCGGGCCGACCGGGCGCCGTGACGGCGCTGGCCATCTCGGCCCGGAGCGCGAAGTACTCCCGGAGACACTCGCCGGCACACCCCGCGAGCGACGCGCCTCGCCCGGCGGCCTCGAGCTGGAGCTGCTGGTATTCCGCCGAGCCCAGCAGGACCCTGACTCCGTGGAGGCGGCTCGGGTCGCCCGCTCCGCCCATCGTCACAGAAACCGCCCGAGGTCGGCCCGGTCGTCGGCTCGCTCAGCCGCGAGGGGGTCGGGATCCGGACTGGATGTCCCGTCGGTCGCGCTCGATGTCTCGGCCACCGCGTCGCCCTCCTCGGGACGGGGCATCCGCGCGGCCCAGGGCGACTCGTCGTGGGTCAGCCGATCGACGTGTGGGGGCGGGGGAATCGTCGCTCGCTCGCTGAAGACCCGATCCTCGTAGTAGCGGATCTTTTGGCCGTAGACCGGCGGGTGGCCGGCGACGAAGATGAGCGCCGCGTCGTCGGGCAGGCGCATGGCCTCATCCGGTGTGAGGAGCGGTCGACTCGTCTCCTGCTCGCCCGCCATCACGTGCATCAACATTGGAGTGAGCCGGTTCCCCGTGTAGGTCCGCGTCTGCCTGTGGACTGTCATGGTGCCGGCCATGTCCGAGACGAGCCGCGCGGTGCCGACCCGGTTCGGGGCGTACGCCACGCGCACATGGCAGTTCGAGATGATGGACTCGTCGCGCCCGTAGGCGTGGGAGAGCTGCGCCAGGTCCTGTACGATCAGGTAGGCCGTGATCCCGTAGCCCGGCAGGTACGCGAGCGCCGTCTGGAGCACGTCCATTCGCCCGAGCGACGGAAACTCGTCCAGCATGAGCAAGAGCCGCCGCCGCTCCCCGCCGGCCTGGTCGGCCGGACCGTCCGTCGACTCCGTCAGGCGGCTGACGATCTGCTGGAGCAGCAGCCGGAGCAGCGGCCGGGTTCGGTGAATGTCGGCGGGCGGGATCGTCAGATAGAGGCTGACCGGACCCTCGGCGTGCATGAGATCCCGCACGGCAAAGTCGGAGGTCTCGGTGTTCCGGACGACGACGGGATCCCGGTAGAGGTTCAGGAACTTCACGGCGGAGGAGATAACGCTCGACCGCTCGTTGTCGGACTTGTTCAGGAGGGCCCGCGCCGCGCCGGCGACCGCGGGATGGGTCCGCGTCGGCTGGCCGGCGGCGTCGGTCCAGCCGCAGGTACCCTCGGGGTCGTGGACCGCCGTCAGGATCCGGCCGAGTGTCGTCTCGATCGCCCGCGCGGGATCAGCGAGGATCGTCAGGCATCCGCAGAGGGTCTTGTCCCGCTCGGCGTAGAGCGCGTGCAGGATCACGCCGACGAGCAGGTCGTGGGCGGTGAGGTCCCAGTGGTCCCGCGTCCCCTGCCCGTCCGGATCGATGAGCATGTCCGCGATGAGCTGGGCGTCCCGGACGTCCCCCGGCCACGGCCGAACCTCCAGGAGCGGGTTGTAGCGCGCGGCCGAGCCGGGGGCGGCGGTGGGGTCGAATCTGAGACAGCGACCGCCGAGTTCGCGCTGGCGCCACCCGGCCGTCAGCGCCCAGTTCTCGCCCTTGATGTCGTTGACGACGCAGCTCCCGGGCCAGCTCAGCAGGGTCGGCAGAACGAGTCCCACGCCCTTCCCCGAGCGGGACGGGGCGAAGGCGAGGACGTGCTGCGGGCCGGCGTGGCGGAGGTAGTGGAGGGCCCGGCCCTCCGCCCACGCGCCGACATAGACGCCGGCGTCCTGCCCGATGAGACCCGCCGCCTTGAGGTCCTCCCGCCGTGCCCAGCGAGCCGAGCCGTGAGTGTCCGCGGGGCCGCCGAATGTCCTGGCGCGCCGCACGGCGGCGACGACCGCCAGGACGACCGCGAGGTGGCTCGGGAGGAGCACGACCCATTTCCCCGTCCGCCAGATCGGCGCCGTCCCCGCGACGGAGCCGAAGCGCCACCACCAGACGAAGAAGTTGAGCGGCGCGTAGAGCGGCCCGACCTGGAGGGCCAGGAGGAAGGCGACCGCACCGAAGAGGGCCGCCGCGGCGCGCCACCAGCCGGCCGCCGCACACCCGGCGCCGAGCCCCCCGGCGAGGACCGTGCCTGAGGCGAGCAGTCCCCGGTACGGCAGCGGCACGACCAACAGCGGGATCCCGAGCGCCGGGTGGAACCCCAGGCGATAGGCCGCGTACTGGGTCGCCGCCCAGATCGCCAATCCGATCACGCCGACGACCGCTCCGACGGCGCCGAGCGAGAGCGCAGCGGCCGGCTCGCCCTTCGCCCGCGGCAACCGATAAAGGTCGGGCGCAGCCATCACCCGCGCTCCCGCTCGCGTTCGTCAGCCCCTAACCGCCAGAGGAGCTGGCGTCGGTCGGCCTCCGCCTGATGCGCCGAGGCCCGTACGCCGCGCCCGACTGCCAGCTCCGCGTCGTCCGCCCGAAAGGCCCGGAGCTCGCGCCCCGTGTCGACGACCGCGTAGCGCTGGCCGTCCTGCCCGCGCCCGTACCCCACGAGCCGCCCGCGGTAGATCAGCCCCTCGACGGGCGGCAGGATCGTGATGGCCCGGCCAAGGGTTCGCTCCATTCCGCTCAGGGACAGAAGAGAGTCGGGCGCCTGACTATCGGTCGGGCGGCCGCTCGGCCCGAGCGTGGCGGTGTCGTGAGTCTCCGCGCCGATCTGGCGACCTCCTCGCCGAGGGACCCTTCTGTTCACGGGCACCACGTCCCCGACGCCCGCGCTCCCGGCGCCCTCGGCTCGTCCGACGGCGGGGAGCTCCGGAACGCTGGCGGCGTCCTCGAGGCGGGGAGCACGCCCGTCACCGGCAATCGCCCGCCCACTGGACTGGCCGCCGGCGCCGCTCCCGGTCACGACGAGAGGGAGGCGGGGGTCGGCGAGACGCGCCCGGCGCCGCGCCCGCCTCCGGTCGGTCTGATCGGCGCGCTCGGCCCGTCTCAGCGCTGACTCGAGCGTCGGCAGGAGCCGCCATACCCAGGCGCCGACCTTCGTGGCGAGCCCGAGGCCTTCGAGGAAGTGGAGCCGCCGGAGCTCCTGGAGGCGGGCCACGTCGCCAGAGCGGGTCCCGGGGCGCGGCCCCTCGTCGGTCACTAGGCCGCGGTCGTCGGCCCGTCGAAGCAGCTCGCGATCGATCTCCGTGAACCGCGCGCGCCCGACCAGGTGGCCGCGGGCGGCCAGGTGCTCGCGCTCGCTCCGGAAACCGAGGACCTGAGTCGCCAGCTCGCTACTCCGCGCGGGGAGCCCATCCCAGAGGTAGGTGAACGCGATCTCGAGGGGGCGCCCCTCGGCGCGCCCGCGCACGACCAGGTGCACGTGCGGGTGGTCGGTGTTGTGGTGCTCGACCGCCGCCCACTCCAGGCGTGTGCCGAGGTCCCGCTCGAGCTGCTCGACCAAGGCACGGGTGTGGGCGCGGAGATCCAGCCGAGCCCCGTGTTCGGGGGAGACGACGAACTTCCAGAGACGGACGTCGCCGGCCCTCTGCCACCCTCGGCAGATGACGGCCAGGTCCACGTCGTCGTAGAAGGCGTCGAACCCGAGCCCCTTCGCGCCGTCGCGCCGGGCGCCGCGGGCGAGATAGCTCGCGTGCGCGGCCCACGACGCGCCCCGGGTGTTGCCGGCGTAGGACCACGTGACGATGCTCCGCTGGAGCCGCCAGCCGTGAGCGAGGAGAATGCCCTGGCCGCGGGCGCGGGGCCGAGCGTGACGAATCCGAGGACGGGGAGGCGTCGATGAAAGACTCATCGGGATTCCTTGTCGACCGTCAGCACGGGACGGACGACCCCCCGCACGGACGTCGCGGGGACCGGCCCGAAGTAGCGGCTGTCCCAGCTCCGGCCGGGCGAGGGGCCGAACAGCCACACCTCGCCCGGTGCGGCGATATGAGCGCCGAAGGCGGCGCGCGGCAGCGGCCGCCCGGCCGAGTCGAGCGCCTCGACCGGGCACGCCAGGACGCG
>QHRX01000055.1 GCA_003221455.1 Candidatus Rokuibacteriota bacterium
CGAGACCGCGGCGGCGCATCAGCGCAGCACTCCGATCACGCTCTCTCCGCCCCTGACCCGCGCGCCGACGTGCGCCTGGATCTGCGTGTCGCGGGGGACGGTGAGATCGGTGCGGGAACCGAAACGGATGAGCCCGAAGCGCTCGCCGGCCTCGAGCTTGTCGCCCGGCCCGACCCGGCAGACGATCCGGCGGGCGAGCACGCCCGCGATCTGGGTCACCGCCACCCGCACCTTCTCCCCCTGGAGATGGAGGACGCACCGTTCGTTGCGCTCCGACGCGTCCGACCGGTACGCGGCGAGGAAGCGGCCGGGCTCGTACCGTCGCGCCACCACCAAGCCCGCGATCGGCGCCCGGTTGACGTGGACGTCGAGCGGCGACAGGAAGATCGAGACGCGGAACGCGTCGCCCACGAACGGATCCTGGACGCGGACGACGTCCACCACGCGCCCGTCGGCGGGCGAGAGCACGGCGTCGGGCACGGCGGGCGGCGTCCGGTCGGGATCGCGGAAGAACCCGAGCGAGGCGAGCGACGCGGCGGCGAAGGGCGTCGCCAAGCGCCGGCGGCCGACCAGCATGAGGCCGAGGGCGATGACCCCCGGCACCGCGACAAACGGCCATCCCTCCCGCGCAACCTTCATGCTCGCTCCCTCCCGGCCCCGGGGCCGCCTCAGCCCATCCGGGGCGGCTTGATCCAGCTCATCATCGCGCGCAGACGCTTCCCCACCTCCTCGATGGGATGGTCGGCTTCGCGCTTGCGCATCGCGAGGAAGCCGGCACGGTTGGCCTGGTTCTCCAGGACCCACTCGCGCGCGAAGGCCCCCGTCTGGATCTCGCCGAGGATCTTCTTCATCTCGGCCTTGGTCGCCTCGCTGATCACGCGTGGCCCGCGTGAGTAGTCGCCGTACTCGGCCGTGTCGGAGACCGAGTAGCGCATGTAGGCGAGCCCGCCCTGGTAGAAGAGGTCGACGATCAGCTTCATCTCGTGCATGCACTCGAAGTAGGCGACCTCGGGCTGGTAGCCGGCCTCGACGAGCGTCTCGAAGGCCGCCTTGATCAGGTGCGAGACCCCGCCGCAGAGCGTGGTCTGCTCGCCGAACAGGTCGGTCTCGGTCTCCTCCTTGAAGGTCGTCTCGATCACGCCCGCGCGGGTGCACCCCACCCCCTTGCCGTAGGCGAGGGCCAGGTCGCGGGCCCTGCCCGTCACGTCCTGGAACACGGCGACGAGCGCCGGCACGCCGGGCCCCTGTGTGAACAGGTCGCGCATGATGTGGCCGGGCGCCTTCGGCGCGATCATCGTCACGTCGACGTCGGCCGGCGGCACCACCTGGTTGAAGTGGATGTTGAACCCGTGCGCGAACATCAGCATCTTGCCCTTCGAGAGGCCGCCCTTGATCTGCTCCTCGTACACGTGTCGCTGGCTCTGGTCGGGGAGGAGGATCATGACGATGTCGGCCCCCGCCGCCGCCTCCGGCACGGTGGCCACTCGGAGCCCGTCCTTTTCGGCCTTCGCCCAGCTCCGGGAGCCCTTGTAGAGGCCGACCACCACCTCCTGGCCGGAATCCTTCAGGTTGAGCGCGTGCGCGTGGCCCTGGCTCCCGTAGCCGATGACGGCGATCTTCTTGCCCTTGATCAGTCCGAGGTCCGCGTCCTGGTCGTAGTAGATCCGTGCCGGCATTCTTCCCTCGTCATTTCACCCGTGGGGGCACGGGCCAGTGCACCGCCACCACCGCGGGGCTCCGGCCGACGCACCCCGGCCGGTCCCCCCCTTTTTCTGATCTCAGTCGGCGAAGCCGACGACGCGCGGGTCCTGCGACTGCGGCGCCCGCCGCCGCTCCTCCGTCACCCTCTTCACCCGCCCCTTGGGCGCGCGCGAGATCGCCACCTTCCCGGTGCGCACGAGCTCCTGGATCCCGATCGGCCGCAGCAGCTCGATCATCGCCTCGATCTTCTCCGCGTCGCCCGTCACCTCCAGCGTGAAGCTCATCGGCGTCACGTCGACGACCCGGGCGCGGAAGATGTCGGCCGTGCGGAGCACCTCGGCGCGATGCTGGGGCTCGGCGTTCACCCGCATCAGCACGAGCTCGCGCTCCACATGGCCCTCGTCCGTCAGGTCGTTGACCTTGATCACGTCGATGAGCTTGTGGAGCTGCTTCATCACCTGCTCGATGACGAACTCGTCGCCGCGCACCACGAGCGTCATCCGGGCCACGGACGGGTCCAGCGTCTCGCCCACCGACAGGCTCTCGATGTTGTAGCCACGCGCCGAGAACAGTCCGGCGACCCGCGAGAGCACGCCGAACCTGTTCTCGACGAGGACCGAGATCGTGTGCTTCCGCGGGTCGCCGTCGTTCACGGTCATCGCTTCAGAAGCCGGTCTGGGCCTTGGCCGCCCGGTCCTTGGCGGCGCGACTCGGGCGATCCAAGATCATGTCCTTGTTGGCCCCCCCCGCCGGCACCATGGGGAAGACCCACTCGTCCTTCTCGACCGCGACGTCGACCACCACCGGCCCCGGCGTCGAGAACGCCTTCTCCAGCGCCGGCACGACCTCGGACGGCTTGGTCGCGCGGATGCCGACGCACCCGTAGGCGTCGGCGAGCTTCACGAAGTCGGGGCTCGCGGAGAGGTCGATCGCGCAGAAGCGGCCGCCGTAGATGATCTCCTGCCATTGCCGGACCATCCCGTGGCCGCCGTTATTCAGGATGACCGTCTTGACGGCCAGCCGGGACTCGTAGCACGTCGCCAGCTCCTGGCTGTTCATGACAAACGAGCCGTCGCCGTCGATGTTCACCACGAGCCGGCCCGGGTTCCCCGCCGCCACGCCCATCGCGGTCGGCAGACCGTAGCCCATCGTGCCGAGGCCGCCCGAGGTGCACCACGCCCGCGGATGCTTGAACTTATAGTATTGGGCGGCCCACATCTGATGCTGGCCGACGCCGGTCACGACGAGCGCATCGCCGTGCGTCAGGTTGGAGATCTCCTGGATCACGTACTGGGGCTTGATGACGTCGTCGTCCCACTCGTACCGGAGGGGGAACTTCGCCTGCCACTCGCTGATCTGGGCGCGCCATTGCTGGCGCGCCTCCCGGACGAGCGAGGGGACGTCCGCGCGGGCCTCTTCGTCGATCGCCTCGATCAGCTTGATCAGCACCCGGCGGCAGTCGCCGACGATGGGGACGTCCACCTTGATGTTCTTGGAGATCGAGGACGGATCGATGTCGATGTGGATGATCTCCGCACTCGGCGCGAACAGCTCCACCTTGCCCGTCACCCGGTCGTCGAACCGCGCCCCCACCGCGATCAGACAGTCCGAGTCGTGGACCGCCATGTTGGCGTAGTAGGTCCCGTGCATGCCGAGCATCCCGAGCGAGAGCGGATGCTCCGAGGGGAAGGCGCCCAGGCCCATGAGCGTGGTCGTCACCGGGATCTCCGTCAGCTCGGCGAGCCGGCGGAGCTCGGCGTGGGCGTCCGACGAGATCACGCCGCCCCCGACGTAGAGCACCGGCCGGCGCGCGCGCAGCAACGCGGTCGCCGCCCGCTTAATCTGGCCGGGGTGCCCCTCGTAGGTGGGGTTGTAGGAGCGCAGGGACACCTTGTCCGGCCAGACGAACTCCGCCTCCTTGACCAAGATGTCCTTGGGGAGGTCGACGTGGACCGGCCCCGGACGCCCCGTCGCCGCGATGTGGAACGCCTCGCGGACGATCGTCGGCAGGTCCTTGCCGTCCTTGACCAGGAAGTTGTGCTTCGTGCAGGGGCGCGTGATCCCGACGTTGTCGGCCTCCTGGAAGGCGTCGTTGCCGATCAGGTGCGTCGGCACCTGTCCCGTGAAGGCGACGATCGGGATCGAGTCCATCGTGGCGTCCTGGAGCGCGGTGACCAGGTTGGTGGCGGCCGGACCCGAGGTGACCAGGCAGACCCCGACCCGGCCCGTCGTGCGGGCGTAGCCCTCGGCGGCGTGACCCGCGGCGGCCTCCTGGCGCACGAGGATGTGCCGGAGCCCCTCGAAGTCGTAGAGCGCGTCGTAGATGGGGAGGACGGCGCCGCCGGGCAGGCCGAAGATCAGGTCGACGCCCTCCCGCTTCAGGCACTCGAGGAAGATGCGCGCGCCCGACAGTTTCACAGCAGTCCCCCCGTGGCGAGCACTTCCTTGATGTCCTCGATCGCGTCGCCGTCCGGCGTGCCGAGCGGCGGCCGGCACGGGCCGCCGAAGAACCCTTGCAGGTCGAGGGCGGCCTTGAGGCCGCCGATGCCGTACCGGCCCGGCACCTCCCGGTCGACGGGCATCATCCGGCCCGCGAGCTCCCGCGCCTCCTCCCACCGGCCCGCCTTCGCCAGCGCGTAGACCTCGCACCACTCCCGCGCCGAGATGACGCCGAGGGCCAGGATGCCGCCCGCGGCGCCGATCGCGAGCGCCGGCAGCAGGGCCGACGCCGCGCCGACCAGGACGTGAAACGTCTTGGGCGTCTGGTCGATGACCTGGGCGAGCTGCGGGATCACGCCCGACGAGTCCTTGATCCCGCAGACGTTCGGATGCTGCGCGATCTTCGCGACCGTGCTCGCCTCGAGGTTGATCCCGGTGTTTAGGGGAAAGTTATAGATTAGGATCGGGACCGGCGAGGCGTCGGCGACGGCCAGGTAGTGGCGGATCTGAGCCGCCGGCTGCGAAAACCCCTTGGTGAAGTAGTGGGGGGTGATGACGATCGCCGCGTCGGCGCCGAGCTCGGCCGCCCGCCGCGTCTGGCGGATCGTGTGGAGGGTGGAATTGGTGCCGGTGCCGGCGATGAAGGCCTTCTCGCGCGGGATCGCCGCGCGCGCCGCCGCCAGCACGCGCTCGCGCTCGGCCTCGGAGAGCATCGGGAACTCGCCGGTCGAGCCGAGCACCACGT
>QHRX01000056.1 GCA_003221455.1 Candidatus Rokuibacteriota bacterium
TGATCCGGCGGCTTCTCGATGCCTATGCGGAATATCACTCGCGACGCCTAACCACGCGCTCAACACGGACGCGCGCCAGAACGGCGCGCGCCGGGTAGCGCGAGCGATACACGACAGCCTCGACGGTCACCTGGCCTCCCAGTCCTGGGGGCTGAAGCTACGGGCCGTCTCGCGCGTGCGACGGCTCTGCAGCGTAGGGTCGTTAGAGCTGCGACCCGCCCGTCGCATCGATGTATTGGCCCGTCACCCACCTGCCGCCGTGGGAGGCGAGAAATGCGGCGACGTCGGCGATATCAGCCGGTTGGCCGATCCGGCCGAGAGCGGAGAGGGAGCCGGCGACCCGCCTGGACTCGGGATCGCTGAGGAACCGCGCGCTCATGTCGGTCTCAACAAAGCCTGGCGCGAGGGAGTTCACGGTAATGGCCCTCGGGCCGAGCTGCTTCGCGAGTTCGAGCGTCAGGATGTTGAGCGCTCCCTTGCTCATCGCGTAGGCAGCCAACTCGGGAAATGCGATCCGCGTGGCCCCGGTAGAAATGTTGATGATGCGACCGCCGTCTCTCAGGCGTGGCAAGGCTTTTTGACTGATAAAGAAGGGGACCTTTGTGTTCACCGCGAACACTCGATCGAAGACGTCCTCGGTGGTGTCCTCGACGGAGGCGTCGGGCGCGATGGCCGCGTTGTTCACGAGGATGTCGAAGCGATTGCTTCCGTTGCGGCTCGTCAACTCAAGGTCAAGGGAGTCGAACAGTTCCTCGACACTCGCCAGTGTCCCCAATTCAACACCGATCGAGAACGCGGTGCCCCCCGCACCCTCGATTTCCTTCACCGCCCTGTCCGCGGCCTCGCGATTGCGCCCATAGTGGACGGCTACCGAGGCGCCGTCTCGCCCCAGCCGGAGCGCGATCGCCCGGCCAATACCGCGGCTGGCGCCCGTTACGACTGCAACCTTCTCTGCGAGGGGCTTGCTCATCCGTTCGTCCTTTCTATTGTTTCCCCCCAGCGTCAGCGAGCGCCGATCCGCTGGGGACAGCCGTCTCCGCTCATCGATCAGCCCTCAAGGGTTACCTCGTCTGCGTCTTGAGACGCCCGCGCTCCGTCCTGAGATTCCGGAATGACGGGGACCGCGCTGCGGTCGGGGATCGTCGACGCCTTCGAGGTCGCGGCGCTGGCGGACGGCGGCACGCTGCCGGTCGAGCCCGCTCGGGCTTCAGCGGGATCCTGACCGCGCGCCGAGAACCCGTCCCGCCTGCCGGATCTCGCCGGCGTCGAACGGCGGCGGAACGAGCAGGATCAGCCGGTCAACGCCCGCGCCCTCCAGCGACCGTCGCGCCCGCGAGTCCGCCCGAAGCCAGCGCTCGTCGAGCCCCGTGAACACCGTCAGGACGAACCGGGACGCGTCGCGCCCCGACGCCGCGTGCTCGTCGCGCGCGCGCCGCGCGAGCTCGCCGAGCCGCGGATGCACGGCCTGTGTGTTGAACCCGTCCGCGTGCCGGCCGGCGATCCCGGCCAGGCGGGGGCCGAAGCCGCCCACGATGATCGGCGGCGGAGGCTCGGGCCGGAGGAATCCCGACTCGCCCGACCAGAGCCGGCGGATGAGGCCGATCGCCTCGACGACGCGGTGCGCGCGGACCTCGTCGCGCTCGACGGCCTGGCCGATGGCCGCCTGCTCGAGCGCGTACGGAGTACGGCGATTCCCGCCGGCGCCGAGCCCGAGGAGCAATCGCCCGCCCGAGACCACCTGCAGCGTCGCCGCCATGTTGGCCAGGACTCCCGGCGGGCGATTGGCCACGTTGAGCACGAGCGGCCCGAGAGAGACTCGTCGCGTGACTTCGGCCAGCGCCGTCAGCACGGTCCACGCTTCCGGCACGCCGGGGCCGTCGTCGCCGTCTGGATCGCGCAGGTGATCCCAGGTCCAGAGCCCGTCGAAGCCGGCGTCCTCGGCGGCAAGCGCAGCGGCGCGCATGTCGGCCCAGCGGGCGCTCATCGGGATCAAGAGGAGGTCGGTCTTCAGGCCAGCACGCCTTCTGCTCGAAGCTTCGACAGATCGAGGACGAGCGCGCCTTGGGGCATGGCCCAACATTCTCCTGGTCGGGTCAACCGGCAGTATACGTCGCGACGGCTGCCACGATACCAGACGCGCGTGGAAACCGCCGGACGCCAGCAGTCAGGAACGCGAGCGGATCGCCGAGCGCGTCCGGGCCCCGGCTCAGGGCGTCCGACTCGGCCGGCCCCGGCGCGCAGCTGACGTGGCGGCGGTCCGGGAGCGGCGCGCCAACGGTGGCGCAAGATCGCCCGCGCACTCCGAATCCCTCCCTCTACCCTTCGCGGTGTGCCAAAATCCGACGCGGGGATTGAGGCACGCCCCACCGCCGCTTCGGCGCCCTGCTGGCTGCTCGAGGACGATCTGCCGCCGAGACTCAAGGCGGGCGGGGCCGGCTCCGGCGCCCCCGGCGAGAGCAAAGGCCGATCGGTGGGATCGACCGGCGGCCTCCGACTTCCAACCTGGAGGCGCACCGATGACGGAACGCATGGACTGGAACCGGCTGGCCGAGACGGCGCTCGCGGGAGACGCGATCTCGCCGGAAGAAGCGCGGGCCGTGCTGGCGGCGCCGGAGGACGAGCTGCTCGCGCTCCTCGCCGCTGCGGCCCGGGTGCGGCGGGCCCACTTCGGCACTACCGTGAAGCTCAACTTCCTCCTGAACGTCAAGAGCGGCCTCTGCCCGGAGGACTGCCACTACTGCTCGCAATCGGCCGTCTCGACCGCCCCCATCGCGCGGCACCCCATCCTGCCGCTCCCCGACATCGTGGCCGCCGCCGACCGGGCCGTCCGGGTCAAGGCCGCGCGCTTCTGCGTCGTGGCCAGCGGTCGCGGTCCGAGCGATCGCGAGGTCGACGCGCTCGCCGAGAGCGTGCGGGCGGTGCGCGCCGCCCACCCCGACCTCGAGGTCTGCGCCTGCCTCGGGCTGCTCCGGGACCACCAAGCCGAGCGGCTTCGGGAGGCGGGCGTGTTCGCGTACAACCACAACCTGAACACGAGCGAGCGGTTCTACCGCGAGATCTGCGCGACGCATACGTTCCAGGACCGGGTCGCCACCATCGAACGGGTCAAGGCGGTCGGGCTCTCGCCGTGCGCAGGGGCGCTGTTCGGGATGGGCGAGGGCCCCGAGGACGTCATCGCGCTCGCCTACCGGCTTCGGGAGCTGGGCATCGATTCGATCCCGATCAACTTCCTGATCCCGATCCCCGGCACCCCGCTCGCGGGGCGGCCGGCGCTCGGGCCGCGGGAATGCCTGAAGATCCTCTGCCTCTTCCGCCTGCTCAACCCGGCGACCGAAGTCCGCATCGCCGGCGGGCGCGAGGTCCAGCTGGGGTGGCTCCAGCCGCTCGGCCTCTACGTCGCCAACTCGATCTTCGTCGGCGACTATCTGACGACGACGGGACAGTCTCCCCAGGCGGACTTCGCCATGATCCGCGACCTCGGCTTCTCGATCCTCGGCGACGGCGGCGCCGATCCGGCCCCGCCGCCGGCCTGGGACGCCTGCGGGCTCGGCGAGAATGCCGGCCGCGTCACCACACGCCCCAACGCGTGAGCGGCGCGGGCGGCGGGGCGCGGTGAGGAGACTTCACCTCGGCGAGCCGGGCGAGTCAAGATCCTCGGCCCCGGCCAGAATTTCCGGAAATCGAAAATTGGCTCTCATCGGGGGGCGCTGGCGGCCTGGCAACGTCGGTACTCAGGTCGTCGCCGTGGAAGCGCTGCGGCTGACGCTCGCGCTGGTCTCCGTGCCGACCGACCTCTTTTACGCACGGAATCTCAAACCCACCGCCCGGCGCCCGCTCACCCGCCTGGCCCTCGCCGACCGGCTGCGGAAAGACTTCGCCCAGCGGGCGGGAGCGTGTGGCCCGAGGGCTCCGGGCCAGGCTGACAGGCCGCGCCTCCCGACGCTGGCTGACAAGGCACCGCGCTCCGTGACGCCGTCGGCGGAGTGTTCGCTGTCGCTCGGTTCCCCCAGGATCCTGGTCCTCCCGACCTCGGCTCCGTGCGCTGCGATGACCCCCTCGAATCTCACTCGTCCCGACGTCGACGATTTTCGTGCCTTCTCGGTGAGGAGGCGGAATCCCTGCGTTCGGGGCGTTCCGGGGGCGCGGCGAGCGCCCTGCGGCAGCGTAGACTACCCGCCGGTGGCGCGGGTCCTCGGGGGAAGGCGAGAGGCCGAGATCACCAACTGGACTTGCGAGAGGCGGCCGACGAACACATGAGGGATTGCGTCGCGCTGTCGGGGATTGGGCTGGTCTCAGCCCTCGTCGTCCTGACGGTCGCGGTTCTGCTGCTGGGCCGGCCGCCGCAGCCGGCTGCCGCGCCGGGCGTCGTCTCTGCCTTGCCAGCGGTCAATGCCGCGCTCAACGCGGCCAGCGCTGCGCTACTCCTTGCCGGATACGGCTTCATCCGGCAGCGAAAGGTGACGGCGCACATGATCTGCGTGTTGACGGCCTTTGGCGCTTCCAGTCTCTTTCTGGTCTCGTATGTCATCTACCACTACCACTCAGGCTCGAAGCCCTTCGGGGGCCGCGGGTGGATTCGCCTGGTCTATTACCCTCTGCTCATCTCGCACTTGACCCTCGCGGCCCTGATCGTCCCGTTGGCCTTGACGACGATCTATCGCGCCTGGTCTGGGCAGTTTGCACGACATCGGCGAATCGCTCGCTGGACGCTCCCGCTCTGGCTCTACGTCTCGGTGACCGGGGTCCTTGTCTATTGGATGCTGTATCACCTCGCGCCGCGGCCGCCGAGGGGAGGTCGGGGTCCATCCGGCCGTGACCCACGCATTTCTGCGCCGCTTCGCCGCCGGCGGGCTCACGCGGTGGCAGATTTGGGGCTATGCGTCCCAGCATTACCATCTGGTCTGTTTCTTCACCGCCTATCTCGAAGCGATCGCGGGTCGGACGCCGGACGCCGAGGTGCGGCGCCTGCTCACGGACATCCTCGCGGATGAGTACATGCGGCCACAGAACTTCGAACGATCGCACCCCGCGCTCTACCGCCGCTTTCTCCGCGCCGTGGGCTTCGGGGAGGGGGACTGGGACCAGGTGCCGCTGCCGCCGGCAACCCGCGCCTTCGTCCAGCTCCATCTCGACATGACGCTGGGATCATGGCTGGAGGCACTAGGGGCGGTCGGTCCGGGCCATGAGTGGGCCATCCCCCTCATGTTCCCGCGTCTGGTGCAGGGGCTGGAGCGGAGCCTCCAGCTCGATCCGGCGGGACTAGAATACTTTCACCTCCACATTAGCCTTGATGTCGAACACGGGCGGGTGCTGGAGGAAAGCCTGCTCCGATGGGCGACGACCGCAGAGGGTCAGGCAGAGATCCGCC
>QHRX01000190.1 GCA_003221455.1 Candidatus Rokuibacteriota bacterium
TCGGGATCTGCGCCGTCGGCCGCTGCCTCATGGTAGAGCCTGAGCGCCTCCATCCAGTGCCCGAGCTTCTCGTGGGCGAGCGCCCGGCCGGCGCGCGCGCGCGCGATGAGGTCGCGGCTCGCCCCGGAGCCGTCGGCGGACTCGAACGCCTCGAGGGCCTCCGCGTAGTGCTGGCGCTGGACCTCGGCGTCCCCGACGAGGAGCCACGCCGCTCCCCGCACGTCGGGTTCTTCGCTGCGGGCCGCCTCGCGGGCGAGGGGGAGGGCCTCGCCGAAGCGCCTCCGCTCGAACGCCGTTTGCGCTCGCCCGAGCGCCTCGCGCCGCTCGCCCTCGGCGATCTTCAGCCGCGCCGCGTGGACCAGCTCGTGGGTCGGGTTCGCGGTGGCGAAGGCGCGGAGATCCGCCATGCCGGCCCGGGTGTCGCCCTGGGCGAGGCGAGCGACGCCGAGGAGATACCGGGCGTCAGCGGCGTGCGGTTGGCCGGGGTACTTCTCCAGAAACAGGGTCAGCGAGGGCACGGCCTCCCCGTACCGTTTGAGCTCGACGAGGGTTCGCGCGAGCAGGTAGGTGACCGCGGGGGCGTGCGGGTCGTCGGGCCAGGTCTCGAGCAGCTTCCGCAGCCAGGGGAGGGCGCGGTCCGGATGCTGGTGCTCCACCTCGAGCCACCCGAGCCCGTAGACGGCGTCCGGCGCGAGGGGCGACGCGGCGTCGGCCCGCACGACCGCGTCCCAGGCCGCCCGCGCCTCCTCGTACCGCCCGAGCCGCGCCAGCGTCTCAGCCTCCCAGAACTTCGCCTCCTGGGAGCGGCCCGGCACCGGTCGAAACTTCTGGGCGCGCCGGAAGGCCTCGAGCGCGGGTCCGAGGTCGTTCTGGGCCAGGCGAGCCTTCCCGAGGAGCAGCCAGGCATCCGGAACCCGCGGATCGTCGGGGTAGCGCGCGACGAGGTGCTCGAGGGTCTGACGCGCCGTGGGGTAGAGCTTGTCGGCGAACGTTCCGCTCCCCACCTGCCAGAGCCGGTCGGGGTCCCTGAGCGCGAGCGCGCTCGGCGCGGCCGCGAGAACCACGGCCCACACCGTCAGCAGGGCCAGACCCGTGGCAGACCGCCGGGGGGCGGCGGCGTCCGGAAGACGCCGAGCCCCTCCGACCGGCTGGGTCACCGGGGTCCTCGCCACGAGCCGGACGTCAGGCCGGACAGCGTGGGGGCCCACGAGGATCGGCCGCGGAAGCCGCACGGGCCCTTCGGGCGCCGGGGGCGCCCTACTGATTCACCAGCGTGGTGCGGCTCGTCTCGACTTCGAGGTACGTGTACCAGAGGCCCTCGTGGATCCGGAGCTGGAGCGAGTTCCCGGCCTTCTCGTAGACCTGGAGCGTGCCGAACGACGGCGTGCTGCTCGTGCTGACGAACCGCCAGCCGTTAGCCTCGAGGGTGGCCCGCATGGCCTGGCCGAGGCTGACCGGTTCGAGCCGCCCGCGATACACGAGGCGCGCCGCCTTCACGGCCGGCGACTCGATGACGGTCGACTTGTCGGGTTGGTAGGTCAGGCCTCGCGGTACCGCGATGTCTTCGAACTCGCTGCGGGGCGGACGGGCCGTCGCCGTGGCGCAGCCCGCCGCGAGCGACGCGAGCATTCCGAAGGCGAGCAGGGCCAGCGCCGTCCTGAACCCGGCGCCAGCGTGTCCTGTACGCGCATCCATTCCTTCCTCCTTGGTGACCCGGTGTCCTAGGGGTGCAAGCCGGCTCGGTGTGGTCCAACTCCCAGTGTGACGCTATTGGGCCGCCAACATCAAGCGGAGCGTCACGCGGCGGCTCTTGGCGTCGTCGATCGCCGTCCCCGGCCCGCCGAGCTCGCCCAGGCCGATCCAGTTGATGCGCGAGAGCTCCACGCCGTGCCCCACGAGGAACCGCCGCACCGCCGCCGCACGGTGCTCGCTCAGCCGCACGTTGTGGGCGGGCGTCCCTCGCCGGTCCGTGTAGCCCTCGAGGTCGACCGTGAGCGCCGGGTTCTCGGCCAGCTCCCGGATCAGCGCGGCGAGCGTCGTCTGGGCGCCGTCGCTGAGGTCGGCCCGGTCGAAGGCAAACTGGACCTCGACCGTCTCCACGAGCTGGCGGGCGTTGCGGTTGGCCCAGAGGTGGGAGACGCGGGTATTCACCTCGTCGATCCGCGCGGCCGCTTCGTCCGCCTTGGCGCCCGCCCGGCGGGCGATGTTGCCCGTCTCGTCTACCGTCGTCTCGAGCTTGGTGAACCGCCCGCCCATGTCGTCGAGCTGCTTTCCGTGGGCGTCCACCGTCTTCGCCTGCTCGTCGATTCGCTGGGCCTGCTCGTCGACGCGCTTGCCCTGCTCGCCGATCTTCGCGTCGAGCGTGACCTCGCTCTTGCTGACCATCTCGCGCACGAAGTCCTTCGTCGCGCACCCCGTGAGCAGGACTGCAAGGGTTGGGCCAAGCAGCATGACAGCCGTCTGTCGCATGGTGTCCCTCCTTCGCCAGGCAGGGTAGCAACGAGGTCGCGTAAGCCGGCAGGAAAAAGTGCTCGCGCCGGCCTCCCGGGCGGCGCGCGTCCAGACCGCGTCCGCCTCGGATCACGAGCGAGGCTGTTGCCGACGAGGGACTGACGCCCGGCGCGTTGGGGGCCTGACAGGGTGGCCGGGCGCCAGCGCGTCCCGGCGACCCCGTCACCTCCGCGACACCCGGAAGTGGGATAGAATCCGGCCACGGAGGACGACGATGGCTGGCGAGTTCGAGTACATCTCTCACGCGCGGCTTCAGTATCGGGACGGCCTCCGGCACGCCTGGCTCGGCGACGTCCCGGAGCCCGTCGTCTACGGGGTGCAGGGCAAGCTCCGCGAGTACTACGGGGTGAAGGAGGGACGGCCGCTCGCGTCGACGCTCGACCACATCGTGGCCGCGGTGGCGGGCTGAATGTACGGCACCCTCGCCGGCGCCCTGGCAGGGCGCAAGATCGCGTTCGACCGGAGCACGTTCACGGCGACCGTCGACGGCCGGATCGCGGGCGCCGGCCGGGCGCTCCGCATCGAGTCGATCGTCGTGCACTACGACCTTACCGTTCCGGCCGAGGCCCGGGAGTCGGCGGAGCGGGCGCTCGCCGCGCACCCGCTCGGCTGCCCCGCGCACGAGAGCGTGAAGGACGCGATCACGATCCGCTGGGACGCGACCCTGCGAGCGGGCGGCGAGGTCGTGAGGCTGAGCGGCGCCGCGGTGCCGGGTTGAGCGACGCGGGCGAGCTCGTCCAGCGGGCGGCGCGCGTGCTGCCGGGCGGCGTGCTCGGCAGCCACGCGCAGCTCCGCGGGCTCGAGTTCGTCGTCCGCGAGGGGCGCGGCGCGTACCTGTGGGACACGACGGGCCGTCGATACCTCGACTACCTGCTCGGGTCGGGGCCGATGCTGCTCGGCCACGCCCACCCGGCCGTCGTCGAGGCCGTGGGACGCCAGCTCGCGCGCGGCACGACCTACCTGCTCGTGAACGAGCCGATCGTCGAGCTGGCGGAGGAACTCTGCCGCGCGGTGCCGTGCGCCGAGCAGGTCCGCTTCACCTCGACCGGGACCGAGGCGACCTTCTTCGCGCTCCGGCTGGCGCGGGCGTTCACCCGCCGCGACAAGATCCTCAAGTTCGAGGGTGGCTTCCACGGGACGCACGACTACTCGCTGATGAGCGTGAGCCCGCGCTCGCCGAAGGCGTTTCCGGCTCCGATGCCGGACTCGGCCGGCATACCCCGCGCCATCGAGGGCGAGGTCCTGATCGCGCCCTACAACGACCTCGCGACGGCCGAGGCCCTGATCGCGACCCACCGTCACGAGCTGGCCGCCGTGATCGTGGAGCCCTACCAGCGCGTCATCGTGCCGGCGCCCGGGTTCCTCGCCGGGCTCCGCACCGTCACCCGGCGCTACGGGGTCCCGCTCGTCTTCGACGAGATCGTGACGGGCTTCCGCCTGGCCTACGGCGGCGCGCAGGAGTACTACGGCGTCGTCCCCGACCTGGCGGCCTTCGGCAAGGTGATCGGGGGCGGGTTCGCCCTGGCGGCCGTCTGTGGCCCGGCGGAGATCATGAAGCACTTCGATCCCGCGCTCGAGGGGCAGGCCGGGTACGTCGCCCAGGCCGGCACCCTCAACGGCAACCCCGTGGCCGCGGTCGCGGGGCTCGCCACCCTCGCCGAGCTGAGGAAGCCGGGAACGTACGAGCGGCTCCACCGGATCGGGGCGCGGCTCCGCGACGGTCTCGCCGCCGCCGCCCGCCGCCACGGGCTGGCGGCGCAGGTGAGCGGCGAGGCGCCGGTCTTCGACGTCCTCTTCACCGACCGGCCGATCGTCGACTACCGCGCGACGCTCGTCGCCGACCGCGACCGAATCGCCCGCTTCAACGCCGGGTGCCTGCGTCGGGGCGTCGTCAAGGCCGTGAACAAGATCTACGTCTCGCTCGCCCACACGGGGGAGGACGTCGACGAGACGCTCGCGATCTTCGACGACGTTCTGGGCGGGATCGCGCGCGGGAGCTGAGTGCCGGGCCTTCAGGCCACGACCGAGCGCCGGAGCCCGGCCGGCTCGGCGGGACCGCCGCCGCGGTCCCCGCCACCGCCGCGGGGACGCTAGCCGAGCTTCTTCCCCGGGTTCCGAAGGACGCCGAT
>QHRX01000191.1 GCA_003221455.1 Candidatus Rokuibacteriota bacterium
CGCGGGTGGGCGGCCCTCGGGGGCCTGCTCCTCCTCGCCGGGTGCGCGCCCCGGGTCACGCTCGACCCGCCGGTCGGGACGCCGCCGGCCGACTTCTCGGGCACCGCCATGCCGGGACCCGGCGGGCCCGTCTCGATCCGCCAGAACGAGTGGCCGAACCTCACGTGGTGGAGGATCTTCGAGGACCCCCAGCTCGAGTCCCTGATCCTGGAGGCCCTGGCCAGGAACAATACCCTGACGATCGCGGTCCAGCAGGTGGAGGTCGCCCGGGCCCTCGTGCGTGAGAGCCGGGCCGGGTTGCTGCCCCAGGCGACCCTGGCGCCGACCGTGGCGTGGAGCCGCATTTCGAACAACGGCCCCGCGCTCCCGGGGACCCAGGGCAAGCTGCTCGACGCCTACGCCCTGCCCGTGACGCTCAGTTACGAGTTCGACTTCTGGAACAAGAACAAGCTGGCGCTCGAGTCGGCGCAGGCCTTCGCCGCCGCCGGCGAGCAGGACTGGCGCACGCTCTACATCGAGATCGTGTCGAGCGTGGCGACGACCTACTTCAACATCGCGACGACGCTCGCCGAGCTCCGCATCACCGAGCGGACGCTCGCGGTCTTCGTCGACAACCTGAAGTTCATCCAGCGCCAGTACGACGTCGGGGTCGCGTCCGCGCTCGACCTGCAGCGGGCCAAGGCCCAGGTCAGCGTGACGCAGGCGATCCTTCCCGACCTCGAGCGCCAGGCCCAGCAGTTCCAGCACCAGCTGGCCGTCCTGCTCGGCCGGAATCCCGGGGAGGCGGTGGAGGTGCGGCCGCTCGACGCGACCCGGGCGCCCGCCGAGCTGCCGGGCGGCGTGCCCTCGGGTCTGCTCCAGCGCCGGCCGGACATCCGTGCCGAGCAGGACCGGCTGCGGGCCACCGCGGCGCGGGTCGGCGTGGCGCGGGCGCTGTTCTTCCCGGACATCACGCTGAGCCTCTCCGCGGGGGCCACGTCGATCTCTACGGGGAGCCTCTTTCTGCCCGGCAGCTTCGCCATGGACTTCCTCGCAAGCGCCGCCGTGCCGCTCTTCCGGGGCGGGGCCCTCGAGGCGAACTTCGACGCCAACGTCGCCGCCTACCGGCAGGAGGTGGCGGTCTACCAGCAGACCGTGCTCACGGCGTTTCAGGAGACGGCGGACGCGATCTCCCAGGTCGAGGAGCGGACGATCGAGCGCGACCGCCTGCGCCAGGCCGTCACGGACCAGGACGGCGCCTACCAGCTCGCTAACCGCGCGTACCGGGCGGGCGTCAGCTCGTACCTCGACGTCCTGGACGCCGAGCGCACCCTGCTCGTCGCCCAACTGGCCCACGCCGCCGTCGAGGGCCAGCGCCTGATCGCGATGATCTCGCTCTACAAGAGCCTCGGGGGCGGCTGGGACGCGAGCGACGGGCAGCCGGTGCCGGTCTCGTCGAGGTGACCCGGTCGCCGGGCCGACCGGCGCCGACGACCCCTTCCTCCCCCACGGCCGAGCACTCCCCCGGGCCCGGCCCGCCTCGGATCGCGGCCACTCCCACGCTCGACCGCCCCGCCGGGCCGGTCGCGGCCCCCCGGCCCCGCACCGGCGCGGGTGGCCCGCGTCCGCGGCGTGTGGCCGGCCGCTGGGGCTCTCCCGCTGGTCTGGAACGGGGGTCGAATCGGCGCGTGCCAGGTGGGCCTACTGACCGCCGTCCACCGGGGGAGTGGCGCTCCCCGCGTCACTTTTGGGGGTGTTCGCCCGCGTCGCCCTTCATGCTAGTGTGGAAAGTGGCATGCGGCTGGCCTCGAAAATCTTCCTGGCCTCCTCGCTCGTGATCCTTGTCCTCGTAGGGGTTGCCGCGTGGAGCCTCCTCGCCGTGGACCGCCTCGTATCCGTCAGCCGAGAGATCACGACGCAGACGCTGCCCGCCCTGCGCCTCCAGGCCGGGCTCCGGGATTCCATGCTGACCCTGGTCCGCCTCGAGGCCCGGTCCCTCCTCCTGCGCGATCCGACGTACGACGCGCTCTGGGACGAGCGCGCGGACCACACTCGGAACGCGCTCGAGCAGCTCGCCCGGTACCTGTCGAGCGACGGAGAGCGGGAGCACCTGGAGGAGACGCAGCTGGCCTTCGCCGAGTACCGCGCCGCGGTGCATTCGGAGCGGGCGCTGCTCGGGCGCGGGTACCTCGCGAACGCGACCCAGCTCTCCGAGACCTCGGCGCGGGCGGCGGCGGAGCGGGTGGACGCCGGGCTGAACCGGCTGGGCGAGGCCACGCAGGCGGCGCTCGAGCACTCGAAGGCCGAGGCGGCCGAACTGGGGGCGCGGACGTGGACGACGGTCGTGGTCGCGCTGATCGTGGCGGTGGTGGCGGCGCTAGCGAGCGCGGCGTTCATCGCCGTCCGCATCACCCGGTCCGTGCGGCGGCTCTTGGTCGCGACCGCGGCGATCGGGGAGGGGCGCTTCGAGCACCCGGTCCCGATCGAGAGCGCGGACGAGATCGCCGATCTCGCCCGCTCGTTCAACAGCATGGCCGCGCGTCTCCACGAGGTCGAGACCATGAAGGAGGATCTCTATTCGACGGTCTCGCACGAGCTGCGGTCGCCGCTCACCTCGGTGCGTGAAGCCGCGCACCTGCTGCACGAGGGCGTCCCCGGCCCGATGACCGCGAAGCAGGCGCGGCTCGTGCTCATCATCGAGCACAGCACCGACCGGCTGCTGCGCCTGGTCAATCAGGTGCTCGACCTCGCCCGCCTGCGGGTCGGGCTCCTGCCGCTGGAGCGCCGGTGGTTCGACCTCGACCGCGCGGCGGCCCGGGCCGTCGACGAGCTGCGGCTCCAGGCCGACGAGCGCGGGATCGCGCTCGTCCGGGAGACGAGCCCGGGCACGTTCGGGATGTTCGGCGACGAGGACCGGCTCGTCCAGGTCATGATCAACCTGATCTCCAACGGCATCCGGTTTACGCCGACCGAGGGCACGGTGACCGTCCACCTCATCGACATCGGCCCCGAGATCGAGATCCAGGTGGAGGACACTGGGTGTGGCATCCCCGCCGAGGAGCTCCAGTTCGTCTTCGACCGCTTCCGCCAGGCTCACAGCGGGCGCGGCGGCGCCGGCCTCGGGCTCGCCATCGTGCGGGCGATGGTCCAGGCGCACGGCGGCCGGGTCTCGGTGGAGTCGCACGAGGGCAAGGGAAGCCGCTTCACGGTCGTCCTGCCCCGCCGGGGGGCCGAACAGTGACGGTGGGGCGGGCGGGGAGAATCGTGGGAGGGGTCCTCCTCGTCCTGCCGCTCGCGTTCGTGTCCGGCTGCGCGCGTGAGCTGGTCACGCGCGGCGACGACCAGCTCGTCGCCGGCAACTACCGGGGGGCGCTGGCGAGTTACGACCAGTTCCTCCGGTCGAATCCCCAGGACGTGGTGGCGGACCGAGTGCGCGCGACGCGCGCGCTGCTCGCACGGTACCTGCAGGCGGAGGAGGAGGCGGCGCGGGCGCGGCCCGAGCTGACCGACCTGCGCGCCGAGGTGACGCGGCTCAGGGCCGCGCTCGAGAAGCTCAAGGCCATCGACGTCCAAACCGAGCAGAAGAGATGACGGCGCCGTGGGCCCGCGCGCGTTCGGTCTGGCCCGCGGCGCGCGCCGCGGGGCGGGCCGGCCGCGCCGCCGGACGCGATCGGGAGCCGCTCGGGTGAGCGCATGAAGGGCCGCGTGCTCGTCGTCGACGACGACACCGCCATCCTCGAGGTCCTCGAGATGCGCCTGGCGGCGATGGGGCTCGAGGTGACCCGCGCCCGGAACGCCCGGGACGCGCTGGCGGCCATCCAGTCGCGGTCGTACGATCTCGGGTTGTTCGACCTCCGGATGGAGCCGACGGACGGGATCACGCTGATGCAGGACGTGCACGCGGTCCATCCGCGCCTGCCCGTCCTGATCATGACCGCCCACGGGACGATCGAGACCGCGGTGCTGGCGGTACAGCGCGGCGCCTTCGACTACCTCACGAAGCCGTTCGTCCGCGACGAGCTGCGGACGAAGATCCTGCGGGCGCTGTCGGAGCGGCGCTGGGCGCGCGATCGCGACCGCCTGCGGACGGTCGGCGAGACGCTCGCCTCGTCGGGGATCATGGAGCGGATCCTCGACGCCGTCGCCCAGGCCGCGGTGGAGACGACCGAGGCCGAGTGCTGCGTCGTCTTCCTGCTCGAGAAGGGTCAGCTCACGCCGATGGCCAGCGCGGGATCGCCGCCGCCGGCGTGGGAGCCGCTCCAGACCGCCGCCGCCGCCGCCGTCGAGAAGAGCGCCCCGACGACGATCGCCGGCGCGGAGGGCCGCGTGATGCTGGCCTCGCCGTTGTTCGTGGAGGGCGGCCCCGCGGGCGCGGTCGTCATCCTGGCCCCCGCCCGCGTGGAGCCGACCGACGACGATCTGGAGCTCCTCGCCCTCTTCTCATCCCAGGCCGCGATCGCGATCAAGAACACGCACGAGCTGTCGCGCCTGCGGAGCGGCGCGCTCGCCGCGCTCGGCCGGATGGCGACCCAGGTGGCGCACGAGCTGAAGAACCCGCTGGGGGGCCTGAAGCTCTACGCACGCCACCTGGAGCAGCGGCTCCAGAAGGCGGGGGATGCCGAGGGGTTGGAGGTCGCGGTCAAGATCGGCCGCGCCATCGATCACCTCGCCGAGCTCGTGACCGAGATCACCGCGTTTGGCGGCACGCCGGAGCTCAAGCGCGTGCTCACCGACGTCAACGCCCTGCTGGACGAGTGCCTGGCGCTCGCCCAGGACCGCCTCACCGGCCGGCGGATCGAGATCGTCCGGGAATACGACCAGGCCTGCCCCCCCGCCTCCCTCGACGCCCGCGCCCTCCGCAAGGCGCTCCTCAACCTGGTCGTGAACGGTCTGGAGGCGATCGGGGCCGAGGGCACCCTGACGGTGCGGACCGTCTTTCGGGGCGGCGCCATCGACATCCTGGTC
>QHRX01000192.1 GCA_003221455.1 Candidatus Rokuibacteriota bacterium
ACCGAAGACGACGACGTCGGCGTGGAGCGCGCGCGCCGCCTGGAGGACGCTCGCCGCGCTCCAGCCCTGCGGATCGACGAAGGCCCGGAGGCGAGCGCGGTCGATCTGCACGAAGGCGGGGTGCTGCACGAACGCGAGCGTGACGGCTTCGGCGACGCCGTCGCCGATCCACGCCTCCTCACCCAGCAGCGCCAGCGTCTCGAAGGGGATCACCAGCATACTCCGCTTCACGGCGGCTTCCGCCGACCCCGCCAGACAGCCGAGCATGATCGCGACGAGCGCCAGGCGTCGAGGACGGCTCATCGGCCGGCCGCTCCTTCACGGCGGCGGGAGCGCCGGAAGATCCCGGCGAGCGTGCCGGGCCCCACGCGGCGCAGCCCGATCTCGGGCAGCAGCATCACGGCGACGAATCCGAGCATCCACGGCCAGAGGTCGACGGCGACCCGCGACTGGTGCCGCGCGCGCACGAAGGCGTCCCGGGGCGCCGCCAGCGCGTCCCCGCCCGTCCTCTCCGAGACCTCCCGCAGCAGCGTCTCGTCGACCCCGAGCTCCCGCAGCTCCGGGGCGTACGGGACCACCAGACCCGCGAGGTGCGAGCCGACCATGCTCCCGCCCCGGCGCTCGGACACGCCGACGAGGTACACGCCCTCCTGCGGGGCGGGGAACCGCCCGCGGTAGCGGCCGGGCGCGACCTGCTCGAGGGCGACGACGGTCCGCTGCCGGCCCGGCGTCACCACCCCCACCTCGGCGTCGAGGAAGTTGATGAACTCGCCCTTGCCGTCGACGGCCTCGACGGTGACCTCGCCGACGCCGTTCTGGCGGCTCACGCTGGCCACCGTGTCGCCGCGGGAGCCACTCTTGAGGGTCCAGCGGGCCAGCTGCGCCCAGAACTTGTTGAAGTCGCGCCAGCGTAGCCACAGCACGCCCCACTTGGCCTTCGCGTCCGACGTGAACGCGGCCGTCCGGCCGAGCCCGTAGCGCCAGGTGGCCAGGAGCGGATCCTCCTGATGCGTCAGGAGCAGGAGGTCGGCGGTGCTCTTGAGCGTGGTCGCGACGTAGCCGCCGAGGGGCGGCACCGCCTTCCAGTCGATGTCTTGGAGGACCTCGTGGCCGGGGGCCGTCACGCCCGGCCGGAACGGCTGCTCGACGAGCGCGGCCTTCGACGCGAGCTGGGTCTCCAGCGCGAAGATGCGGGGAAGCGTCTGCTGGTCCTCCGTGTAGTAGAAGCGCCCCTTGCCCCACTTGGCGATGTCCCGCATGAGCTGCACGTCCGCGTCGGTCCCGATGGCGATGGTCGACACGGTGATCTTGTCTTTCGCCATGCGGCCCAGCAGCCCGACGAAGTCGCCGCGCGTCATCTGACCGTCGGAGAGGAAGATCACGTGCTTGAGGACGGCGGGGCTGTCGTAGAGGACGCGGTAGCATTCTTTGAGCGCCGGGTAGCCGTCGGTGCCGCCCCCCGCCCGGATGGTCGCGATCGCGCGGTGGATCCCGGCCTTGTCCTTGGCGTTGCGCAGCGGCGAATCCCACAGGAACTCGGTGTCCCAGCTCATCACGCCGACTTCGTTCCGCTCGTTGAGCAGGTCGACCACCAGGTGCGCGGCCTCCTTCGCGAGGTCGAGCTTCGTCACCTTCTCGTCCGTCGACATCGCCATCGAGCCCGAGCGGTCGATCGACAGCACCACCCCCAGGCTCGGCACCTCCAGCTTCTGCTTGACTTCCATCGTGACCGGCAGCGCCTCCTCGATCGGGGTCCGGTAGTAGCCGCCGAGGCCGAAGCTCTCGTCGCCGCCGATCATGATCAGCCCGCCGCCGTAGTCGCGGACGTAGTCCCGGATGTTTCCCATCTGCGGCTTCGTGAGCTTGAGCGAGGAGACGTCGGACAGGATGAGGCCGTCGTACCGCTGGAGCCCCGCCAGGTCCCGGGGGATCTGCTCGGCCCCGACGACCGTGACGTCGATGCTCTGCGACCGGAGCGCGCTCGCCAGTGACAGCGCCTGCCCCCCGTCCTTCTCGGCCAGCAGCACGGTGGGGCGCCCGCGGACGACGACGGTGCCGACGGCGCGGTTATTGTCCTCGAGGGTGTCGCCCTCGACCTCGATGCCGGCCTGGTAGACGTGGACGCCGCTCTTGTCGAGCGCCTGACGGTAGACGAAGACGTTCTTGCCGGCCGTGAGCCGCACGACCTGGGAGCCGAGAAACTGGCTATTCCGGTAGAGCGAGAGCCGCCCCTGGGTGTCCCGCTCGCTCCAGGCCACGATCTTGGCGTCGAACGGCTCGCCGTACTTCACCTCCTCGGGCAGGAGGAGGGACTCGAGCGCAACCTCCTGGGTGAAGGTCAGCGGCGTGGGCACGAAGAAGATGTCGGCGCCCTGCTCCCGGGCCGCCTCGGCCGCCGCCAACGCATCGCCCTCGTTCTGACGGCCGTCGGTCAGGAGGACCAGCCGGTTGGCCTCGCCCGGCGGCAGGCTCGCGAGTCCGAGCTCGATCGCCTGGAAGAGATTCGTCGCCCGCCCCCCGACCTGCGCCTTCGGCCGCTCGAGGACGCCCCGCTCGGACAGGCTCTGGTCGACCAGCGGCTCCTTGCCGAACACGATCAGCCCCGCCCGGTCCCCGCCCCGCTTGCTCCGGACGGCCTCCGCGGCGAATCGGTAGGCGCCCTCCCGCGCGGCGAGGCTCACGCTGTCGGACTCGTCCAGCAGGAACACGACGTTCAGGCGGTCCACCCACCGCGGCAGGGTCGGCCGCAGCAGCGCCAGCAGCAGGACGGCCAGGAGCGCGCCGCGCAGCGCGAGCGCCCAGCGGTCGCCGCGCCCGGCGGGCGGGCGGAGCCGTCCCCCCGTCTGGCGGCGCCAGTAGAGGAGGCCCTCGACGACGAGGAGCAGCAGCGCGATCACGAGGCAGGGCGGCCACAGCTCGCGCTCGACCAGCACGGGCGCCACGGCCGCGGCGCCGGCCGCCCCTGGTGCGGGCAACGGGCGCGGGGTGAGGTTCGACTCGTCCGCGTTCATCAGGTTGACGGCGACCCGCGTCTCGCCGCGCACGGTCAGGATCCGGTAGACCCCGATCTCGTCGGTATCGGCAAAGGTCAGCACGCCGCGGACGACCTGCGCGGGCACCCGGCGCCCGGCGGGCGTCAGCACCGTCGCCGCGGTGACGCCGTGCTCGACGGGCAGGACGATCGGCTGGCCCGAGGCGAGCTGGAGGCTCGCCTGGTCGAGCCCCGCCGGATGGAGCCACCGCAGCGCGTTCGACAGGATCAGCGGGAACGCGACGTGAAGCGGCAGGTCCGTTCGGAACAGGTCGAACCCCACGAACAGCGCCTTGCGATCCGGCTCCTCGAGCGCGTAGACGAGCGGCCCCGCCGCCGACTCGACGACCGCCTTGCCGGCGGCGAGCGGCCGCATCCGGACCGCGTCCTCGACGACGACCTTGGCGAGGTCAACGTTGCGCATGATGGGGCTGCCGCGGTCCCAGTCGAGGATGGCCGGCCGCTCCACGCGGCCGAGCAGCTGGATCGGCACGTCGCCCGGGGCGCTGTTGACGAGGATGTACCGGCCCCGACCGATCCGCGGCGGGTTCACGCTGTCGAGCACCACGACGTCGAAGCCCTCCATGCCGCCGCCGTACGCGTCCGGCGGCCGCAGCTGGAGGGACACCTGGGGATCGGTGCGGAGCTCCTTTTCGAGAAACAGGTTGCCGGGGGTGACGAGGAGGACCGCGATCTTGCGCGGCGGAGGGAGCACGGCGTAGGCGACGTTGTCGGCGACGAGATCGTCGGCCACGTCGAGGCGGGCGGTGACGACGCCACCGCCCTGGTTGCCGAACGGGACCACCATGGCGCGCCGGACGTCGGGCCCGAGCGTCAGCGATTTCGAGGCCAGGGTCTTCCCGTCGAGCTCGAGCGTGAACGCGAACGACTTCTCGGTCTTGCCGAAGTTGACGAGCGACAGGAACGCCTGGTACTCGAAGCTGCTGAAGTAGTCCTTGCGGATGGCGAAGCTCGTGATCCCGACGTTGTCGCTCCGCCGTCCGACCCCGTGCCACCGGATACGCGGGTCGCCGAGGCCGTCGCCCTCCGCCGGCGGATGGGTCCCGTCGGTGAACACTTGGATCTCGGCATGGGGGTCGTCGGCGGTGAGGGCGCGCGCGGTCCGGACGGCCTCGGTCAGGCGGCTCGGGACGTCGTGCGCCTGGGCGCCGGCCAGCGCGGTGGCCGCCCGGTCGTGGTCGCGGCTCAGCGGGGCGCTGACGCGCGGGTTGACGCCGGCCTCGATGACCATCACCTCGGCGCCGAGACTGAGCCGGTCGACCAGCGCCCGGGCCGCCTTCTTGGCCACCGCGAAGCGCGAGGGCGCCACGTCGGTGGCCTTCATCGACGCCGAGGTGTCGAGCACCACGACGACCTTCCGCGCCCCGTGGCCGAGGACGGTCGCGGTCGGCCGCGCCAGCGCCAGCGCCAGCGCGAGCAGCGCGAGGAGCTGCAGGATGAGGAGCGGGTCGCGCTGGAAGCGCTGGAAGGCGGTCGAGGCCTGGCGGTCGCGCGGCGTCGACTCCCACAGCAGGACGCTCGACACCGTGCGCTCGCGGCGTCGGACCTTCAGGAAGTAGAGGAGCAGCAGCGGCGCCGCCAGCGAGAGGAGCGCGAACGCGAACGGGGACAGGAAGGTCACGCCAGCATGACCTCCTTGAGCTCGGACAGCACGAACTGCTCGATCGACGTGTCGCTGACGACGCGCCGGTACCCGATCTCGT
>QHRX01000193.1 GCA_003221455.1 Candidatus Rokuibacteriota bacterium
ACTCCAAATCCGGGGGATGGGGGTTCGAATCCCTCCACCCCTGCCACTCCCCGATGCTCGGGCCGAGTGCGGGCTCGGCGTGGGTCGGCGGTCCGGGAGCGGCCGGGACATCCGGGCGGCGGGGGGTCGATTCCATCCACCCCTGCCCGGCGCCGACGGTGCCCGGCGGACGCGGGGACGGCAGGGCGGAGCCGGCCGTCCGGGGAGGCTGGGCATGACCTTCTTGACGCGGGCGCGGGAGTTCTTCCGGGAGGTCGTCGCGGAGTTCCGGCGGGTGAACTGGCCGAGTCGCCAGGAGCTGATCAACTCGACGGCGGTCGTGCTCGTCGTCACGCTCGTGCTCTCGTTCTTCCTCGGCGCCGTGGACATCACGCTGGCGCGCATCGTTGAACGGGTTCTGCGATGAGGGGGGCCTAGGTCCATGGCAGGCGAAACGGCGACGAAACACTGGTTCGTCGTTCACACCTACTCGGGCTTCGAGGACAAGGTCGCGGCGGCGATCGAGTCGCGGGCCAAGATCTTCGGCCTGTCCGAGCAGATCTCGCGCGTGCTGGTGCCGACCGAGAAGGTGGTCGAGGTGCGCAACAAGCAAAAGCGCGAGACCGAGCAGAAGTTCTTCCCCGGCTACGTGCTGGTCGAGATGGAGCTGACCGACGACACCTGGCACCTCGTGCGCTCGACGCCGAAGGTGACCGGCTTCGTGGGCTCGGCGTCCCGGCCGGTGCCGCTCGAGCAGGACCAGGTCGACGAGATCCTCCGCCAGATGGAGGCCGGTGCCGAGAAGCCGAAGCCGAAGTCGGTCTTCCAGCGCGGCGACAAGGTCCGGGTCGTCGACGGACCGTTCGTCAACTTCCAGGGCACGGTGGACGACATCAACCCCGAGCGCGGCCGCATGAAGGTCGTGGTGCCTGTCTTCGGTCGGCCCACGCCGGTCGAGCTCGAGTACTACCAGGTGGAGCGTCTGTAGTGAAGAAAGTCCAGGCGGTGGTGAAGCTCCAGATCCCGGCGGGCAAGGCGAACCCCTCGCCGCCGGTGGGACCGGCGCTCGGCCAGCACGGCGTCAACATCATGGAGTTCTGCAAGGGCTTCAACGCGCAGACCGGCTCCCAGGAGGGACTGATCCTGCCGGTCGTGGTGACGATCTATCAGGACCGGTCGTTCACGTTCGTCGTGAAGACCCCGCCGGCGGCCGTCCTCCTCAAGCGCGCCGCCGGCATCGCGAAGGCGTCGCCGGTGCCGCACAAGGAGAAGATCGGCAAGGTGACGAAGGCGCAGGTCCGGGAGATCGCGCAGACGAAGCTCGTCGACCTCAACACCGATTCGGTCGACGCCGCCGTTCGCGTGATCGAGGGCACCGCCCGCAGCATGGGCATCGAGGTGATCGGCTGATGGCGACAGTGGTCAGCAAGCGGTATGACGCGGCGGCCGCGGTCGTCGACGGCCGGACGGATTCCACGGTCGAGGAAGCGATCGCGGCGGTGAAGGCGATGCCGTCGGCGAAGTTCGACGAGACCGTGGACCTGGCGATCCGGCTCGGGGTCGATCCCAAGCACGCCGACCAGATGGTCCGGGGCGCGGTCGTGCTGCCCCACGGGATCGGCAAGACCGTGCGGGTGGCGGTGTTCGCCAAGGGCGAGAAGGAGCGGGAGGCGCGCGAGGCGGGGGCCGACGTCGTCGGCGCCGAGGACCTCGTCGAGCGCGTGCAGGGCGGGTGGATGGAGTTCGACACCACGATCGCCACTCCGGACCTCATGGGTCAGGTCGGCCGGCTCGGCAAGGTGCTGGGGCCGCGCGGGCTCATGCCGAACCCGAAGCTCGGCACGGTCACCTTCGACGTCGCGCGGGCCGTCCGCGAGGCCAAGGCGGGCAAGGTTGAGTTCCGCGTCGACAAGGCCGGCAACGTCCACGTGCCGATCGGTAAGAAGTCGTTCAGCGCCGAGCACCTCCAGGCCAACGCGATGGCGGTGATCGAGGCGATCATGCGCGGCAAGCCGGCCGCCGCCAAGGGCCAGTACCTCCGGTCGATGACCGTCTCGTCGACGATGGGCCCCGGCGTCCGCATCGACGTGCAGAAGGTCGCGAACTTGTTCAAGAAGCCAGGAGCCTGACGTGCCGACGCAAGCGAAGCTCGACACACTGGCAGAACTCAAGCAGCGGCTCGCCGGCGTCAAGACCGCCGTCCTCGCCGAGTATCGCGGTCTGACCGTGCGGCAGCTCAGCGAGCTGCGCAAGCAGCTGCGGGGGGCGTCGGCCGAGTGCCGGATCGTGAAGAACCGGATCGCGAAGCTCGCGATCGCCGGCTCGCCGCTCGGTGGCCTGTCGTCGCACCTCAAGGGCCCGACGGCGATCGTCTTCTCCGCGCACGATCCCGTCGCCGTCGCCAAGACGCTGCACACGTTTGGCAAGACCAACCAGCAGCTCCTGGTCAAGGCGGGGTTCGTGGACGGCCAGCTTCTGCCGGCGACGGAGCTCCGGCGGCTGGCCGATCTCCCGTCCCGCGACGCGCTGCGGGGCCAGCTCGTCTCGACCCTGCAGGGACCGCTGGCGCAGCTCGTCGGCCTCCTGCGGGCCCCGCTCCGCGACCTCGTGTCCGTCCTGGACCAGCACAGCACCAGCCTAGCCAAGAGGGAGGAGTAACGACTCATGGCAACCACCGTCGAACAGATCGCCGAACAGCTCGACAAGCTCACGCTGCTCGAGGCGGCCCAGCTCGGCAAGCTGCTGCAGGAGAAGTGGGGGGTGTCCGCGGCCGCCCCGATGGCGGCGGCCGCCGCCGTGGCGCCGGCCGGGGCCCCGGCCGCGGAGGAGAAGACGGAGTTCGACGTGATCCTCTCCGCCGCCGGCGACAAGAAGATCCAGGTCATCAAGGTCGTGCGCGAGCTGACGGGTCTCGGCCTCAAGGAAGCCAAGGATCTGGTCGACGGCGCGCCGAAGCCGGTCAAGGAGAAGCTCACCAAGGCCGAGGCCGAGGAGATGAAGAAGAAGCTGGAGGAGCAGGGCGCGGCCGTCCAGGTGAAGTAAGGCCGAGCGCACGGTGGAGGAAACCGGGAGGGCACCCACCACGGGACCTTCAACGTTTCTCATTTGAGGCGGGCGGCTACCGCTCTCAGGAGAGTGTATGGCAGGGACTATTCAGTGCGGGCGTCGGAGCCGCAAGGACTTCGGCAAGATCCCGTCGATCGTCGAGATTCCGAGTCTCATCGAGGTCCAGAAGCGGTCGTACGAGACGTTCCTCCAGCAGGACGCCGCGCCCGACCGTCGCGAGGAGATCGGTCTCCAGGCGGTCTTCAAGTCGGTGTTCCCGATCGAGGACTACAACGGCAACGCGCGGCTCGAGTTCGACTCGTACCACTTCGGGGATCCGAAGTACACGGTCGAGGAGTGCCACGACCGCGGCATGACCTTCGCGATCCCGCTAAAGGTCACGCTTCGGCTCGTCGTCTTCGATCACGACAAGGAAGCCAAGACGCGCACGATCCGCGAGCAGCGGGGCCAGGAGGTGTACCTGGGCGAGCTGCCGCTGATGACCTCGAAGGGCACGTTCATCATCAACGGGACCGAGCGCGTGGTCGTGAGCCAGCTCCAGCGCTCGGCGGGCGTCTTCTTCGACGATGACAAGGGCAAGACCCTGGCCTCCGGCAAGCTCCTCTTCTCGGCGCGGATCATCCCGTATCGGGGCTCCTGGGTCGAGTTCGACTTCGACGCTAACGACATCCTGCACGTCCGGGTTGACCGGCGGCGCAAGATGCTGGCGACCGCGTTCCTGCGCGCGTTCTGGTTCCTCGAGAAGAACGTGGTCCTGTCCGACGAGGAGATCCTGTCGCACTTCTACGACATGGAGGAAGTCCTCGGGTTCGAGGGCGGGGACGCTCGGGTCCGGTTCAACCCGGACGTGCACGTGGGAACCAAGGTCTCCGAGGACGTGCGGCCGCCGCGGCATCGCGAGCCCATCGCCCAAGCCGGCAAGGTTCTCACCGCGAAGATGGTCGAGAAGATGACGGAGGCCGGCGTCGAGCGGCTGAGCGTCCGGGCGGAGTCGCTCGTGGGTCGGCGGAGCGGCTCGCGGATCGTCGACACCGAGAGCGGCGAGGTGCTGCTGGAGACGAATCAGGAGATCACGTCGACCGTGCTCTCCCAGCTGATGGCCCGGAAGGTCGCGCCGTTCAAGCTGCTGGTCATGAGCCCGGGCAAGGTGGACGCGTCGATCTACGAGACGCTCGGCCGTGACCATTTCAAGAACCCGGACGAGGCGCTGGTCGAGATCTACCGCCGGCTCCGGCCGGGCGACCCGCCGACGGTCGAGTCGGCCCGGGCGCTGTTCCGCGGCATGTTCATGGACCCGCGGCGGTACGACCTGGCCCGGGTCGGGCGCTTCATGATCAACAAGAAGTTGCAGATCGACGCGCCGCTCAACGCCAAGACGCTCCGCGGCGAGGACATCGTGCACGTGGTCCGGCACCTGCTCCAGGTGCGGCTCGGGACCCGGCCGACGGACGACATCGACCACCTCGGCAACCGCCGGGTGCGGTCGGTCGGAGAGCTGCTCGAAAACCAGTTCCGGGTCGGGCTGACGCGGATGGAGCGGGCGGTCAAGGAGCGGATGTCGATCTCGGACATCACGAACCTGATGCCGCACGATCTCATCAACGCCAAGCCGGTGTCGGCGGTCGTGAAGGAGTTCTTCGGGTCCTCGCAGCTCTCGCAGTTCATGGACCAGACGAACCCGCTCGCCGAGCTGACGCACAAGCGCCGCCTCTCCGCGCTCGGCCCGCGCGGCCTCAGTCGCGAGCGGGCCGGGTTCGAGGTGCGCGACGTGCACCCGACCCACTACGGTCGCATCTGCCCCATCGAGACCCCGGAAGGGCCGAACATCGGCCTGATCTCGTCCCTCTCCACCTACGCCGGGATCAACGAGTTCGGGTTCATCCACACGCCGTACCGGAAGGTCGTGCAGGGAACGGTCACCGACGAGATCGTGCGGCTCACCGCGCTCGAGGAGGAGCAGTTCGTCATCGCCCAGGCCAACG
>QHRX01000194.1 GCA_003221455.1 Candidatus Rokuibacteriota bacterium
TCACGGCGCGCGCCGCCTGGGTCGAGGGGCCGAAGATGGTCACGATGGCGTCGACGCCCTCCTCGACCGCGGCGCCGATCACGGCCTTCGCTTCGTCGCCCGCGCGCGCGTTCCGGACGTCGATGCGGATCCGCGAGGCGTCCCGGAACCCGGCGGACTGGAGTCCCTCCGACACGCCGGCGACGAGTGCGCCGTAGTTGTCGATGGGGCCAACGATCAGTACCCGGGGAGCCTGCGCGATCGCCGGGACGGCGCCGCCCGCGAGCAGCCCGAAGGTCGCGAGCCCGACGGCCACCCGGACCCTCGGCCCAGCGCCCGTACGCCGGTTCACGCGGACCCGCCCGGTTTGTCTCCGACTAGTCGTCGTCATCGTCCGTCTCCGGCCGCTCGTGCCCGTCCTACTCGGCGCCCCCGCTTGGCGTTCCCCTCCTTCGTCTCTTGCTCGTCCCGCGTGCCTTCCCGATCCCCTTCGTCCTGCTCTTCGTCCCCGTCCGTCTCGGCCGCCCTGACGCCCTCGGGCCTCAGGAAGAGCCGGTCCGGCCCGATGGCGGGGGCGCCGAACGCAACGAGTGCCAGGAGGAAGCCACGACGCGACATGATGCCCTCCTTGAGAGGCTCAGTCCCGCAGCGACTGGATGTAGGCGATGATCTTCCAGATCTGCTCGGGGCTGTAGATGCCGGCGAAGGCCGGCATGGGCGGCCACCCCCCCGAAATCCGGCCGTAGAGGTACCAGTTGTCAAAGCTGCCGTTCCGGAGCGACGGCCCCCGCAGGCCGCTGCCCCGGGCGTCCTTGCCGTGGCAGTAGTGCGTGCAGGTCACGTTGAACATCTGCCGGCCGGCCTCGATGTTGGCCGGATCGGCCAGGTCGATCGGCGGCTTCAGCGTGCTGGTCGTGCCCTGGCCCGCCCGGACGGCCATCGGCAGCAGGACGGCGACCGACGCCGCCACCACGCGCCGCGCGAGCCCGCTCCTCTTCGCGAAGGTATCAGACGGCATCGAACACCACCATCCGGGCGGTCGGGCGCCCGCCCTCCTGCTCCTCAGGCGCGTAGACGCGATGCGTCCGGACGTCGACGGCCAAGCTATGAACCTTCCGCTCCACCGGGAAGTCCTCGAGCTTGCGGAAGTGCTCGGGGTCGTCTTCCTTGAGGACGGAGATCGCGCCGCTCCCGCACGCCACGTAGATTCGCCCGAGCCCAGGATCGAACTGGACGACGTCCGGGCCCTCCGGGAGCGGCAGGTGCGCGATCGCCGCGTGGGTATCCAGGTCGAAGACCGTCAGGACGAGGTTGCGCTCGCACGCCAGGAAGGCTCGGTGATGCGCGACGTCGAGCGCCATGCCGTGGTTGCCTTCGCACCCGGCGACCGAGTACCGCGCGACGACCGTGTCCCCGCGCGGGTCGATCGCGGCGAGGACGTTCTGGTCCTGCAGGTTGACGTAGACCCGGCGCGTGACGGGGTCGTACAGCGGTACGCCGGTCTCGCTGTCGAAGGGGAGCGTCGTGACGACCCGGTCCTCGCGGACATCGACGACCGCGACCGCCCGGCCCCGCTCGTCCGAGACATAGAGCTTGTGGAAGGGGGCCGCATACGTCATCCCGTCGGGCTTGGCCGCGGTGGGGAGCTTCTTGATGACCTTCATCTCGGGTAGGCTGATGACCCCGATCTTGTTCTCCCACCAGTCCGAGGTGTAGACCTTCTTCAACTCCGGAACGTACTCGATCCCCTCCACGCCGGGCACGTCCGGGACGGCCCCCACGAGGGCGTTGGTATCGAGGTTGATCACATAGAGGAGGCCGGCGCCCAGATGGGCGGAGAGCAGGTAGTGATCGTCGTAGTCGATCGTCAGGTAGTCGAAGCGGTGACCCGGCGGTCCCGGCAGGTCGATCGTCGCGACGCGCTTGAGGGTCGACTCCGCGGCGCCGGCCCGTCCGGGTCGCCCGTGGGCCCCGGCCACGAGCAGGGCGGCCCCGGCCAGGCTGGCCGCGGCCAGCGCCGCGACGGTCGAGTTCAGGCGCCTCATCTGAGCTCTCCTCCTCGGCGGACGACCGGGCGGTCGCCCGCGCACGGCTGAGAGTAACCAGTGCTACTATTACTGTCAACCGTTACAATCAGACGTTACAACCAGGCGCCAGGAGGCGGGAGCGTCAGCGATAGCCGTCGGGGCTGGCCTCGGGGCCGCCGAACCGGTAGCCGAGGATCAGCTTGACGATGAGGGGATCGGTGCTGCGGGTCAACCCGAAGCCGACCCCGAAGTTGAACTCCCACCGCGGTCCGAGGTTCAGGTCGACCACCGGGAAGAGCTGGTGCTGCTGCCGCTCGACCGGGTCGAAGCCGCTCAGCGGGCCCAGCGCGCCGTAGTACTCAAGCCCGGCGCTGACCGTGGGGGTGATGTCATAGCTGACCTTGAAGTTCGGCGAGAACCCGAAGCCCTGCCGCTCGCTCGCGCCCTCGAAGGAGCGGTCGACGGTCGGGTTGAACGACCAATACCACCGTCCGAGTTGCTGGTCGACGATCGGCCGGATCTCGAGCGTCCAGGTGTCGGTGGAGAACTGCCGCTGCTGGTAGCCGAACTCGGTCGAGAGGCTCACGCCGACCGGCCAGCGCCAGCCCGCGGGCACCCGGACGCGGGGCCGGATATGATCACCCACCCACTGCCAGCCGTCGGGTTGGAGGCTGGTGAAGAGGTAGAAGCCGGTCTCGAACCAGGACGTGAAGCCGTGCGTGACCTCGAGGGTCTCGTGGAGCGCGCGCTCGGTCGGCAGGACCCCATCGGTCTCGCGGGTCCTGCCCCTGAGCGCGATGATGCTGTGGAGCTCGAAGTTGTCCTGGGCGCGCGCCGCCGGGGGCGAGGCGAGACAGGCCAGAAGCGCGAGGGCGCGGAGGCCCGAGCGCGCGCGGCCGCGCATGCCGCCACGCGTCTCGGGCCCTCAGTCCTGGCTGAAGGCCTCGGGATGATCCCGCCGGGTCTGGTCGCGGAGGAAGGCGATGATCTTCCAGATCTGGTCTCCGGTGAGACTCGAGGCGAACGCGCCCATCTGGCCGCCCTGGATACCGGCCGTGATCGTGGCGAAGAGCTGCGCGTTCGAGCCGCCGCGATAGTAGTAGTGGCCGCAGCTCAGGCACGGCCCCTTGGCCCCGCGGCCGAGCGTGCCGTGACAGAAGGTGCAGCGCTCGACAAAGAGCTCGCGCCCCTCGTCGACCGCCTGGGCGTCCCCCTCATACGGATTCCTGATATCGTCCCACTTGAGCGGGCCGGCCGCCGCCCGGCGGCCCGTCCCGGCGAGGAGGACGCCGGACGCGAAGAGGCAGACGAGCAGGAGCGGATGAACCAGGGCACGACCACAGAGGCGCCGCATCTGCGAACCCTCCCCTCGCGTGATCCGAGACCCGCACCGGCCCGCGGAGAACGCCCGAGCCCCGGTGGCTCCCACGGGCCGCACCGGGATAGTAGCGCCTGACCCCTCCGGTGTCGATCCTCCCGGGCCGAAGGCCGTATTAGGATACGGGCGATGGGGGCCGTGCCTCCCCGGGCCGGGGCCGCGCGCCTGGTCTTCGTCGCGAAGACGGCGCGCACATTCTGCTACGGCTTCCTGGGCATCGCGCTCCCCCTCTACCTGAGCGCGCTCGGCGCGGACGCGCGCGGGGTCGGCGCCATGGTCACGCTGACGCTCGCGTCGAGCGCCGGGCTCACGTGGGCGGTGCGCCGACCGGCCGAGCGCCACGGGCCCGCCGGGCCCCTGCTGGCGCTCGCCGCGCTCTCCCTCGCCGCCGCCGGGCTGCTCCTGACGACGCGCACCCCCTGGCTCGTGGTCCTGGCCGCCATGCTCGGCAACGTCGCGGTCGGCACGGGCGAGGCGGGTCCCTTCCTCACGCTCGAGCAGGTCGTCGTCACCCGCACCGTGGCTCCCAACCGGCTCCCGAGCGCGCTCGCCCTCTACAACCTGCTGGGGTACGTCGCGGCCGCGCTCGGCGCCGCCGGCGCCGCGCTCGTGCCGGCGCCCGCCCTCTTCGCGGCCTTCGGGGCGGGCGCGGTCGCGCAGATCGCCGCCTACGCGCGGCTGCCCGGGGCCGGCGGGCTCGCCCCGGAGCGCCGGGGCCGGCCGCTCGCGGCGCTCCCCTCGGCGCCGATCATCCGCCGGCTGGCGGCGCTCTTCGCCCTCGACGCGTTCGCGGGTGGCTTCGTCCTGCAGTCGCTGATCGCGTACTGGTTCGCCGTGCGCTACGGGCTCCGGCTCGACTCGCTCGGCTGGGTCTTCTTCGCGGCGCAGCTCCTGACCGCGCTCTCCTTCCTGGCCGCGGCGCCCCTCGCCCGGCGGCTGGGCCTCATCCAGACGATGGTCGTCACGCACCTTGCCTCGAACGTCCTGCTGATCGGGGTGGGACTGGCGCGGTCGGCGCCGGCCGCGATCGCGTTGCTGCTGGCGCGCCAGCTCCTCTCCCAGATCGATGTGCCGACGCGGCAGGCCTACGTGATGTCGGTCGTGGAGGACCGGGAGCGGGAAGCGGCCGCGAGCATCACTAACGTGGCGCGGACGGTCGCGCAGGCGGTCACGCCCGCCTTCACCGGCTGGGTGATCCAGGGGCTCGCGCTCGCCGCGCCGTTCGTCCTCGGCGGCGGTCTGAAGATCGTCTACGACCTGCTCCTCTACGCGACGTTCAGGTCGGTGCCGTCGCGGGCGGGCGCGGTGACGGTCGGCGATCCATCCGCGCGGGACGGCGGGCGGACCTCGGGGTAAGGGTCGACCTCGGGCGGTTCAGCTGGCGGTCGCTCGGCGGCCGTCGTGTCTTCCGCTGACGCGACCATGCCACGGGCCGCATTTGTTGACGAGGAGCTCCAGCCGGCCCCCGCCGCGAGCGCGCGGCGACGCCGGCCGGCAGATATCGGGCGTCCGGTCCAGGTCGCCGGGCACGCACGAGCGAGGGGCCACCGGCGATCCGCACTTCCGCCGCCCCGAGGCCGCGCCCCCTGGCGCGCGAGCGGGGCTCAGCCCGACCAGGGTGGCCT
>QHRX01000195.1 GCA_003221455.1 Candidatus Rokuibacteriota bacterium
AGGAGATGGTCGCGCGCCTCGGCCAGGTCCTCTGGATCGTCGATCTGAACCGTCAGAGCCTCGACCGCGTCACGCCCGACGCCCGCCGCGGCCACATCACGGAGATGTTCCGCGCGGCGGGCTGGCGACTCATCCCGCTGCGCTGGGGCACCCGGCTCCGGCGGCACCCGGGGCTGATCCGGCGGCTCGAGGCGATGACGCACGCCGAGTATCAGAGCCTGCTCTGCCTGCCCCCCGAGCGGGTCCGGGAGCTCACGGACGCGCCCAAGGAGCTCCTGGCCGACGTCGGCGGCCACGACCTCGCGGCCGTGCTCGACGCCTTGGCCGAGGCCGAGAGCGAGCGCGAGCGGCCGACCGTGATCATCGCCGACACGATCAAGGGCTGGCGGCTGCCCTTCGCCGGCGACCCGCTGAACCACGGCATGCTGCTGACGGCGGCGCAGCTCGAGGCGCTGCGCCAAGCGCTCGGCGTGCCCGCCGACGACCCGCTCGCGCGCTTCGGCCCCGAGAGCCTCGAGGGCCGGCACATCGCGGCCCTCCCGCCCCTCTTCCGCGCCCCGCGCCCGGCGGGTCGCCCGCGCCCGGAGCCGCCCCCGACGCTCGACTCGACCTACACGGGCGCCACGTCCACCCAGGAGGCGTTCGGTCGGGTGCTGGGGGCGCTGGCGCGCCTGCCCGTGGCCGAGCGGATCGTGACGGTCTCGGCCGACGTCGCGGTCACCACGCACCTCGCGGGCTGGATCAACCGGCGGGGCGTCTACTTCCCCGAGAAGCGCCCGGACTACTTCGGCGACCGCGGCATTCCCCAGGCCGTGCAGTGGCGCCAGTCGCCCGGCGGCCAGCACCTCGAGCTCGGCATCGCCGAGCACAACCTGTTCCTCCTGCTGGCCGCCCTCGGCCTCGCCGACGACCTCGCGGGCGAGCCGCTGCTGGCGCTCGGCACGCTCTACGATCCCTTCGTCGCCCGCGGCCTCGACGCGCTCCTCCACGCGCTCTACTCGGGCGCGCGCTTCGTCGTGGCGGCGACGCCGTCGGGCGTGAGCCTCTCGCCCGAAGGCGGCGCCCACCAGTCGGTCGTGACCCCGTCGCTCGGCATCGCGCTCCCGCACTGCACCTACTACGAGCCGACGTTCGCCCAGGACACGGAGTGGATCCTCCTCGAGGGCCTCCGGCGGATCGCCGACGGCACGGGCGAGAGCCTCTACCTGCGCCTCTCCACCCGGCCGATCGAGCAGGCGCTCCGCGGCGGCGCGGTCGAGCGCCGGGCGGTGCTCGAGGGCGGCTACCGGCTCGTCGATCGCGGCCGGCCCGACGTCACCCTCTGGGCGACCGGCGTGATGGTGCCGGAGGCCGTCGAGGCGGGAGGGCTCCTGGAGGCGGACGGGATCCGGGCCAACGTGTTCGCGATCACGAGCCCCGACCTGCTCTACCGGGGCTACGTGGCCGCCCGCAAGGGCGGCGAGGCCGGCTCACACCTCGAAACGCTCGTGCGCGACGACGAGGTCCAGGCGCCCGTCGTCAGCGTGCTCGACGGCCACTCCCACGCGCTCGGCTTCCTCGGTTCCGCCTTGGGGACGCTCCAGCTCCCGCTCGGCGTCGACGACTTCGGGCAGTCGGGAACCCGCGCCGCCCTCTACCGCCACTACGGCATCGACGCCGAGTCGATCGCCCGCGGCGCTCGCGCGCTACTCGACTGACGGGAGGTCGAGCGGCGGGTAGTACGGGCGCCCGCCGAGTTTCGCCACCTCCGCGCCGAAGCTCGTCCCGTAGTACCGCTCCGCGTCGGTGAGCTGCCACGCCTGGCGCTTGTAGCGCCAGTTCTCCGGGTGGAGCCGCTGCGCCTCCTTGAAGTAGGCGACGGCGTCCACGGCGGCGCCCCGCGCGTGGAGCTCCTGGCCCATGCGGAAGTTGGCGGCGGCGAGCGCGTGCTCGGGGGACGGCCCGGAGAGCCGCCGCCGGAGCTCGGCGGGCGTGAGCGCGAAGGGGCTCGCCGCGCCCCGCCGGACCCAGTCGCGAAGGCCGGCGAGGTACGGCTCCATGTCGCTCTTCGTGTACGCCTGCCAGCGGTTATCCACGAACGCGACCTCGCCCCACCGGACGAGGCGGCCGCGCTCGTCGATCCAGACGCTCGAGGGCACGTTCACCATGCCGTAGAGGGCGGCGACCCGGTGGGTCCGGTCGATCAGCGCGGGGTGCTCGGGCCGGGCGGCGCGGATCCACTCCCCCGCCGTCTCGGCGCCCCGGCTGTCCTGCGCGACCGTGAGCACGACGAACTTCAGCTCCCGGAGCTCGGCGTAGAGGGCCTGCCAGCCCGGCAGGTCGAAGCGGCACCCTCACCACGAGGCCCACGTGACGAGAAAGACCTTGGCACCCCGATAATCCGAGAGCCGGTGTCGACGGCCCTCGAGGTCCGGGAGGGTGAAGTCCGGGGCCTCGAGCGAGCCGAGGCCCTCCCGGAGGTCGTCCGCCGACTCTCCGATGACCCAGACGTCGTTCGTCGAGTCGTGGACCACCGGTTGGCCGAGGTAGCGGGCGAGCCCCGCGAGATCCAGCAGTCCGTCCCGGACCACGCCCAGCGGCAGCGGCACGCAACGGCTGCCCTGGCAGGCCCCCTCGGGCCCAAGCTCCCAGCCGCCGACCCGCTGGGCGTCGGCCGCGCTCACCCAGAGCCCGTCCGGCCCTCCCGCGCTCCGGAGCCGTGCGGCCAGGTCGGCGACGATCACGGTCGTGTCCATTCTGTCTCCCGTCGTCGGCGCGCCTCAGCCAGACCGGGGCGGCGCGCACCGCGCGAGGGCGTCGGGATCGCGGGCGGCGAGCCAGCCCTGGCGCACCGTGAGCTCCGGATCGCCGAGCGCCCACCGGAAGAGTCGGCCCGTGAGCTCCGCCGCCACCTCCGGCCGCAGGGCGGCCAGGTTCCGCGTCAGAGCCGGGTCGGTCTGCCAGTCGTAGAGCCCGACCTCGGCGCCGTCGACCGTGGGCCGGTAGGTGAGCTCCCAGTGCCCCGTCCGGATGAACCGGTGCCGGGCGAGGTTCATCCGCGCCAGACAGCTCCGGTCGAGGAAATAGCGGGGGAGGAGCGCGCCCCCTTCGTCCCGGCGAAACGAGATGACCTCGGTCATCGGCGGGTAGCTGAGGTAGGGAGGCTTCGCCGGCACCCACTGAAAGCCCGTCTCGCCGAAGACGTCGAGGTGCGGGTCCCTGGCGGCGTCCCGCATCAGTGGGACGAGGCTCGTCCCGTCGAGGCCGGGCGGGACGGGGAGGCCGAGCAGCTCGAGGATCGTCGGCATGATGTCGACGTGGCGCACCGTGGCGGCCACGACCGGCTGGGCGATCGGCACCGGGGGATGGATGAAGACGAGCGGCACCTGGAACTGGTCCGGGTCGAGCCAGGCCCCGTTCCGCCCGTAGCGAAAGCTCCACCGGTCGGGGAGCCGCTCGCCGTGGTCGCCGGTGACGACGAGGAGGGTGCGCCGGTCGAGCCCCAAGCGGCGGAGGGTGTCGGCGACCGACCCGATGTTATCGTCGAGCTCGTTGACGCAGCCCGCATAGAGACCCCTGATCTGGCGCGCCTCGCGCTCGCGGCCGGGGACCAGGTCGACGGTCGGGTTCGACATGGCCTGGTACTTGTTCGGGCCCTCGTAGTCGGGGTCGGTGAAGCGCCCATAGTAGGGGTACCCGCAGCGGTAGTTGAAGTGGGGGTCGGCGAAGAAGAGCGTCAGAAAGAAGCGCCGGGTCCTCCCGAGCTCGGCCAGATTCTGCTCGATCCGGGCCCGGTAATAGAGGTCGCTGCCCGCCGGCGTGTAGCCGCCGCCGGCGCGGTAGAAGGTCGAGAAGGCCCGGTGGCCGAGCCGGTTGTCGGTGAGGGCGAGGAAGAGGAAGTGCTGGGAATAGATCTGCTTGACGTAGCTGATCATCCCGAATTCCGCCACGTCGTAGCGGTCGAATCCCGGCAGCACCCGCTCGTTGAGATAGGTCACGTCGCCGTCCCAGTCGGTGACGACCCGCGTCGCGAAGCCCCGGTCGTGGAGCAGGGCGGGAAGCCGCCGCAGGGCGGGGCGGGCGAACTCGTCGCCGTGAAACATGCTCCGCATGCCGTGCCGGTAGGCGTACGCCGACGTCATGACCGTCACCACGCTGGCCACCGTGGAGTTCGCGTGGGCCCAGGCATCCGTGAACGTCACGCCCCCCTCGGCGACGAGCCGGTCGAGACGCGGCGACGTGAGCTCTGGATGGCCGTTGATCGAGAAGAAGTCGCTCCGGGCCGACTCGAGGAAGATCAGGACGACGTTCGGTCCCTCGTTGAGCCCGGTCGCCTTCGCCGAGGGGTGCCAGCCGACGAGGCCGAGCGCGCCCGCGAGGACGGCCGCCCCGGCCACCGGCCGCCGGAGGGCCAGGCGCACGAGCGTGGGCAGGGCGAGCACGCCGATCAGCGCCCACAGGGACGCCTCGAGCGCGCCGGGCGCGGCCCAGCGCGTGAGGAAGGCCTGGACCCGCCGCGGACCACGACCGTGGCGAAGGCGAGCAGGGCCACGCCGAGGAGCGACGCCACCACGAGGGCGGGCGCGAGCCCGCGCGGCAGGGCCCGGCCCTGGACGCCGGCGACCGCCGCCCAGAAGCGCGCGGCGAGCCAGCCGAGGCAGAACCCCGTCGCCGCGTAGAAGGCGAGCAGGGTCGCGTTGGTCGTCAGGAGGACCGGCCAGAGGGCCCGCACGAGGATCCGGATGGCGTCGCGCGGGACGATGCCGGCCATCGTCAGGTCCATTCCGGCCGGGTGCGCGTAGCGGGTGAACTGCTGGGCGGCGACGGCCAGGTAGAGCGACGCGTAGAGGGTGGCTCCGACGAGTCCGGCGCCGATGGCGCGCACCTCGGTGGGGT
>QHRX01000196.1 GCA_003221455.1 Candidatus Rokuibacteriota bacterium
GTAGCTCTCCGGCGGCTGCAGGTCGAAGAGGCGGACCTTGCCCTCGAACGTGCCCTTGACGGCGCCCACGCCGACCTTGAGCGTGGCCTTGTACTCGTCCTCGCCGACCTTCTCGAGCTTCTCGCAGCCGGGGAGCGCCTGGCGCAGCCGTTCGGGGTCGAGGAAGGCCTCCCACACCGCCTGGCGCGGTGCCGGCATCGCGTACGAGCCCTCGAGCTTCATGCGGTCGCGCCCGCGCGGCTACCGGCGCGGATGCTTCTCGGCCAGGCGCTTCTCGACGAGCGGCGGCACCATGCCGGCCACCGAGGTGCCAAAGCTCGAGACTTCCTTGATGAGCCGGGACGAGATGTAGGTGTACTTCTCGTGGGGCATGAGGAACACCGTCTCCACGGTCGGACTCAGCTTGCGGTTCATGAGCGCCATCTGGAACTCGTACTCGAAGTCGGAGACCGCCCGCTTGGCCACGCGTCCTCCTCGGGTCGGGACTCCCGGTGTTGATGCTACCCCTGCGCTCGAAAGAAAGTCAAGGTAGGGGCACGACGCGACCGCAATCAGGCACCGGCAAAGGAATCAGGCGCTTGGGCGCGCCCGCCTCGCGTCCGTTTGCGTCCGGTGGCGTGGGGTTCCCGTACGGTTCCCGGAC
>QHRX01000153.1:0-2379 GCA_003221455.1 Candidatus Rokuibacteriota bacterium
GGATTGGCCTCGACGACCTGCTAATTCCGCGGGCCCTCGCGACTTCGAACTGATCGGCATGCACGAGCTCGACCGGTTATCGCAGACTCTTTAAACGCCCATGAGGGGTTAGCGGACGCAGGAGCCGCTAACCCCTTTCGTTCACCCAGACGTCACTCAGGAATTACCCAGGAAGTTGCTCCCAACGAGAGCCAAAGAGGGCCAAAGGCCCCTAAGAGAAAAGCGCCAATTTACTGTAAGACGTGTTGTCTGTGGAGCGTGGGCTGTGGTGTGGAATCAGGAAGGGCTCATAACCCAATAGTCGTCGGTTGACCCACCCCGGGAAACTGGTTAACCGGTCCTTCGCGTGACCGCTGCGGATCGTAGCCGCTTAGATTAGAGCGCACGAACCGAGCTTTTGTGATAGCGCGCGACGTGATGAAGTGGCTGGAGATCATCGAATGAGTAGGGGCATTCTCGGGGGAGATCGTGGTCTCGCGTGGCACCGGGCCGTGGCACCCGGCAGGGAAGTTGGCGAAATCACTACCCATGGGCTCACCCTCTCAAGGCTGAAACACGGGCTTGAACGCTGTTCGCGCTACCCGAGCGGAAAGCCGTAGAGCCGCGCGGCGTTCTCACAGACGATCTTGCGCCGCGCCTCGGCCGGGAGGTGCCCAAGCTCCCGCAGGATGTACTCGCGAGAGTCCGGCCACACCCCGTCGGGGTGCGGGAAGTCGGAGCCCCACATGACGCGCTCCGGGCCCAGGTCGTCGATGAGCTTCACGCCGATGCGGTCCGTTTGGTAGGTCGCGTAGCATTGCCGGCGCCAGTAGTCGCTGGGCCTCATCGTGAGCGTGAGGTCCTTGAACTGGTCCTCCCACTCCGCGTCCATACGCTCGAGGACGTAGGGGATCCAGCCAATCCCGCTCTCACCGATCACGACCCGCATCGCCGAATAGCGCTCCAGCAGCCCGCCGTAGATCAGCGACATGAGGATGTTCGCCATGTGAATCTGAAACCCCGTGATATGGACCGCGAACGCCGCGCGCGCGACGACGGGCTGGAGGCGGTCTCCGTCCGCGTCGGCAGGAGCGGGCTCCGCGAGGCCAGGAAACAGCGTCCGGCGCACCGGCTCGGGCAGGCGACCGCCGACCGTGTGGAAGTGGAGCGGTAGCCCGGAAGCGCTGACGACCTCCCAGAGCGGGTTCCAGACCGGGTCCCAGAGCGGCTTCATGTCGGGGGAGTTCGCGATGTCGAGGCCGCGGAGCCTGCCCCGTTTAACCACGCGCTGGACCTCGGCGCTCGCCGCGTCGATTGGCTGGTTGGGGATGCAGGCGAGGCCGGCATAGCGGTGGGCGTGGGTCGCGCAGAAGTCGGCGAGCCACTCGTTGTAGATCCGCATGACCTCGACGGCCGCCTCTGGATCGTTCAGGCGCGCGGTGGTGCCGAGAACCCCGTAGAGCACCTCGGCCTGCACGCCGTCGCGGTCTTGGTCTTGCAGTCGCAGGTCGGGATCGGTGAGGCGGCGGATGCCGCGCTTGCCGTCCGCGTAGAGCCCGGTGGACGCCATGCGGTCGGCGCGATGGATCTGGCCAGGGACGTACTCGCGTCCGGCCGAGCCCATGCCGTTCACGAGGCCGAGGTTCGCGCCCTGCTTCGTCACCCACACGGGGCCCCTCGGACTGTCGGTCACGTATGGCATCCGGTCGCGCAGCTCAGGGCACGCGTTGGCGACGAAGAGATCGGGCGGGAGCCAGCACAGGTCGATGTGGCAGTCGGCCGAAATGATCTCGTAGCGCTGCATTGGCGGCTCCCCCTCCCTGATCGGCGATCCGAGTATAGCTCCACCACGCGTCCGGGTGCGCAACGGCCGAGGCACCAAGGCGGCTCATTCGGGAATCCACTCTCCCTGCCGCTGGCCCGCAGATCCCGGTCGGGACGCTACTGCTCTTGGTGATCATTCGATCAGGCGAGGTGAACCGCGAATGGGGGGCTTCGCGGCGTTGAAGACTTCTCCGACGCCTCCTCTAACGCTTCAGCGGCGCAGTGTGCTGATTCAAACAATACGACGTTGTCGCGGCGAGCATCCTCCCGGAGACTTGATGCGACGACTTCAGTGCTGTGCCGCCGATGTCTGGTCTTGAGCCTGCTGCCGCAACCCGAGCGTCACCGCGGCACCGATGATAGCCAGGACGAGTAGTCCCGCGACGATGAGCGGCTCGCTGAGGAATGTCCGCCCGAGCAGCGCATCCACTGAGTACGCCCCCGCTCCAGTGAACGCCACTCCAAGCGCCACGGCAGCATAGAGGAACGGCAGTTCAACGCCGTTAGCCATCGCGAAGAATCCGTTCTTCAAATGAACGCTCACGATGGCCACGAGCATTGCCGCAAGAATTGCGG
>QHRX01000153.1:2412-37385 GCA_003221455.1 Candidatus Rokuibacteriota bacterium
GGCGGCCGCGGCAAAGGCGATTCCCGGACGGAAGCCCAACTGTTCAAAGACGCCGCCCGTCCCTTTGAGACCATAGCCGCCAAACCACCCAAACAGTTTCTGGGCGCCATGGGCAGCGATGGCAGCCCCGAATAGGACTCGGATCACCAGAATTCCAATAGCGAACGACATCGCTATGTCCTCCCCCCGGCGTTCCGCCGGCCTGTCCTTTTGTAAGTAGCTTACTTATGGTAAGCTCTTAACGGATGATACGAACTGAGGCTACTAATGTCAAGTAGGCGATCAAAAGTAAGCAAAACACTTTCTATGCCGAAGAAACCGCGCCAGGTAAAGAGGCCAAGAAACGAGGAACACTCGCGGTTCTGCCCACGCTTTCATCAGGCCGTCGAACTCATCGGACGGCGATGGAGCGGAGCCATCCTCAACGCCATGCTGCCTGGGCCGCAGGGCTTCAACGAACTGCTGACAACGGTGCCAGGACTCTCCGACCGTCTGCTCACCGAACGTCTCCGTGAACTGGAAGCGGAGGGGCTGGTCCGCCGCCAGGTGATCCCGGGGCCGCCCGTCAGGGTCCGCTACGAAATGACGGAAGCCGGAACGGATCTCGAGCCCGTGATCCGAGCCCTTGGCAAGTGGGCTGACCGATGGATAACGATTAAGAGCGACCGTCGTGGATGATCAGACGACGTGCCGCCCCTTCGGCTTGCCGCCCTTCGGCAGTCCAGCCGCCCCCGCTCCCGCCAACGTGTTGAGGGAAGGTACGTTCGTCGTTGAGCGGGGATCGAATCGCGGAATCGCGTTCCGGGCACCCGGGCCGATGACCTGGCTCCGCCCCGGGGAAGGGCATCCGCCCCGCGGCGGTCAGCGGGGCGCGCCAGGGCGACGTCCTTGCGCTCACCGCGGCCGGCCCGACTTTGCTCCGTCCTGACGTACACTGGGGGAGAGGACGGTCGCCATCATGCCCCAAGTGCCAGGCCCGCGGTCTCGAGAGCTCACACGGCTCCGCGAGCAGTATGTTGCCCGCGGCGTCGACGAGCAGCACCCCGTCTTCGTCGCCTCGACCCAGGGCGCCACCTTGGTGGACGTCGACGGCAACCGCTACATCGACTTCGCGGGCGGCATCGGCGCCCTCAACGCGGGCGCCAATCACCCCGAGGTGGTGGCTGCCGTCCGGGCGCAGGCGGAGCGTATGCTCCACGCGTCCTTCCACGTGCTCCCGTACGAGCCCTACGTCCGCCTCGCCGAGCGCCTCTGCGCGATCACGCCGGGCCGCTTCGCCAAGAAGGTGATGCTCGTCAACTCGGGCGCGGAGGCCGTCGAGAACGCGGTGAAGATCGCCCGCTACGCCACCGGCCGGCCCGGCGTGATCACGTTCGAGAATGCCTTCCACGGCCGGACGCTGCTCGCGCTCACCCTCACCAGTCGGGCGCGCAATCGCGACTTCGGACCGCTGGCGCCGGACGTCTACCGGTGCCCCTTCCCCTACCTCTACCGTTCTGGCTTCGCGTCGGAGCCGGAAACGGTGGCCGCCTGCCTGGACGCGTTCCGGGGCCTGGTCGAGGAGGTCGGCGCGGACCGCCTGGCCGCGGCGATCCTGGAACCGGTCCAGGGCGAGGGCGGCTTCGTGGTGCCGCCGGCCGCGTTCGTTCAGGGGGTCGCCGCCTACTGCCGGGAGCGGGGGATCCTCTTGATCGCCGATGAGATCCAGACCGGCTTCTACCGCACCGGCCGCCGCTTCGGCGTCGAGCACTTCGACGTGACGCCGGACCTGATGGCCCTGGCCAAGTCGATCGCCGACGGCCTTCCGTTGGGGGCCGTGATCGGCCGGAGCGACCTGATGGACGCGATCCCGCCCGGCGGGCTCGGCACGACCTACGGGGGGAACCCGGTGGCCTGCGCGGCGGCGCTCGCCGTGATCGAGGTCCTCGAGCGCGACGGCGCCGGCGCGCGGGCCCGTGCGCTCGGCGCTCGCCTGCTCGAGCGGTTTCGCGCGTGGCAGGCGATGTGGGAGCTGATCGGCGACGTGCGCGGGCTCGGCGCGATGGTCGCGATGGAACTCGTCACCGACCGGCGGACCAGAGAGCCGGCCGCCGAGGCGACGAGCGCGATCGTCGCCGAAGCGCTCCGCGAGGGCCTCGTGCTCGTCAAGGCCGGCGCGGGGAAGAACGTCGTCCGCTTCCTCGGCCCGCTCGCCATCACCGACGCCGAGCTCGCCGAGGGGCTCCAGATGCTGGAGCGCGCCTTTTCGAGGGTCTGCACTCCTGTCTCCCGGTCGCACTAGCTGAGTGCGGCCCGGACGCCCCGGATCGGGGATTTGCCTGGGGACACCGTGTCAGGCCCAGCCTCGGCCAGCCGCCCCGACCTCACGGTGGCCGGGGTTGACGCCGAGCTCGACGGCCCCACGGGGATGCAGATCCTCGAGCGGGCTCCTGATGGGCGCCACTGTCACAGGCGGGACACGCCGACCAGGGTGCGACGAACTGGCACACCCTGGGGCGCCGCGCTCCGGCGGGCGGCTCAAGCGATTCACCCCCCGCCCGTCGGTGTCGCTCACCAGGCTCACACAAAGTTTCGTGCTGGTGGACTTCTGCCGTAAATTTTTGTAAAGGCCCCAACACCATTACCGCGAGCGCGGCGACGTCGGCTTGGGTCAACGAAAAGGGAGGTAGAGGGCACGCATGAGTCGATATACGCGACACTTCCACACGGCAGTCATCCCCGCCTCGATGCTCATTTTCTTCTCCGCAGGGTGCGCGAAGGAGCCCGCGACGAGTATGGCGCTTGCGCCGTCTCCCGGGGGCGCGGCGGGCGCCAGCGCCAGCAGCTCTGACGAGGGCAGCGGGCAAGGCAGTGGCGTCGTGGGTCGCGGTGGTGGAGGGGTCGTGGGCGCCGGCGGTGGGGCACAGGGAGTGGGCGGCGCCGGGGCCGAGGACGTGAGCGGCGGCGGCGGGCGCTCGGACTTTGCCGCGGGCGGCGGCGGAGCCGCGGGCTCGAACGTGGCGAGGGGAGGCGCGGCGGGCGGGGCCTCGAGCGTCGCGCAGAGCGGGTCGCAGTTGGTCGCGGCCGCGCGGCCGCAGCCGAAGGAGTTCGGCGGCGTCACCGGGCTCCAGGACATCCACTTCGACTTCGACAAATACGTGATCCGGCCCGAGGACGCTCAGCTCCTGTCGGCGAACGCCGAGTGGCTGCGGGACCACCCGCGCGCCGTCATCCTGATCGAAGGCCACTGCGACGACCGGGGCACCAACGAATACAACCTCGCCCTCGGCAACCATCGCGCGGAGTCCGCGCTGAAGTACCTCCTCTCCCGTGGCATCGCGAGGACCCGCATGAGCACGCTCAGCTACGGCGAGGAGCGCCCGCTCTGCACCGAGGAGACGGAGGAGTGCTGGGCGCAGAACCGCCGCGCCCACTTCCTCGTCAAGCGCCAGTAGCCGACGTCCGTGGTCCCCTGCCCCCGTGCGCGGGCGGGGAAAGGGATGGCCGCACCGAGCGGGCGCGTGGCTCGGCGCCTGGGTGGTCGTCGCCGGGCTGACCGCGTCCCCAGGACCGGGGGTGGCTGAATCGCCGCCGGCGTCCGGCTTGGTCCAGGAGCTGGCCGCCGACGCCCGCTCGGCGCCGGGGGCCTCGACGCCTGGGCTCGAGTCCTGGTTCGGCCGCTCGCGCTGGCGCGGGCTCGACCTCTCGCGCATCTAGCCAACGCCAGCTCGAGGCTCGCCTCCTCGCCCACCGTTCCCCAGGGAGCGGTGGCAGCCCGGCTGATCGATCCCGAACTCCACTTCGACGCGCTCCGTACGTCTCCTTCAGGCCGGCCCTCTTCGTCGCGCGCCCCGGCGACGTCACCGCTCTCGGGCTCATCGGGGACCGCCGCGATGTCTCAGTCTCCCTGGGCGGGCGGCGCCGGCCTCTCGTGGCAGCTCGGCGAGGACACGGCGCTCTTCGGCGAGTACCGCTTCACGCAGTCGGGGTCGAGCCGGCTCCTACCGACCGGGCGAGCGTGGGGCGCTCGGCAGGGACGCGGACACGTCGGATCTGCTCTACGGGATCTCCGTCCGCTTCTAGGCGCGCCGCCGCTAGCGCCCCGTCCGCGCGGCAGGCTCGGCCGCGCCTCGCTCAGCAGGGCGCCGCGATCGCGCCGGCCCGCAGGAGCTCGTCGATCCGTCCCGCCGGGTAGCCGAGGACCTCTCGCAGCACCGCGCGCGTGTGCTCGCCGACTCGGTACGGCGCCGCCCCGGTCGGCCCCACGGGGCGGCCGTCGAGGTGGAACGGCGTGGCGGTGACCCGGACGGCGCCCCGCGTGGGGTGGGGCACGGCCGGGAAGGCGTCGCGCGCCGACAGGTGTGGGTGCGCCGCGACCTCCGGGGGCGTCAGCACCGGCGCCCCGGGGATGCGCGCGGCATGCAGGGCGTCGAGGGCCGCCTCGACCGTCTTGAACCGGTCGAGCCACTGGCCGATGATCGCGCGGAGCGCCGGCCAGTTTTCCCGGCGCGCGAGCGGCGTCGCGAAGCGCGGGTCCTGGGCGAGCTCGGGTCGCGCGAGCGCCGCGACGAGGCGCGGCCAGAGCTGCGGCGCGCCCACGGTCTGCATCGCGAGGTGCCGGTCGCCGATCGCGTGGACCACCATGCCGGCCCGGGGGCCCGGGTACTCGGGACCGCCGTTCAGCACGCTCCCGTAGGAGATGTCCTCCGCCGCGATCAGCGACTCGAGCATCGAGACGTCGAGGTGGGCGCCCTGCCCCGTGCGGGCGCGACGGAGGAGCGCCGCCCCGATCGCGCCGAACGCGTGCGTGCCCGCCAGCACGTCGGCCGTCTGCAGGTAGGCGACGCGGGGGGCCCGCTCGCCCTCCTGTTCGAGGTGCATGACGCCGGAGACCGCGTTGATGACGTGGGCGAACGCCGGCCGGTCGGAGAGCGGGCCGGTCTGCCCGTACCCTGAGATCGAGCAATAGACGAGGCCGGGCCGGACGGCGGCCAGCACGGGGTAGTCGCAGCCGAGCCGCTGCGCGACGCCGGGCAGGAAGTTCTCGACGACGACGTCCGCCGCCCGCGCAAGGTCGAGCACGATCCCGCGCGCCTCGGGATGACCGAGGTCGATCGCCACGCTCAGCTTGCCGGCGTTCACGCGGACGAAGTACGTGCTCTGGTCGTCGCGGTCGGCGTCGAGCGGGCGGAAGGCGCGGCGCATCTCGTCGCCCTCGCCGGGGCGCTCCACTTTGATCACGCGCGCGCCCACGTCGGCGAGCAGCCGAGTACAGTAGGGGCCGGCCAACACGCGCGTGAGGTCGAGGACGGTGACGCCGGAGAGGAGCTGGGTCGGGTCGGGCACGGCCTCCAGAATAGCAAACGGCCGGAGTGAGCACGCGCGGCGCTGACGGACACGGAAAAATCATTGCGACGTCTCGTGTGCTCCCCGCGGGAGCGTCGGCGGTCAGGACCCGGCGCGCGGCCGGACCCTCCCCGTGGGGTCGGACGCGACGGGACAGCCGCGCGCGGCGCGAATCGTGTATGCTCGATTCTCGGCATGACCGCCGGGCTCGACGTCGAGCGCGAGGGCTCTGTCGTCTGGTGTGCGCTCGCCCGCCCGCCGCTCAACCTCCTCGAGCCCCGCCTGATCCGCACCCTCCGCGCGACGTTCGAGGCGCTCGCCCGCGATCCCTCGGTGCGGGTGGCCGTGCTGACGGGCGCCGGCCGGGCGTTCACGGCCGGCATGGACGTGCGGGTGCTGCGCGACCTCGACCCCCCGCGCGCGAAACGGCTCATCACCGCGCTCCATCGGGCGATCGAGGCCGTCCATCACGCGCCGTTCCCGGTGATCGCCGCCGTGCGCGGCCCCTGCCTCGGCGCCGGCCTCGAGCTGGCGCTCGCCTGCGACCTGCGCGTTGCGACCGAGGACGCCCGGCTCGGCCTGCCCGAGGTGCGCCTCGGCCTCCCCTCGGTCGTCGAGGCGGCGCTCCTGCCGCTCCTCGTCGGCCCCGGCCGGGCGGCGGAGATGCTGTTCTCGGGCGAGCCGGTATCGGCCGCGCGCGCCCTCGAGTGGGGGCTGGTGAACCGCGTGGTGGCGGGCGCCGCCCTCCGCGAGGCTGTCGAGGAGTTGGTGGCGAGGATCCTGGCCGGTGGTCCGGCGGCGATCCGGCTCCAGAAGGAGCTCGTGATCGCCTGGCGGTCGGCGGATCTCCGGACGGCGATCGACTACGGGATCAACGCCTTCGCGGCGGCCTACGCGACCGGCGAGCCCCGCGAGGGCGCGGCGGCGTTTCTCGAGAAGCGCCCGCCGCGCTTCGAGGGGGCGCCCTGAGCGGCGCCCGCGCCTCCGCGCCCGGGTCCGCCCCCCGCGCGACACTGATGCCGGTGAGCTTCTCGAACACCTTGACGACGGCGGAATCGTCCTCGCGCCCGAGCCCGGCGGCGGCGCCCATGAGGTAGAGCTGGTGCGCCGCCGCCGCCAGCGGGAGCGGGAAGCGGAGCGCCTTGCCGGCTTCGAGCACGATGCCGAGGTCCTTGACGAAGATGTCGAGCGCGCTGAGCGGCGTGTAGTCGCCCGCCAGCATGTGCGGCACGCGGTTCTCGAACATCCACGACCGGCCGGCGCTTTTCGAGATCACCTCGAAGAGGACGCGAGGGTCGGCGCCCGCACGCGCGCCGAGCGCCATCGCCTCGGCCGCGGCGGCGATGTGGACGCCGGCCAGAAGCTGGTTGACCATCTTCACGGTGGAGCCGATCCCCGGCGCGTCCCCGAGCCGGTAGACGTGCGTCGCCATCGCGGCCAGCGCGGATTCGGCGGCCGTGAATGCGGCGGCCGGCCCGGAGGCCATCACGGTGAGGCTGCCGCTCTCGGCGCCGACGACCCCGCCGCTGACGGGAGCGTCGAGCAGCGGGTGCCCGCTCTCCTCGAGCCGCTGGCCGAGCCGCCGCGCGTAATCGGGCGGCACCGTGCTCGACAAGACGACCGCGACCCCCGGGCGAAGCCGCGGCACCGCTCCCGCCGCTCCGAACAGCGCGGCGTCCGCCTGCTCGGCCGTGGCCACCATGACGATGCAGAGGTCGGCGTCGGCCGCCGCCTCGGCCGCGCTCGCGGCGGCGCGGCCGCCGGCGCTTGCGAGGCGCCGGACGGCCTCGGCGCGGACGTCGAAGCCACGCACCTCGAACCCCGCGTGGACGAGACGGGCGGCCATGCCCGTGCCCATCGCGCCGAGCCCGATGAAGCCGATGCGGGAGCCGGGGGGCGCCATGGCGCTTCCTATCTACCACACTGGCGATACGCGCGCGACGCGCACGGCGCCTCCTGTCGACCCTCGGCGAGGCGTCTCGGGGCCGGGCGGTTCAGCGGACGGGCCCCCGGGCTATCGGCCGCCTCGGCGGTGGCGGTAGAATGCGGGCGAATCTCGCCGAGACTTGGAAGGGGAGGAGCGGCCCGATGAACGTCCTCCTGCTGTCGATGCCCGACTCGTTCGAGCACATGCCCGCGGTGGCGATTCGGATGCCGAACGGTGCCCTGTCCTCGCTCGCGGGCAACGTTGACCCGCACCATCGGGTCGCGGTCGCCGATCTCGTCCTCGTTCAGGATCGCGTGCGCGACGTCGTCGCGCGGCTCGTCCGCGAGCAGGAGCCGGACGTGGTCGGGCTGTCGGTGATGACGTTCCAGCGCCGCACCGCGCACCGCCTCATCGAGCTCGTGCGCGCGCTCCGCCCCGGCGTCCGGATCGTCGTCGGCGGCTACGATCCGAGCCTGGCCCCCGACGCGTACGCCGATCCGGCGTCCGGCGCGGCGGACTTCATCGTGCGCGGCGAGGGGGAGCTGACCTTCCGCGAGCTCTGCCGGGCCGTCGAGTCCGGCGGCGGCGTCGAGCGGGTCGCCGGCCTCTCGTTCCGGCGCGGCGACCACGTCACCCACAACCCGGACCGGCCGGTCACGGGCCTGGAGAGCGGCGAGATCCGGCTCCCGAACCGGGACGTGCGGGTGCTCCGAGGCTACACGATGGTGGGACGCCAGGTCGACGTCGTCGAGACCTCGCGGGGCTGCACCTTCGACTGTAGCTTCTGCTCCATCATCGAGATGCGCGGGCGCAACTTCCACACGTTCTCGTTCGACCGGGTGCTCGCGGACATCCGGGACGCCCGCGCCCACGGCGCCCGGTCGATCTTTCTCGTCGACGACAACATCACGCTGAACGTGCGGCGCTTCGAAGCGCTCTGCCGGGCGATCGTCGACGCCGGCCTCAACGACGTCGACTACCTCGTGCAGGGCATGACCTCGGCCATCGCCGACCACGGCGAGACGCTGGCGCCGCTGATGCGTCGGGCGGGCTTCCGCTACGTCTTCCTCGGCATCGAGAACGTCCTCGACGAGGACCTCCGGTTCCTGCGGGCCGTCGCCAAGAACCGCCGGCGCGAGGGCGGCGGGAACGCGGGCAACGCCACCCTCCAGGCGATCGAGTATCTGCACCAGAACCGGATGTACGTGGTGGGCGGGCTCATCGTCGGCAATCCCGACGATACCCCGGAGTCGATCGAGGCCAACCTCGACTTCGCCCGCCGCTATGTCGACTACCCGTACATCCAGCACCCGACGCCGTATCCGCGTACGCCGATGACCAAGGAATTCCGAGAGCGCGGGCTCGTCATCAACGAGCGGCTCGAGGAGTACGATGGCACCACCGCGGTGGTGCGGAGCGAGCACCTCGCCGCCGAGGAGATCGAGTTCCTCCGCTGGCGCGCCGAACGGTGGATGAAGCTCCGCCACCTGCCGCGGGAGCTCGTGCACAACCCCCTGTTCGGGCTTCGCCACGGGGCGAAGATGCTGAGGCACACCTTCCGCGGGAGCACGCTCCGATCGCTGCTGGGCCTCGAGGACGAGCGGCGGGCCTTCGCCCGCTACCGCGCCATCCGCCGGGCCGAGCGCGCCTATGTGTGAGGATGGCCCCAAACGGCCGCGCCGGCGCGCCTCCGCCGCCTCCGGCCAGCGCGCGGCGGGCCGCCTAGCGGCTGGCGAGCGCCGCCATCAGGCCGCGGCGGATGAAGGTCACGCCGATGGCGGCCAGGATCAGCGCGAAGACCTTGGCCACTGCGCGAGCGCCGGCCTCGCCGAGGAGCCGGCCCAGGAGCGACGCCCACCGGAGGGCCGCCCACACGATCGCAAGGTTCAGGACGAAGGCGACGAGGGTCACGAGGTAGCCGCGCGTGCGGGCGACGGTGAGGAGGGTGGTGAGGACCGCGGGCCCCACGATCAGCGGCACCCCGAGCGGGACGACGCCCAGGCGGGCCCCGGACTGGCGGAGCGGCGTCTCGGGGTGGAGGAGGTCGTAGATCGAGAGGACGAGCAGGACGACCCCACCCGCCACCTGGAAATCGCCGACGGTCACACCGAGGAACTGCAGGACGGCGTCGCCGAGAAAGATAAACCCGAGGCCGACCGCACCGGCGGCGAGGGTCGCGTCGGCGACGAGCTGGCGGCGCGCGGACTCGTCAATGCCGTCGGCGAGGCCGAGAAAGATCGGCACCACGCCGACCGCGTCGACACGGCCGACCCGCGGGGACTCTACCACGAGGAGGGCGCCGGGCGCCTCTGCGGGGCTCCGGCACCGTGACCGACCCATTCGTCGAGGCGCGGCGCCAGCTCCCTCCATGGTGCGCACGCCCGGGGGGCTCCCGCTCCCTGCCGCTCCCGCGGCCGGCCACTCGGGCGGCGGTGCGTCCGACGGCGACACGACGCCCGCCGGGTTGTGGAGTAAGCTGATCCACGCCGACCGAAAAGGAGGGATGAGCGATGCCGAATTACGACGCGCTCGAGCAGCAGCTTTGCGAGACCCTGGGTCTCACCCGGCGCCCCGTCGCGATCACGTTCGCGCCGTCTCCACCCCTAGGCGTGTCGCGCTTTTCCGGAAAGGAGCCCGCGGGTTGCAGCTTCTGGCGCCTCGCGGCGGGGGGCCGCGCCTTCTACACCGTGCCGGAGGACCACTTCAACTGCGCGATCGGGAGCTACACGCACAACATCGCGCTCCCCCCTGAGCGCGCCGGCGAGCTCGACCAGACGCTCGCCTTCATGACCGGCATCGGCTACATCCAGCCGGCGGAAGTGGCGGACATCCCGCGCCTGTCTGCGCCTCCCGGCGTCGTCGTCTACGCGCCGCTCGGCGCCACGCCGGTCGATCCCGACGTCGTGGTGTTCGCCGGGCGGCCGGGCCGGATCATGCTGCTCGAGGAGGCGGCGCGGCGTGCGGGGCTTCGCACGCAGCCGGCACTGCTCGGCCGGCCCACGTGCATGGCGCTGCCGGCGGCGCTCGGAAAGGGCCTCGTCGCCAGCGCCGCCTGCGTCGGCAACCGCGTCTACACGGACCTCGGCGAGGACGAATTGTACGTGATGGTGCCGGGAAGGGATCTGGCGGGGGTGGCCGCGGCCGCGGCGACCGTCGCCGCCGCCAACGCAACGCTCCACACCTATCATCGCGAGCGGCAGCAGGCCCTCGCGACCGGCTAAATTAGCCCGTCGGGGCAGGGGCCTCGCTCGCGCCGCGCGTCTCCCCTCTTCGAGCGCCGCCGCAGGCCGGCGGTCAGGAGGCCGCTGCGGCGGCTCGCGCCGGCGCCGCCGGCGTGCCGAGCCGTGAGCGCACGCGGCCGTAGAGGTAGGTCCCGCCGAGGATCCCGCCGACGGTAAAGAGCGCCGCGAGCTTGCCCTCGCCCACCTGGGCGAGCGCGGTGCCGGGGCAGGCGCCGCTCAGGGCCCAGCCGGCGCCGAACGTGAGGCCACCCCACAGCGCGCCAATCCGCCAGGGCCTGGTGCCGAGCTCGATCGGCCGTCCGGTCAGGGTGCGGTTGCCGCTCCGGCGCAGGAGCCAGAAGCCGACCGCCGCGGTGGCGATCGCCGAGCCGATCACGCCGACCAGGTGGAGGTCGGTCAGCCGGAACATGCCGGCGATGGTGTCGTAGTCGGTGACGCGCGCGCGAGAGAGCGCGAAGCCGAAGAGGGCGCCGAAGCCGAGGAAGCGCGGGCCGTTCACGGCAAGCCCCCCAGGACCCGGACGAGCAGGTTGAACACGACGACGCCGGCGACCATGAAGCCCACCGTCGCCACCAGGCTCGCGACCGAACCCTGAGCGATGCCGACCAGGCTGTGGCCGCTCGGGCAGCCGCCGGCCCAGTGCGCCCCGGCGCCGACGAGGAGCCCCCCGGCGAGCAGGAGCCCGGCCCTCGCCGCCAAGGAGCCCCCGGTCAGCGCGTCGAGCGATCCGTAGGCGAGGCTCGGCGCGAACCAGCCGCCGAGCGCGGCGGCGGCGAGGCCGCCGAGGGGAAGGCCGGCGACGAACCAGACGCGCCACGTCTCGTGGAACTGTCGCTGCCGGAAGACCGGGAGCCGCGAGGCCGCGGCGCAGACCGAGCCGTACGCCGCCGAGACGCCCAGCCCTTTGCCGCCGAGCCAGGCCGTCAGAACGACGACGAGTCCGAGCGCCGGGCCCGCCACCCACCAGGGCCAGGGACTGACGAAGATCGCGTGGTACATGCCGTGCCCCCTTGAGACGTCGAGTTGCGAACCGGGATCCGTCGCGCCCGCCCTACCTGGCGCGCCCGGCGACCGCGGCGAGGCCGACGACGTCGCCGAGCACCTGCTCGAGGTCGAAGAGCCGCTGGCTGTAGATCTCGCGCACGCGGTTCAGGCCGTCGATCAGGAAGATCAAGTCCGCGTGCGCGAGCTCCTGGCCCGGTCGCGCCAGGTCCCCGTACGCCGCCCGCAGGCGCCGGGTCTCGGCTGGTGTGCCGCGGAGGTAGAGCCACGCGCGGGGATCGGCGCCGAAGCCGGCGGCGTAGCGGGCGAGCGCCGCCGGCGAGTCGTGCGCGGGGTCGAGCGCGATCGAGGCCAGCAGGACCCGGTCCCCGAGGAGCCCGCGCGCAGCGAGGCGGCGCTGGAGCCGCGCCAGCTTGGCGCTGACCAGGGGGCAGGCGTCCTGACACCGCGTGTAGACAAAGGTCTCGAGGCGGACCTTGCCGGCGAGATCTGCGGAGGATACGGTCCGGCCGTCGGTGGCGGTCAGCACGTATGCCGGCGCCGTCCGGATGATCGGGAGCCGACCCTCGACCGGGTGCACCCGCCACTCGGTCGCCACGGGCGCTGACGCGTCGCGGGCGAGCGCCGGCCCTAGCAGGAGGAGGCCGGCCAGGGAGAGGACCGCCATACTTCGGCTCAGTTGAGCAGCATGTCGTGGGCCCGATGCGGCCCCCCGGGCAGCTTGGTGAAGTCCACGTTGAAGAACGGGTCGAGCTTGAGCCGCCCGTCGGGCCCGACGTGGGCCAGGCGGACCCAGAAGTTCTGGGAGTAGTCCATCGTCGAGAGCAGCGAGTTCGTGATGTAGATCCGCTTGCCGTCGCCGGTGACGTGCAGCATGTTCGGCTGCACGCCGGGCACCAGCACGTCGTGCAGCCGCGGCTTGACCGGGTCGGAGACGTCCCAGGCCTGGACCTGGCTCGTCAGGAAGCACGAGACGTAGAGGTAGTGGTCGTCCGGGGACTGGCGGAGATCGGCGGGCAGGCAGCCCTTGCCGAGGTCCGCCGCCTTGCGCGTGGAGAACCGGCCGTCCGCGCCCTGACCGAACCACCAGATGGAGTCGCCGAGGGCCGAGTTGGTCCAGCCGTACGCCCGGCCGGGCTTGAGGCTCCAGCGCACCTCGAGCGGCACGGGGTCGGTCGTGAGCGTCTGGAGGATCTTCCGGTTCTTGAAGTCCCAGACGAGGAGCGTGTTGCCGCCGTCCTTCATGTCCCACTGCGCGAGGGGCTTCTTATAGTTGCGGTAGGGGGTGAAGCTCGACGTCACCAGGCGATTGACGTCGGGCTTGACCGCCGCGTCGTACTGGTAGGGCGCCTCCGGCGGGTTCTTGAACACCCGGATCAGGTCGCCGGAGTTGGTGAACTCGGCGAAGCCCCCCGGGAGGCCGCCGTCCGCGGCCGAGAGGAACGTGATGAGCATCCGGCCCGGCAGCGCGTAATAGGTGTGCGGGCCGAAGAGTCCCGTCAGCTCACCGAGGGTGTCGAGCGTCCGCAGGAGCCGGGGATGGGCCGGGTCCTCGGCGACGTCGAAGATGAAGATCCGGTTTGAGAAGAGGGTCCCGGCCCAGAGCTTCGCGCGGTCGTCGGTGAACCCCATGTGGTGCGGCTCGTTGCCGGCCGGTCCGACCGGGACGAAGTTGACCACCTGGCCGTAGGTCGCCGACGGCAGCGCGACGTCGACCACCGCGAGGCCGTCTTGGCCGGCGGGATCGGCCGCGACCGACCAGACGTAGAGCACCTTCTCCGGCCCCTGGAGGCGCTTGACGTACGGGGAGAGGCAGACCTCCGCCAGCGCCGAGCCGGCGAGCAAGCAGAGTGCGAGCGTCAGCAGCACAGTCTTCTTCATCGCGCCCTCGACCTTCTTGGGGTGTGCCGCACTAGAGCTTCTTCCGGCTGAAGTACCAGTCCACGTACTCGTAGCCTTCGCCCTTGCGCTTCTCCGCCCCCTCCGTGGTCACCGGTGCCGGAACGATCACCGCGTCACCGGGCTCCCAGTTCGCGGGCGTGGCCACGCCGTTCTTGTCCACGGTCTGCAGTGCGTCCACGATGCGCAGGATCTCGTCCATGTTGCGCCCGACCTGGAGCGGGTAGTAGACGAGCGCCCGAATGACGCCCTTGTCGTCGATGACGAAGACCGTGCGCACGGTCGCCGTGTCGCTGGCGCCGGGGTGGATCATGCCGTAGTCCTGCGCGATCTTCATGTTGCGGTCGGGGATCAGCGGAAACGGAACCTTGATGCCGAAGTTTCGCTCGATGCTCGTGAGCCAGCCGATGTGCGAGTAGATGCTGTCGACGGAGAGGCCGATCAGCTGGACGTTGCGCTTGTCGAACTCGGGCCAGAGCTTCGAGAACGCGACGAACTCGGTGGTGCACACGGGCGTGAAGTCGGCCGGGTGCGAGAAGAGCACGACCCATTTCTTGCCCCGGTAGCCGGAGAGCTTGATCTCGTCCTGGGTGGACTGGGCGACGAAGTCGGGGGCCGGCTCGTTGATCCGCGGCAGGCTCTTGAGTTCAGCCGTATCCGTTGCCATCGTCAAACCTCCTGAGGCTGGTAGGTCAAAATACTCCATTCCGACCGGAATAGTCAAGAACTGATATTCCCTTCCTATCCGTTCATTTCGACGAGCGGACCGCCAAGGTAGAGAGAGCTACTCGACCTCTATGATCATCTCGATCTCGACCGGGATGCCACGGGGGAGCTCCGCCAAGCCGACCGCGGACCGGGCGTGTTTGCCGATGGCCTCGCCGAACACCTCGACCATCAGGTCCGAGAAGCCGTTGATCACCTGGGGTTGCTCGCCGAAGCCCTCGGCCGACGCCACCATGCCCAGCACCTTCACGATCCTCCGGACGCGGTCGAGGCTTCCCAAGTGAGCGCGGACGGTCGCGAGCAGGGTGAGGCCGACCTCTCGCGCGACCTGATAGGCCTGCTGGGTCGAGAGGTCCTTGCCGACCTTTCCGGTGACGGTGGCCTTGCCGTCGCGGAGTGGGCCGTGCCCGGACACGAACAGCAGATTGCCCGCCTGCACCGCGCCGACATAGTTCGCGACGGGCTGGTTCGGCCGGGGGAGGGTGATGCTCTTGGCTTTCAGGGTTGCTTCGGCGCCCATCGGGGGCTCCTCCTCGGCCGTTGGGAGGTGACCGCGGCAAACCCTAGCATGCCCGTCGATTCGGGCGCAACCACCGACCGGCGCCCCCGACGAAATCTCCGCGGCGGCCTCGATCGACCCTGTGGGACAATTTGGGGGCGCCCCTTTCAATGCCGGTCACGCCGTCGCCTGCCTCGACGCTCGCGCTGCTCCGGCCGCGCGCCGCGCTCGAGGTGCTGCTGATCCAGCGCCATCCCGGGAGCCGGGTCGCGGGCGGGGACTTCGTCTTTCCGGGGGGCAAGGTCGAGCCCGGCGACACCCCTGACGATGCCCTCACCTGGTGCCGCGGGCTCACCCCGGTCGACGCCGCCCGGCGGCTCGGACTCGGTGACGCGCGGGCCGCCCTCGCCTACTGGATCGGCGCGATCCGCGAGGTCTTCGAGGAGGTGGGGGTGCTGCTCGCCTACGACGAGCGCGGCAGGCCGGTGGAGCCGCGCGGCCCGCGGTTCGGCGACTACCGTCGCGCCTGCCAGGCCGACCACCGCGCCTTCTGGGACATGCTGCGGACGGAACGGCTCCGCCTCGCCACCGACCACCTCGTCTACTTCGCGCACTGGATCACGCCCGAGGAGAACCCGGTCCGCTTCGACGCGCGCTTCTTCGTCGCGGAGCTGCCGTCCGGCCAGGAGGCCGTCGCCGACGAGCAGGAGGTCACCGCCGTCCGCTGGCTCACGCCGGACGCGGCGCTGGCGGCGCGCCGGCGGGGCGAAATCTCGCTCCGCCTCCCGACGGTCAAGAACCTCGAGCTCCTGGCCAGCGCCCCCACCATCCCCGAGCTCTTCCAGCACCTCGGCAACCGGGACGTGCCGTCGATCCGGCCGCGCGTGATCACGGAGGGCGACCGGCAGCGGGTGCTCATGCCGGACGACCCCGGCTACTTCTAGCGGCCCTGGACCCGGCCGCGTCGCGCCGTGGTGACGCGTCCGGGCCCGCGGCCGAGGCGCCACCCCCGCCGGCCGGTCGTCGGGCGGCGAGGCGGCGCGGGCGCGGCGGCGGACGTCAGCGCGCGGGGCGGCTCCGGTGCCAGTCGAGGATCTGCTCGCCGGTCCAAAAGACGACGCCGTCGTGTCGGCGGATGTGCCCGAGCGCGGCGTCGAGCAGGCCGATGCGATGGGGCACGCCGATCAGGTACGGGTGGAGGGCGATCGGCATCACGCGGGCGCTGGTGGCGCCCTCGGCGTAGAGCGTGTCGAAGTGCGCCCTCGCGCGGCGCACGAACTCCTCGCCCGGTGCGTGCTGGACGGCGAAGAGGGGGCTGTCGTTGACTTCCAGCGTGTAGGGGACCGCGAGGAGGCGGCCGCGCGCGACCCGCAGCTCGGTCGGCTGGTCGTCGATCACCCAGTCGCAGACGTACTCGATCCCCTCGGCCGCCAGCACGTCCGGCGTCTCTCGGCTCTCGACGAGGCCCGGGCCGAGCCAGCCGCGCGGGGCGCGCCCGGTGGCGGTGCGGATCGCCTCGATCGTCGCGCGGATCGCGAGGCGTTCGTCCGGCTCGCGGGTGAGCGCCCGCTGGACCATGCCGTGGGCCATGATCTCCCAGCCGCCCGCGCGGGCGGCGTCGACGATCGGCGGGTACGTCCGGGCCACCGAGGCATTCAGGGCCAGCGTCGCCCGGATGCCGTACCGGTCGAGCAGCTCCTTGATCCGCCAGAAGCCGACGCGCATCCCGTACTCGTGCCACGCCCAGTTCGGGACGTCGGGCACCGGCGGCGCGCCGCCCGCGGGCGGCGGCAGGACGGGGCGGGGGATCGGCTCGTCGAACGCCCACTCCTCCACGTTGACGACGAGGAACACGGCGACGCGCGCGCCGCCCGGGAGTGGCGGCAGCACGGGGCGCGGGATCGGCTCGTCGAACGCCCACTCCTCCACGTTGACGACGAGGAACACGGCGACGCGCGCGCCGCCCGGGAGCGTCCACGGACGCCGGGTCGCGATCGGATCGTACGGGGCCCTCACGGCTTGAGAACGAGCTTGCCAAACTGCTTGCCCTCAGCGAGCCTCCGCTGGGCGGCGGCGCCGTCCTTGAGCGGCATCACGTCGTCGATGATCGCCTTGAGCCGGCCGCGGAAGAGCTGGGCCATGACGGCGTCGAACTCCTTCCGGTTGCCCATCGTGGAGCCGATGACGCGGAGCTGGTTCCAGAAGATGAGGCGGATGTCGGTCTCGCCGATCGGCCCCGTCGTCGCCCCGCAGGTGACCAGCCGGCCGCCCTTCCGCAGCGACCGGATCGACAGCTTCCAGCTGCTCGCGCCCACGCTGTCGACGACCACGTCGACGCCGCGCCGGGCCGTCTTCTCGACGACGACCTTGGCCCAGTCGTCCTTCACGTAGTTGATGGCCTCGTCGGCGCCGAGGCCGCGCGCCCGCTCGAGCTTGGCGTCGCTCGAGGAGGTGACCCACACCCGCGCGCCGCAGAGCTTGGCGATCTGCACCGCGGCGGACGACACGCCGCCGCCGACGCCCAAGATCAGCACGTCCTCGCCGGGGCGGACCGCGGCCTGGGTCACGAGCATGCGCCAGGCGGTGAGGGTGACGAGGATGAACGCGGCGGCCTCCTCGTACGAGACGTGGTCGGGCAGCGGGAGCACGTTGGTGCCGCGGACCTTGACCAGCTCGGCGAAGCCGCCGGGCTCGTGCTCGCCGAGGATCCCGTAGCGGACGCAGAGGCTGTCCTCGCCCTGCCGGCAGAACTCGCAGCGCCCGCAGGTGAGGTTCGGGTTCACCGCGACGCGCGCGCCGACCTTGACGTCCTCGACGGCGGCCCCGACCGCGGCCACGTCGCCGGCGATGTCGCAGCCCGACCAGAACGGCAGCGGCGTCTTGAGCGCGGGGATGCCCTCGCGGACGAAGAGGTCGAGGTGGTTCAGCGCGCACGCGCGCACGCTCACGAGGACGTCGCTCGGCCCCAGCCGGGGCTCGGGCACCTCCTGGAGCCTGAGCTTGTCGGGGCCGCCAAACTCGTTGAACGCGAGCGCCTTCATGGATTCTCCTCGCTCAGCAGGGGCCGCGGGCGCGCGACCGCGGCCGATTGTAGCACGCGGCTCGGGGCGGGCTCGGGCGCCGCCGGAGGCGTAGGATGGACGCGTGCGGCCTTCCCGGATCCGGTCGATCGACCGTCGGACGTTCGTCCAGCGCGCCGGGGCCGCCGGCCTGACGGTCGCCGCCGGCCTCGGCGGAATTCTCTCCGCCCGACGCGCGCCGGCGCGCGCCCGGCCGACGACGATCCACCTGCTCCAGTGGATCGACTTCATCCCCGAGGCGGACGTCGAGCTCGAGCGCCAGCTCGCCGCCTACACGCGGCAGACGGGGACGGGGGTCCGGCTGGAGCGGGTCGACGCCAACACGCTCCCGGCCCGGATCGTCCGGGCGACCGAGGCACGCCGCGGCCCGGACGTCGTCCTCATGCTGCACAACTGGCCCCATCTCTACCGGGACTCGCTCGCCGACCTGGAGGATCTCTGCGAGTGGAAGGCCCGGGATCAGGACGGGTACTACCCGGCGGCCGCGGCGGCGGCGCGGGCCGGCTCCCGCTGGCTGGCGCTGCCGTACGGGGTCGTGCCGTTCCTGATCGCCTACCGCCGGTCCTGGTTCGCCGACGTGGGAGCCTCGGAGCCGCCGCGGACGCTCGACGAGTACCGGCAGATCGGGGCCCGGCTCAAGAAGCGGGGCCGCCCCGTCGGCCAGGCCCTCAGCCACACGTTCGGTGACGCCCCCGCCTGGACCTACCCGATCCTCTGGGCCTTCGGGGGCGCCGAGGTCGACGCGAGCGGCGGACGGGTCCTCCTCGACTCCCGCGCCACGCTCGAGTCCGTGAAGTGGATGACGGCGTTCTGGACGGAGGCGTGCGACGAGACCGGCGTACGCTGGGACGATTCGGACAACAATCGCGCCTTCCACCGGGGGAAGATCGGCGCGACCCTGAACGGCGCCTCCATCTACGTCGTCGCCAAGCGCAGCGCGGCCCCGGATCGCGCCCCGATCTACTTCGCGGCCAAGCGCCGGCCCGAGTGGATCCGGGACGAGCGGGGCGCGCCGATGTTCGAAGATATCTCGCACTTCCCGATCCCGGCCGGCGTCGTCCCGACCCCCGGCTCTCCGGCGGTGTTCTCGCACGCCGTGTTGGGCTACTCGCCGAACCAGCAGGCGGCGCGGGAGCTCCTTCGCTGGCTCCACGGACGGGAGCAGTTCGGCCGCTGGCTCGGGGCCGCGGGAGGCTACAACGTCGGGGCGACCCGCATCTGGGAGCGGGACCCGCTGTGGGAGCGCATCGACCCGCCGCTCCGGCCGTTCCGGACCGCTGCCCGCGCCTCCCGGATGTTCGGCTACGCGGGACCGCCAAACGCCCTGGCCGGCGAGGTGTACGCGAAGTCCATCGTCACGGACATGTACGCCCGGGCCGTCCAGGGCGTGCCGCCCGCCGACGCCGTGCGCTGGGCGGCGCGCCAGCTCGCGCAGATCTACGGGCGCTAGCGGTTGAACTCCCGCACGAGCCGCGGCAGGCGCGGATCGTCAAGGCCGAGCTGGCTCGACTGGTAGAGGCCCGTGCGGTCGAGGAGCCCCCGGTAGCGCTCCCGGATCCGCGCGCCGATCGTGTCGTAGCTGCCGGTGACCGCGTAGGTGTCGACCATCTCGTCGGTGATCAGGTCGGCCATGCCCTTCCAGTCGCCCTCGACGGACTTGCGGTGCAGGTGTGGGACGAGATCCTGCCAGCCGTGGGCGGCCAGGACCGGCTCGTAGGTGCGGGTGGAGGCGTAGAAGGCGATCTGCTGCCGTACCGCCTGGCGGCTCTGCTCGAGCTCCTGCGGGGTGTCGCCGATCACGACGAGGGTCGAGCTGGCGAATGTGAAGTCGGCCCGGGAACGGCGGGACGCCTGGAGGCCCTCCGTCACGGCGGGGTGCACGTACTCGCCGAGGTACGTCGCGCTGTTGAACGGGTGCACGTGGAGGCCGTCGCACGCCTCGCCGGCGACCCGGCAGAGGTACCGGTTCACTCCCGCGATGAAGATCGGGATCCGCGGGTCGGCGATCGGGCCGGGGTTGAAGAAGGGCGTCATCAGATTGAAGCGATAGAATCGGCCCTCGAAGTCGAGCCGGGTTCCGTTCTGCCAGGTGTCCCAGATCGCGCGGAGGGCCTGCACGACCTCGCGGAGCTTCGGCCCCGGCGACTCGAACTTCACCGAGAAGCGGCGCTCGTTGTGCCCCTTCACCTGGGTTCCGAGACCGAGGATGAAACGGCCCCCCGAGGCCTTCTGCAGATCCCACGCGAGGTGGGCGAGCACCATCGGGCTTCGCGGGAAGGCGACCGCGATCGCGGTGCCGAGCTTGATCGTGGTGGTCGCGGTGGCGGCGACGGCGAGGGGAAGGAACGGGTCGTGCTGCGTCTCCGACGACCAGAGGCAGTCGAAGCCGAGCGCCTCGACCTTGCGCGCGTAGTCGGGGGTGGTCTTGAGGTCGTGCGCGAGCATGCCGCAGTCCAACTTCACCGATCGTCCCCCTCCGGCGGGGTCCCCCCGCTCCGGCGGATCTCGGCCTCGAGCTGGTCGAGGTGCCACTGCGCGTAGGCGTCCGCGCGCTTGTCGTCGAGGACGCGGGCGAGGCGCTGCGCCGCCGCGAAGCGCGCCCGCGCCGGGCCGAGCCGTCCGGCCTGCCGCTCGGTCACCCCGAGGTTCAGGAGGATCGCGGCCTCCGCCGCGCGGTCGCCGGCCTGGCGGGCGAGCTCGAGCGCGTGCTCGTAGCCTCGGCGCGCCTCCGCGAGTCGTCCGGCGATCCGGTCGACCTCGGCGAGGTTGTTCTCCGCCGTGGCCTCCGCGCGGAGGTCGCCCCGGCCCGCCGCGAGCCGGGAGGCCGCCCCCGCAGCCTCGCGGGCCTTGTCCCAGGCGCCTGCGTCGAGGAACGCGTTGGCGAGCGCGTTGAGCGCGCGGAGGCCGCGCTCGAGGTCGCCGAGCTTCCGGGCCCCGTCGTACGCGCGGGCGTAGGCGTCGGCCGCCTCGCGGGGCGTCCGCAGGCGGTCGGCGAGCTCGCCCTGCAGAAACTGGCCGTCGGCGACGACGTCGAACCACTCCCAGCGGTCGGCGTCGGCGAGAACCGAGGTGACGCGGGCACGCGCGCGGGCGTAGTCGTGCCGCTCGATGAGCTGCCGGGCGTCCGCGAGCGCGCGGACGGCCTGCTCGTGACTGACCGTGGTCGGCGCCGCCACGAGCGCGGGGGCCGCCGCGCGCGGGGGCGCCGTGCAGGCGACGAGCCCGAGGAGGCTCACGGCGAGGAGGGCAGGCCCCCTCATCGGCGGACCCTGCTCGCGAGGGCGTCCAGGGCGGCGCGCGCCTCGCGGACGACGGTCTCGACGACGTCGCCCGCCCCCGGCAGGCTGTGGAGGAGCCCGACGCCCTGCCCGGACCACATCGGGACGTAGTCCGGATCGCCCGCGCGGATCGCTTCGGCGGAGATGTCGCGGGCGACCGCCGCCTGCCAGAGTGTCGGGAGCGCGGGGGCGCCCGAGGCCCGGTACTCCTCGGTGAAGCGGTTGCGCAGCGCGCGAGCCCAGAGCCCCGTGAACACGTCGGTCACCGTGGTCGAGTCGCCGTCGCGCTCGAGGAGCGATTTCTTCCAGGCCTCGGCCGCCGTCGACTCGCGCGTGGCCACGAAGCGCGTGCCCATCAGGATGCCCGCGGCGCCGAGCGCGAGCGCGGCGACGAGGCCGCGCCCGTCGGCGATGCCCCCGGCGGCGATGACGGGCACGGAGACGGCGTCGACGATCTGCGGGATGAGGGCCATGCTGCCGATGGCGCCCGTCTCCGGGGACACCGGCTTGGCGAAGGTGGCGCGATGCCCGCCCGCCTCGCTGCCCTGGGCGACGACGGCGTCGCAGCCGAGGGCGACGATCGTGCGCGCGTCCTCCGCGGTCGCGACCATCGCGATCACCGCGATGCCCCGCCGGTGACACTCGTCGATCATGGCCCGGTCGGGTGGGCCGAAGATGGTGCTCCACACCGGGGCCCGCTCGTCCAGGATGACTTGGAATGCCTCGGCGATGAGGTCGGGCGGCGGCGCTGGACGCGCCGTCGACGGGGGAAGCCCGAGGCGGGCCCGGAACGCGTTCAGCACGCCCTGGGCCTGGGCCAGGGTGGCGTCGGCGATCGCGTGGGCGGGCACCGGTGGTCGGAGCTCCTGATGGAGCCACAGGTTGACGCCGAACGGCCGCGCGGTGAGCGCGCGGACCTGGCGGATCTCGTCCCGGAGCTGGTCGGCCGTCTTCAGCAGGCCGCCGAGGATGCCGAGCCCGCCCGCCTTCGAGACCTCGGCGGCGAGCTCGGGGCCGGCCACGCCGCCCATCCCCGACTGCACGATCGGATACTCGATCCCCAGGCGGTCGCAGAGCACCGTGCGAAGCGTCATTCGAGCTTCCGTTCCCACACGTGGTACTCGAGCCCGCGGGCGAAGCCCGACGCCTCGAGGGCGCGTTCGGTGGCGGCGTCGCTGGCGAGCAGCGCCCGACAGCGCGGCAGGCCCAGCGCGCCCGCCCGCGCCGTCGCCGCCCGGGCCAGGGCCGCCTGGGCCGGCGCCGGGCCCGCGAGCCAGGCGAGCCAGAGGTGCTCGTCGCTGGGCCGGAGGAGCGCGAGCCCGCCGTCCCGCGCGAGTGCCCAGCCGCTCCGCAGACGCTCGTCGATGTCCGCGTCGGTCAGCTCCCGGACCATCCAGCCGACCGCCCACAGCGTGCCGAGCGGACGGGGCGGACGCGGGTGCCCGTCTCCGCCCCCGCCGGCCGGCGCCGCAGGCTCCACGGCGCGCTCCCAGAGCGTCATCGAGGCCACGCGGCGGAAACCGGCTCGGGCGATGGCGCCGAGCGCGGCCGCGTTGTTCCACCCGATGATGACCCTCGCGGTCGACCGGCCGTGGTCGGCCGCGTAGCGGAGGCAGTAGTCCGTCAGCGCGACAGAGAGACCGGAGCGGCGGTAGGCCGGATGAACCCGCATGCCGGCGACGAACGCCTCGTGCGGCGACAGGAGACGGACGTGGGCGCAGCCGACCGCGCGCCCGTCGATCGCGGCCACGGCCAGCGCGCCGTCGTCGCGGGTCAGCCAGTCGTCGATCACGCGCTCGATGTAGTCGCTGTTCTCGCCGCCCCACGTCGTGCGGCAGAAGGCGACGATGGCGCCGCGGTCTTCGGGAATGGCCGGCCGGATCACGCGGGCCGGATGCGCTCGATCGGGCTCCACGACAGCCAACGCTACCACAAGCCCGACTGGCCGACGGCCCGAGCCGCGGCACGCCGACACCGGCCCGCGCGGAGCCGACGGTGGGGACACCTCGGTCCGTCTATGAGTCCATGATTGCCATCGACGAACGTCCGACGCGGCGCCGCACCCGTCGGATCCCGGCGTCGGCACGCCGCCCGGACCCCCCGGGGGCGCTCTAGCGGGGTGACGCTTCGCGGGCGCGGCGCCGACCGAGCTTCCACGCCGACTGGACGCCGGCGGCGCCGTCCTCGCTCGCGGGCCGCGCATGCTCGAGCTGGGCCTGGCAGCGAACGCACGCGTCCGCGTCCGGGATGGCCATCAGCCGGGCCCCCGGGATGGCCTCGCCGCACTCCGCGCAGATGCCGTAGGCTCCGGCCCGCACCCGCTCGAGCGCGGCCGCGAGCCGGCGTGCGCGATGCGCGAGCCGGCCGGTGTTGAAGTGCTCGCGCTCACGGTGCTCGACGACTTGGGCCGCGTCGAAGAAGTCGCCGCGGGTGTGCTCGGCGACGACCGGTCCGTCCTGGCGCCGGAGCTGCGCGGCGATGTCCTCGAGCTCGGTCGAAATCCGCCGCTTGATCGTCGCCAGATCCACGCCGCGGAGCGGTCGGCGAGGGTCTGGGTGTCCCGCGTTGCCGTCGCCGGCCGGGGCTCCCGCTGCAGCGCGTCGTCGTCGTTGCACGGTCGACTGAGGTGTGCGACCCCGTTTCATGCGCTCCCCCCTGGGCGTTGACCGTCGTGGGAGGTACCATCGGCCGCCAACGCCGACGTCGATTCGTCACGGTAGGGAGTGTGATCTTAAGGTGTCAAGCCTTCGTTCGACCCCCAGAACACACGGGTTTCGCCGCGCGGCGGCCGCGCCGCCGCATGGCCATGCGATGTTTTCGCCGCGTCCATCGCGACGGACGCCCAGACCGTCACTTTCGGGTCGCCGTGGCTGCGGAGCCGCTTCCGACCGTCCGAATCACGGGTTTGGGACAACTGTGGAAATGTGGATAAGTCTGGGATGGGCGAAGGACGGGCGACGGCGTTACTTGACGGCGCCCAGCGTGAGCCCGCGCGTCAGGTACCGCTGCACCAGCAGGGAGAGCACGAAGACCGGCGCCGACGCGAGCAGGCTGAGGGCGCCGGCCTCGCCCCAGAAGGTCGACTGGGAGCCGAAGTAGCCACTCATGGCGACGGGGACGGTGACGACGCGGGCGCGCGTCAGCACGACTGCGAACAGGAACTCGTTCCAGCTGAAGATGAACGTGAAGACGCCGGTGGCGATGAGCCCGGCCGCCGCCAGGGGCAGGCTGATCGACCAGAACACGCGGAGCGTGGAGGCGCCGTCCACCAGCGCGCTCTCCTCCACCTCGACCGGGATGTCTCGGAAGTACCCGCGCATCATCCAGATCACGTAGGGAGCGTTGAACGCCGCGTAGAGGAGCGTCAGCCCCTGGTACGTGTCCACCCAGCCGATGATCCGGAACAGGAGAAACACCGGGAAGACGATCGCGATCGGGGGCAGCATCCGCTGGGAGAGCACCCAGAAGGCGAAGTTCCGTCCGCCCGTGTTGAAGCGGGCCATGCTGTAGGCGGCCGGGCAGCCGACGAGGAGGGCCAGCAGCGTGGCCCCGCCCGCGATGACGAGGCTATTCACCAGCGAGTTGATCGAGCGGTTGAGCACGAGCTGGCGGAAGTGACTCAGGTCCGGCGCCCGGGGGAGCCAGACCGGCGGAGTGGAGAAGTACTCGGCCGGCTGCTTCACCGCCATGCCGAACATCCAGACGATCGGGAACAGGAAGAACGCGAGCGCGACCGCCACCACGAGGTAGGCGAGCGCGTACCGGTGCACGAAGGTCGCCCGCCTGGTCCACGGCCGGGGGGCGCTGGGGCTCGGCACGGCGGGCGCCCTTCACTCGTCGCTGAAGCGGCGGAGCAAGACGGTCGTGGCGAGCGAGACCAGGGCCAGGACGAGGACGGCCATGGCCGCCGTGTAGCCGAGGCGGAAGTTGCGGAATCCGAGCAGGTAGACGTAGAGGGTGATCGTCTCCGTGAACGTGCCCGGCCCGCCGAAGGTGAGCGAGAAGACCGTGTCGAAGATCTTGAAGACGTCGAGGGCCCGGATCAGCAGCGCGACCAGCATGAGCGGGCGGACGAGCGGCAGCGTGATCTGCCAGAAGCGCTGCCAGCGGCCAGCGCCGTCGATCGCGGCCGCTTCGTGGATCTCGGGGCTGATCGCGACGAGGCCGGCCAGGAGCGCCAGGAACATGAACGGCGTCCACTGCCAGACCTCGGTGACGATCAGCGAGAAGTAGACGGTCTTCGAGTTGATCAGCCACACGAGCGTCAGCGGACGGCCGAGCAGCCACCCGAGCAGCTGGTTGATCGGGCCGTACTGAGTGTCCCAGAGCATGCGCCAACCGTAGCCGGCCACGATCGGGCTCATGATGACGGGAAGGATGAGGAGCGGGATGACGACCCGCTTGCCGGGCAACGGCCCCGCCAGGACCTCGGCCAGGACGAGCCCCAGGACGAGCTCCGCGGTCACGGCCACCACCATGATCAGGAGCGTGTGGGCAAGCGCCTCCCACATGCGGCGGTCCTGGAGCGCGCCGGCGTAGTTGGCGAGCCCGACGAACGCCCGCCCCGCCCGCTGCAGGTCCCAGTCGAGCAGGCTGATCCAGAGCAGGTAGAGGACCGGGAAGATCGTGAGGGAGACGATCAGCACGACGGCGGGCGCGACCATCGCGTACTTCGACAGCCTGCTGCCGTTCACCGCGGGCCCGCCCGGCGGGTGGTGCAGGAGCCCGGGGTCATGCGCGCCGCGGGACGGGGCGCCCCCCGTCCCGGACGGAGACGGGGGGCGCCGCGATCAGTGCGGATACGCGTTGGGCTTACTCGCCCACTCCTGATAGGCCTGCCGCTGCTTGTCGACGCCGATGCGCTGCGTGACCTGATCCCACTCGGTCGCGGCCTTGTCGAGGGCCTCCTTGGGCGGGGTGCCGGCGTAGACGGCGACCGTCGCCCGATCGAGCGCCTCCTCGTACTCCCGCGCGCCGGGGATCGCGAGGTCGAGCAGCCCCCTCTCCGCGCCCGACTTCAGGGTGTCCAGGTACTCCGGCGCGTGCGGCCAGAGCGCCCGGTACTCCTTGGACGCATAGTGGCTCAGGCGGTACGGATCGCGGAGGGCGAACGGCAGCATCACGCGCTTGAGGCTCGTCTCTTTGCTGGTCGCCCACTGGATGAACAGGTAGGCGGCCTCCTTGTTGGCGCTCTCGACCGACACGCCCAGGTTGAAGGCGGCCGCCAGCTCCGGGTGCCCCCCCGGGGGCAGCGCGTAGCCGACCTTGCCGATCACCTTGGTCTCCGGCAGCCACTTGAGCTGCTCCACGCGATTGCCGTAGCCCTCCGACCAGCGCCCGGGCGGCGGCCACGTGACGATCATCGCCACCTTTCCCGCCATCCAGGCGCTGAAGACCTCGATGAAGCCCCACTTCTCGACGCCGGGCGGCATGCTCTTGTTGGCGTTCACCATCTCCGTGAGCGTCCGGACCGCGGGCGGGCTGTTGATCTGGGCCTTCATCGTCTGGGGATCGAAGAACCTCACGCCGTTGTTCCGCATCGCTTCTTCGGTCCAGAAGTAGTCCTGCCCCTCCGTGCGCTGGATGGCGCAGCCGTAGAGGGTCGGCTTGTACTTCTCGGTGAAGAACCCGCAGACCTTGTCCCAGTCGGCCCAGGTGCGGGGCGGGACGAGATCCTGACCGTACTTGGCCCTGAAGGCGGCCCGGTTCGCCGGCTCGGCGAACAGGTCGCGCCGGTAGTACATGACGAAGACGTCGCCGTCGTCGAAGATCCCGTACGTCTTGCCCTTCCAGTTGAGCCACTGCCGGTAGGTGGGATGGATGTCGTCGAGTGACCCTCTGGGCATGTACTTGTCGAGGAAGGGGTCGAGGGGCTCGAGCGCCCCCGCCGCCACCAGGTCCGCCTGCCAGGCCGGGACGTAGCTGATCACGTCGAAATCCCGCGAGCCCCCGAGGTGTGCGGTCACGATCTTCGAGAAGATCTCGGGGAAGGGGGTCTCGACGACCTGGAGGGTGATGCCCGTCAGCCGCTTCCACTCCGGTCCCGAGAAGGTCAGCGGGTCCTGGGCCTGGAGCCCGGCCTCCCAGATGACGCGCAGGGTGGTGCCCGAATACTTCTGGGCGGCCTTGACGGCGATATCGGCGGCGGACTGCGCGCGGCCAGCCGCCGTCCATCCGAAGCCGACCAGCGTGATCGCGAGAATCAGGATGAAGGACCGCATTGTCCGACTCATCGTCCTCGGCTCCCTCCTAGACTGCCGGGTAGTCCAGCGTCGTCACCGCGTACGGGCCCAGCTCCACCTCGAGCCGGCCGTGTCCGCCGTCGACCTCCCTCCCCCGCTCACGGCGGAACGATTCGGGCGCGCGGGCGGCCCACTCCACGTTCGACTGGTCGAGGACCCGGAGCGACACCGGCGCCGGCAGGCCGGCGACGGTGAGGCGCTGCGGCTCGGGGGCGAGGTTGGCGACGAGGACCCGGGTCCGCCCGTCCTTCCGCACGGCGACCGCTTGGGCCCGGAGCGGGTCGCTCGACCGGGTCGGAATCACCGTGCCGCCCGCGAAGGCGCCCACGTCGGCCAGCACGTGGTAGACCGGGAACACGCATCCGAGTCGGGAGGGGAACTTGTGGGGCAGTGGCGAGCCGAGATCGGTCTCCATCACGCCGCGCCACCCGGTCGTCTCGTAGTAGGTCACGCTGTAGACGCCGGCTTCGGCCAGGTTGCCCAGGCTCCCCACGGTCCAGGCCGCGCCAAACAGCGACATCTGGCGCGGGTCGACCTGGGACGGTAGCTCGCCGGGGACGGGCGCGGGCGCGGGGCCCTCGCCGTTCGGGCTCAGGCGCGGCCGGAGGGTGACCGGGCTCACGGCGAGCCGCCGGTCGCCGATGAACTCGCGGGCGCTCTCGACGGTCGCGCGCTGACCCTCGAGGTTCTCCACCAACGAGGCGTCGTCGAAGGCGTGCACCTGCGGGGTGAGCGAGTAGCTGACGAGGTCCACGGCCCCGATCGGCGGGCGGCCGCGGTTCAGCTCCGTGAAGTAGGCGTTCGTGCCGGCGCCGATCAGCGCCGCCGGGCGGGCGCCCTTGAGCGCCGGGCGGGCGAGCTGGACCCACTTCTCCGTGGTCGAGAGCTCGGCGACGTGGAAGATGAGCCACGTGTCGACCGGCGGGTCGAGCCGGTCGAGCGCCGCGCCCAGGCGCCCGAGCTCGTCCTCGGCCGCCTCGGTGAGGAAGAGGGCCGCCTCGAGCGGCACGCCGAGGCCCCGGGCCTCGGCCGCGGCCCGCGCGAGCCGGCGCTCCAGGTCGCGCTCGGCGAGCGGCAGGTCGACCCGCAGGTGGGAGAGGCCGAGCGCGCGGAGGCGCGCGGCCTCGCGCCGGGACAAGGGCCAGCCGTGGCTCGCCAGGCCGAGGCCCAGGCGCGGGAGCGGTCGCGTGCCCGTCTCCCCGAGCGACACCGTCACCGACCCGCTCGAGGGCGCCGCGCCCGCCGCCCCAACCGACCCCCGGAGGGTCAGCGTCACGGCCTGGGCGATCCTCTCGCCCGCCCGCACCTCGACCGGACGCGGGAGCGAGAGCGGCGTGCAGTAGGTCTTGAAGGAGGCGTCGGTCCAGTTGCGGTGGTCCTCCGTCTCGAAGGTGTCGCCCTCGAAGGAGACCTCCGCCGTGAGGCCCGGCACGACCTCGTGGGCGAGCCCGCGCAGGTCCCGGAAGGGCTGAGAGGGCGCGATCGCGCGGGGAAACGCGCGCGCCTCGCGGGCGCCATCCGCCGTGAGGAGCTCGACCGGCGCCCCGGCGCACTGCGGAGGGTGGAGCACGCAGAACCCGATCCGGTTCTTCTTGAACGTCCGGTTCGCGATCCCGTCCATCGAGAACCGGATCGCGCCCCGCGCGTCGCCGGTGATGCGGCCGCGCCACGTGTAGTCGATCGTGTCGCGGAGGTGCCGGGCGGTGAACGTGATCTCGAAGCCGTCCCCGCCGCCCTCGACGCGGAAGTCGGAGATGACCGGCTCGATCGTGTCCCAGACGGGGTCGCGCACGGCGACGTAGACCTGGCGCAGGACCTCGCGGTCGCCGAGGCGGATCCGGCGGAGGGCGCCCGTCTCGTAGTCGAGGGAGAGCGGGCCCGCCCGCAGCGCGGTTCGCCGCGGCGGCGGTAGGGCGGCGCCGCGCAGCACGATCCAGTCTGTCATTCCAGGGCCTCCGGGTCTTCCGGCCGACGGCCCGTCGATTGTACGGAACCCCCCGGCCGAGCGAAAGCGGGCCGTCGGGCGGGCGGCCTCAGGCGCGCGTCGGGGGCCCCCCGGCGCGGGCCGCCTCCCGGAGGGCGGTCACGCCCTGCCGGAGGGCCTGCGCGTAGAGCCAGATGTCGCCCGAGTAGGCGAGGCAGCGGAACCCCTGGGACAGGAGCCGTCGGCCCGTCTCCACGTCGGCGGCCATGAAGCCCGGCGCCTTGCCGTGGCGCCGGCAGGCCTCGAGCACGCTGTCGACCGCGCGGAGAAACTTCGGGTGCGTGAACTGGCCCGGGATGCCCATCGAGTTCGTCAGGTCGAAGTGGCCGATCCAGAGGACGTCGAGTCCGTCGACGGCGGCGATCTTCTCGACGTTCTCGATTCCGGTCGCGGTCTCGATGAGGCCGATCAGCAGCACCTCGGCGTTGGCGCTCGTCATCTTGGCGGCGACGTCGCCGCCTTCGTAGTCGTCGTGGGCGACCCCGAAGGCCGCGCCGCGCCCCCCGTCGGGCGGGTACTTCGCCGAGCGCACGAAGAGCCGCGCCTGCTCCTCGCTCTCCACCATCGGGATCATGATCCCCATGGCCCCAAGGTCGAGGGGGCGGGCGATCAGGTGGTACTGGGTCGCGGGCACCCGGACCATCGGCACGAGGGCCGCCGCGCGAGCCGTCGCCATCAGCGTCCGGATCGTGTCGGCGTCCCAGCCGGTGTGCTCGGTGTCGAACAGCGCGAAGTCGGCGCCGGCGTTGGCGGCGATGCGGGCGACGCCGGTCGTGTTGAACTCGAAGAACATCGTGCCGATCGCGACGCCGCCCTGACTGAGCGTGCGCTTCACCGTGTTGGTTCTCATCGTCCCTCCCGGTGCTCGCCGTGGCGGCGGAGTTTCTGCTGAAGGCGCGGCGTCTCCACGACCGCGCGGTTCACGATGTGGCGGGGCAGCCGCCCCGCCGCGACGTCGAGGATCGATTGGCAGGCGCTCCGCCCGATGTTGAGGAAGCACTCGTCGGTCCAGCAGACCGCGTGGGGGGCCAGGAGCACGCCGTCGAGCGTGAAGAGCGGGTTCGCGGGGTCGGGCGGCTCTTGCTCGAAGACGTCGAGCGCGGCGCCCGCGATCCGGCGCTCGCGCAGCGCCGCCACCAGCGCCGGCTCGTCGACCACCGGGCCGCGCGCGGTGTTGATCAGGAACGCCGTCCGCTTCATCAGGCCGAGGCGCCGGGCGTCGATCAGGTGCCGGGTCTCCGCGGTCAAGGCGCAGTTCACGCTCACGAAGTCGGCGGTCCGCATGAGCGTGTCGAGGTCGACCAGCTCGGCCCCAGCGGCGTGGGCCTGCTCGCGCGTCACGTACGGGTCGGCGGCGATGATGCGGAGGTCGAACGGGGTGGCCAGCTTGGCGACCTCGCGGCCGATGTTGCCGAAGCCCACGATGCCGAGGACCCGGCCCACGAGCCCGACCCCCATGTGGGCGAGTTTCTCGCCCCAGCGGGCGTCGCGGGTGAGCCGGTCCTTGACGAACAGCTTGTGGCTCAGGGCGAGGACGAAGGCGATGACCGAGGTCGCGACCGGCCGCCGCACGCCGTCGGGCGTGATCGTGAGGAGGACTCCGTTCCGGGTGCACGCGTCCACGTCCACGGTGTCGTAGCCGACGCCGAATCGGGCGAGCACGGTGAGGCGGTCCGCGCCCGCGAGGGTGGCGCCGGTGACGCGCGGGGCCAGGACCAGGAGGGCGTCGAAGTCGCGCACCTGGTCCGCCGTCAGCTCCTTCGTATTCTCGGCGAGGAACTCGTGCTTCACGCCCGGCGCCTGCTCGAGCAGGTCGAGGCCGATGTCGCCAAAGGCCAGCGAGCCGTCGGGCATCAGGAAGTCGCGGGTGAGTCCAACCTGGAACATCACGGCCTCCGGAGCGCGGCCGAGGGGTCGGCCGGCGTGACGGGACACTCCACGGGCTCGACCCCGAGCGGCGCCCGGGCGTCCTGGACGGCGTTGGCCATAGGCTCGGGTCTCTCCGTTCCTGACGTCCGGGGAATGGTAGCAGATCACGGGCGCCCGCCGAGCGCGGGATCCCCGGGCCCCCGCCGTGCCGCCATCCCCGGACGGACCGCCGATGATGTATCCTCGTGCCGCTCGCGTACTCGAGCGACCTGAGGGAGGAGAGCATGATCTACGAGTATCGCGCCTACTACGTGATGCCGGGCCGGATGCCTGACCTCCAGCGCCGCTTCGCCGACGTGACGATGAAGATGTTCAAGAAGCACGGCATCAGCGTCGTCGGGTTCTGGGAGACGGTGATCGGCGAGTCCAACGAGCTGGTCTATATCTGTGCGTACGACGACCTCGCGCACCGGGAGCGCGCGTGGAAGAGCTTCCTCGCGGATCCCGAGTGGCTGGCCGCGCGCAAGACGACCGAGGCCAACGGCCCGCTGGTCGAGCGGGTCGTGAACAAGATCTGGCGGCCGACCCCGTTCTCGCCGCTCCAGTAGGCGCGGTGCGCGCCCGGGGGTGGGGCCGGGGGCGGCGATGACCGACGGGGAGGGCGCGCTCCGCGCGGTGCTCGCGGGCGCCGCCGCCGGGATCGAGCGCGCCGCCGCCGACCTCGCCCTCGCCGAGGAGCCGTCTCGGCTCGTGGCCGCGCTCGAGGCCGAACCTGAGCGGGGGTGACTGGACGCTCGCGGCGCTCGCGTCCGCCGTCCGGGCGCGGCGCGTCTCGCCGGTCGAGATCGTCCGGGAGTCCCTCAGGCGGATCGAGCGCCTCGACCGGGCCCTCCGGGCCTTCATCACTGTCGACGCCGATGGCGCGCTCGCGGCGGCCGCGGCCCTCGAGCGGGAGCTCGCCGCCGGGCGCCCCGGCGGCCCGCTCGCGGGCGTGCCGATGGCGTGGAAGGACCTCTGCCACGTGCCGGGGCTCCCGACCTCGTGCGGCACCAAGACCCGCGAGTACTTTGTCGACGTGCGCGAGTGCGAGGCGGTCCGCCGGCTCCGGCAGGCGGGCGCGGTCGGCCTCGGCAAGCTCAACATGACGGAGCTGGCGCTCGGCCCGTTCGGCGACAACCCGCACCACGGCGACGCCCAGAACCCGTGGCGCACCGGGTGCGCCGCCGGCGGATCCTCGAGCGGCGGCGGCGTGGCGGTCGCGGCCGGCCTCGTCCTGGGCGCGGTCGGCTCCGACACCGGCGGCTCGATCCGGCTGCCGGCGGCCTGTTGCGGCATCGTCGGGCTCAAGCCGACCTACGGGCGCGTGAGCCGGGCGGGGGCGATGCCGCTGTCCTGGTCGCTCGACCACCTCGGGCCGATGGCGCGGACGGTGGCCGACGCGGCGCTGATGCTGGGCGCCATGGCGGGCCACGATCCAGCCGACGCCACCTCGAGCCGCCGCCCCGTGCCCGACTACGCGGGGGCGCTCGCCCGCGGAGTGGCCGGACTCCGCCTGGGCCTGCCCGAGAACTACTACTTCGACGGCGTGAGCCCCGAGGTCGCCGCGGCCGTCCGCGAGGCGGCGAGCGTGATCGCCCGCCTCGGCGCCGTGGTGACGGAAATCCGGCTGCCAGACCCGCAGCCGCTGACGGACGTCGCGAGCCTCATCACCTGGTGCGAGAGCTCGGCCGTCCACGCCCGGATCGTCCGGGAGCGCCCCCACGAGCTCGGGTCGGTGGTCAGGGCGCGGCTCGAGCCGGGCTTTCACGTGTCGGCCTACGACTATCTCCAGGCGGCGCGGATCCGCGCCCGCCTCACCCGCGAGTTCGTCCGGGAGGTCTTCGCCGAGGTCGACGGGCTGCTGACTCCCGTGATCCCCGAGCCCGCGCCCGCGCTCGACCAAGTGACGGCGGGCGCCCCGGGTGAGGTCGTCTTGCGGATGGCGCGCTTCGCCCGGCTCACGCGTCCGCTGAACGGCCTCGGCCTGCCGGCCTTGTCGGTGCCGTGCGGCTTCACGGCATCGGGCCTGCCCCAGGCGCTCCAGATCGTGGGCCGCCCCTTCGACGAGGCGACCGTGCTCCGGGTCGGCCACGCCTACGAGCAGGCGGCCGGCTTCTGGGCGCGCCGCCCGCCCGCCGCCCCGTCGCCTGACGTCAGGGCACGATGACGGCGAGCGCGGCTGCCAGGACCTCGATCTCGACCGGCGTGAAGCCGGCCGGGTCGCCGTCGAGCTGGACCGGTACCAGCGGCCCGCCGACGATCCGGAGGTGGCGGGCGCGGCCGTGGCGGACGTCCGACCGTCCGAGATGCGCGGAGCGCAGTACCGCCAGCGAGTAGCGCGCCAACGCCAGGCGGCCCGGCCGCTCGAGGACGATCCAGTCGAGCAGGCCGTCGTCCGGCCGGGCGTCTGCCGCCACTGGGAGGGCGCAGGCGTAGGAAGGGAGGTTGAACACGAGGCAGTGGGCGCCGCGCGCCCGGACGCCGTCGGCCCGGACCTCGACCGGACCCGGGGGCAGGCGCCGGAGCGCCCCGAGGATCGGCAGGAGGTACCGCCACCGGCTGACCGGGCGGAAGGACCCGGGCCCGCGGCGCCGGCGCGCGACGCGATGGGCGACCTCCGCATCGAACCCGATCCCGACCATCAGGCTGAAGAGCCGCCGGCCGGCCCGCCCGAGGTCGATCCGCCGGGTGCGCCCGGTCAGGATCGCGGCGGCCAGCGTCTCCGGGTCGTCGGGGGAGCCGAGCGCCCGCGCGAACAGGTTCTCGTTCCCCGCGGGCAGAACCGCGAGCGGCAGGCCGGGCGGCATCTCGTTGATCACGTCGGCGACCGTGCCGTCGCCCCCTACCGCCACCGCGCACCGCCAGGATCGGCCGAGGTCGGGGTCGGCGAGCGCCCTGCGGCGCTCGCTCCTCTCCCAGAAGACGTGGGGCAGGAGCCCCCGGCGCGCGAGCGCCGCCGCCAGCGCCTCCGCGGGCCGGCGGTGGGACTCGGCCCCCCCGTAGGGGTTGGCGGCGATCGCAATCCGGCGCCGGCCACCGCCCACGGGCGCCGTTATGCCGGCGCCGCGCGCGCGGAAGGGCCGCCGCCCGGCGGCCCCGGCCGAGCTTGACCGCGCGCGGGGGGCCGGACTACGATCGCGATGTCGTGGCTCTCCGTCTCCACCGACCCGCATGAGCTGCTGCTTCGCGCGGGAGGTGCGAGGGTAAACATCGCCCGGACTAAAGTCCGGGGCTTTCGAGAGAAAGGAGCCCGGCCTTGAATCCAGGAGCCTGGCCTTGCGGTTCCAGGTTGACGGTTCGTCGGCCCGCCTGGCTGCGCGGTAGCCTCCCCGTCCAGCACCACCGTCGTTTCGACGGCTGTCCGAGCGGGCCCACGGCTTGGTTATCGCCAGGGCCGCTCGCGGAGCGCCTGCTCAGCTCCAACCGGGGACAGCCTACCACAGAGATCGGCGCTCCTCCACGCCCTGAAGGGCCGGGTTTCCGCGCGGGGAGACTGCTATGAAGCTCCGAGACATCCTCCGGGTCAAGGGACACCACGTCTACACCGTGCGCCCCGACCAGACCGTGCAGGACGCGGTGCAGATCCTGATGCAGCACCGCGTCGGGGCCCTCCTCGTGGAGGACGCCGAGCGGCGCGCGGTGGGGATCATCACCGAGCGGGACGTGCTGCGCGAGTGCGTCGACCGCGCCGCGGAGCTCGGGCGCGTCCCGGTCCGCGAGGCGATGACGCGGGACCTGATCATCGGCGTGCCCGACGACGAGATCGGCTACACGATGGGGATCATGACGCAGAACCGGATCCGGCACCTGCCGGTCATGGACGGCGACCACGTGGCGGGGATGATCTCCATCGGCGACGTG
>QHRX01000154.1:0-17216 GCA_003221455.1 Candidatus Rokuibacteriota bacterium
AGGCAGGGCCTCGACCGCCGGCGGTTCCTACAGACGGCGAGCGGCATGGCGGCGGCCTTCCTCGCGATGAACAAGGTCTTTGGCAACCTGTTCGACGTGAGCGAGGCCGAGGCGGCCAACCCCGACGTGGCGGCCGCGCGGGCGGACGCCTCGAGGGGCCAGTTCATCATGGACGTGCAGACCCACTTCGTGCACGACCAGTACACCCAGAAGGGCATCCTTGGGCTTGCTGTCTTCGCCTCGCAGCACTGGAACCCCGCGCTGGCCGGGAAGACAGATGACCTTTACATCTACAAGTTTGAGAACTACGTCCGGCAGATCTTCCTCAACAGCGACACGTCGATCTCGCTGTTGAGCGGCGCGCCGTTCGATGACCACTCGTGGGAGTTCCTGCAGAACGATCAGATCCGCGAGGCGGCGAACATGGTCAATCGAGTAGGCGGCGAGAGCACCCGAATGCTCGCCCACTCCCTCGTTACGCCTGGGCAGCCGGGCTGGATGGACAAGGTCGATTACGCGATCGACAAGCTGCATCCGGACAGTTGGAAGCTCTATACGATCGGCGACCCGCTGACGGCCAAGACGAAGTACCCGTGGCGCCTCGATGACGAGAAGCTCGTGTACCCGTTCTACGAGAAGGCGGTCAAGGCAGGGATCCGCACCCTCTGCATCCACAAGGGGCTGATGCCGCGCGACTACGAGGAGAGCTGGTCAGGCGTGTGGAAGTACAACACGCCCTGGGACATCGCCAAGGCCGCGAAGGATTGGCCGCAGCTGAACTTCGTCTTTTACCACGGGTGTTTGCGGGCCTTCCAGGAACTGCCGGATCAGGTGCTCGCCGAGTTCGAGAAGACCGGCAACATCCAATGGGCGAGCGACCTCGCGCGCATTCCAAGCGAACACGGTGTCAGCAACGTCTATGCGGAGATGGGGACGAGCTTCGCAAACTCTTGCACCGCCAACCCGCGCTTTGCGGCGGCTCTTCTCGGCACTTGGATCAAGGGCCTCGGCGTCGACCACGTGGTGTGGGGCACCGACTCGGTCCTCTACGGGTCGCCCCAGTGGCAGATCGAGGCGCTGCGCCGCCTGGAGATCCCCGAGGATATGCAGCAGAAGCACGGTTTTGCCCCGCTCGGTGGACCCACCGGCGCCGTCAAGAACCAGATCTTCGGCCTCAACTCGGCGCGCCTCTATAACGTGAACCTGCGCGCAAGCTACCCGCGGCTCACCGCGGACAAGTTCGCGCAGCTCAAGGAGGAGTACAGGCTCGCGGGCAATCTGAACGACCTGCGGGACAACCACGCGCACGGCTTCATCGCCAAGCGCACGGCCTAGCTCGCACCGGCATCACGCGACGGCCGGGGGCGTCAGTCCCCCGGCCGTCCTTGTCCCCGTGGCCCCACGGGCAACGGGCCGAGACCACTTGACGATTCCGTAGGTGGCGCCGAACCCGGCATGTCGTCTCTCCAAAGCTGGTGCCAGGAGTTCATGATCCACTGGCAATGTCGCCCCGTAAGGATCGTGCTGAGCGCTGCTTGCGTCGCGATTCTCGTCAGTCTCGTAGCCGCGACCGCCTCGGAAGCTGAAACGCGCGACGCCAGCGGACTGGACGCGCCCGCCTCAGACGGGTCGCTCGAGACTCGCCGCGGCGACGTGACCACGGCCGTGGAACACGGGCGCGTCGCTGACGGTGGGGCTTCCATCCAGGCGGTCTCATTGGAGAGTGCACCGGGACAATTAGTAGGAGCGGGGGGGATCGCCGGGAGGGTTGTCTCCTGCTCTGGGCCCGTTGCGGGTACACGGGTGTCGATCGGAGGTCGCGCCGATTCGGCGACCAGCGGGCCGGGCGGAGCGTTCGAAGTGAATGATCTCCCACCGGGGACCTTTGATTTGACCTTCGAGGCTCAAGAACAGCAAGGTACGATCGCTGGCATCCACGTAGTATCGGGCCAGACGACAGACATCGGCGAGATCAACCTCACAGACTTCCGTGCTGACCCGAATCATTGTGGAACGTGCGGTACAAGGTGTCCGCCGGGCGCGTCGTGCGCCTACGGCCGCTGCGCCTGTCCTGCTGGACTCACCCTCTGTGGCGATACGTGTACCGGTCTTGCCGACCTTGAGCACTGTCGCGCCTGCCAGAATCGATGCGCCGCGTGGCCGAACACCATTCCCCGGTGTGGCGCCCAGGACTGTGCGTTTCCGTGTGTGGCCGGCACTGCCGATTGCGACGGACGTCGGATCAACGGCTGCGAGACGCAGATCGATCGGGACGTCAGTAACTGCGGGGCCTGTGGGAATATCTGTGCGCCGGGCCTTCGCTGTGTAGACTCGCGGTGCCAGTGAATAGGGCGCGCGCCACCCCGAGCCATTCTGCGCGGCGACGCATCCCGCTCGGTCGGGAAGCCGGGGTGCGGTCCGACGAACCGACAGGAGAGCCGGAGCCATCCCGCGCCTCGTTCAGACCGATGCGAAGCGAAAGGGAGGACAGAACATGAGGCGTCGCTGTATTTCGCTCGTCGGCGGATTCGCCCTCTTGCTGCTCGGCGCTCCTGTCGGTGGCCAGAGTGACGATAGCGCTGACGGTAAGGCGCTCTATCTCGACAACTGTGGCGGCTGCCATGGGCTCATTTCGTCCAAGTCACCGGCGCCGCGTCCCGTTCGCGCGGCTCTGGCCTCGCCCGCCGGACTCATCCGAGCAAATGGCCCCGCGGCGGCGCGAGGGCATAGCGCCAGGGTATCGCTCGACCCTGGGCTCTGGATGACAGGTGGCACGCGGCTCGCGGTGGCGCCGCCCTATGGGCCGACCCTCCGCGGCGTATACGGACGGCCGGCTGGGACCGTCGAGGGCTTCCTATACTCGCGCGAGTTTCTGAAGAGACTGCAGGGGGTGATATGGACCGGCGAGACCCTCGACATTTGGATCACTGATTCGCAGGCGTGGGTGCCGGGTTCCATGATGTTCTACAAGCAACCCGATCCCGAAGCCCGACGAAGGATCATCGCCTACTTGTCGAACGCCAAGTAGGCGACACGTCAGCCCTGCCCTGGCGACGAGCCCGCCGATCGGGCGAGCCCCGTTCCCGCCCCCGTGTGTGGTGGAGACGGCCGCGTCAGGCGTTTTCGCCCTTCAGGCGGAGCACGTTGAATGCCGGTACCGGTTTGAGGAATCCCTTCAGGTGGAGCTCCCCGACGGGTTCGATCTCGACCAGATCCTCGGCCGTCGCGAGCAGCCGCTGCGAGACCAGGACCTGGCCGGGCCTGGCCTCACCGCAGAGGCGCGCGGCGAGATTCGTCACGGTGCCGATGGCTCCGTAGTCCAAGCGTCCTTCGAAGCCGATGGCGCCAATCGTCGCGTAGCCCTGCGCGATCCCGACGCCGAAGTCGAGATCGTAGCCGCGCTTGCGCCACCTCACGCTGAGCTCGCCGACTCGGTCGCGCATGGCGAGCGCCATGCAGATCGCACGTTTGGCCGGATTTGGGATGGGGACGGGATCGTTGAAAAAGACCATCATCCCATCACCCGCGAAGCGCTCGAGCGTGCCCTCGTGGGCCAGGATCAGTCTGCCCATCTCGGCGTGGTATTCGCGGAGCACGCCCATGATCTCCTCGGGCTCAGCGGTCTCCGCGAACGCGGTGAAGCCGCGAAGGTCCAGGAATGCGACGGTCACCTCGCGCCGGTGGCTCTTGAGGGGGTCCTCGGCGCCGCCCTCGACGATCAGCTCGGCGAGCTGCGGCGAGAAGAAGCGCTTGAGCCGGCCGAGGCGCTCGACCTGGGCCACCTGCTCGGCGACCCGCTGCTCGAGGGTCCTGTTCCACTCCCGGAGCTCCGTCGCCTGGGCCTCGAGGCGGGCCGCCTGCGCCTGGACCGTGTCGTGAAGCGCCTTGATCCGGAGCATCGACTTGACGCGGGCGACGAGCGCGGGCTGATCCACGGGCTTCGCCAGGTACTCGTCGCCTCCCGCCTCGAGTCCGGCGATCACGTCCTTCGAGTCAGACTTCGCGGTGACGAGGATGATTGGCGTAAAGGGAAGGGAGGGATCCGACCGGAGTCGACGGCACACCTCGATTCCGTCCATCCTTGGCATCATCACGTCGAGGAGGATCAGGTCGGGCTGCTTCTCGCTGGCGATCGTGAGCGCCTCTTCGCCGTCCGCCGCTGTGACGATCTCGTACCCGTGAACGGCAAGCCGTGTCTGTAGGATCTCCAGGTTCATTGGATTGTCATCGACGATCAGGATCCGGGGCGGTGTCCGCACCTCTCGCTCCCGACTACGGCAGGTGTTCCCGGATCGTGGCGAGCAGCTGACGCGGACTGAAGGGCTTGGTGACGTAGGCGTCACACCCGGCTTCAAAGGCTTTGCGGTCGTCTCCGCTCAGCGCGTAGGAGGTCACCGCGATGACCGGGATCGCCCGCAGCGCGGGGTCGCCTTTGATCCGCCGCGTCGCCTCGTATCCGTCGAGCCCGGGAAGCTGGATGTCCATGAGGATGAGGTCGGGGCGACGGGCGGCCGCGAGGGCCACCCCCTCTTCGCCCGTGACGGCCTCGATCATTTCGTAGCCCGCACTGGCGAGGAGGTCGCGCAGGATGTGCCGGTTGTCCTCTTGATCCTCGACGACCAGGATCCGTCGGTTCATGACGTCTCCGAGACCGCGACCCGCGTCGGCAGCATGACCGAGAACGTCGAGCCCTTCCCCGGGGTCGACTCTACCTTGATTCGTCCGCCGTGCATCTCGATGATCCGTTTTGCGATCGCGAGGCCGAGGCCCGTGCCGCCCTTCGTCCGCGTGGCCGAGCTGTCGACCTGGTGGAACTCCTCGAAGATCTTCTGCTGATCGGCCTCGGAGATGCCGGGACCGGTGTCGGCGACCGAGACCAGGAAGGCGCCGTTGGCGGAGGTCACACGGACCGTAATCTCTCCGGCGTCGGTGAACTTGATCGCGTTTCCGACGAGGTTGAGGAGCACTTGCATGATGCGCCGTTCATCCCCTCGACCCACGGGGAGGTCCTGCGCCAGCGAGACGCTCAACCTGAGCTTCTTTTCCGCCACGAGGGGCTCGACGGCGGTGACGACGGCGTTGACGACCTCCTTGAACGAGTAATCGTTCAGGGAGACTGTGAGTTGGCCGGCTTCGATCTTGGACAGATCGAGCACATCGTTGATCAAGCCGAGGAGATGGCGCCCGCTCTTCTGGACTCGCTCGAGGACGTCGCGGATCTTTGCGGAGACCTCGCCGTAGATGTTGTCGAGAATGAGCTCCGTGTAGCCGAGGATCGCGTTCAGGGGCGTCCGCAGCTCATGGCTCATGTTGGCCAGGAACTGGGACTTGTGCTTGCTCGCGACTTCGAGCTGGTGGCCTTTCTCCTCGATTTCGCGGAAGAGCCGCGCGTTCTCGACGGCCACCGCCGCGTGCGAGGCGAAGATCTGCAGCAGATCGACCGTTTGCGGCAGGATGGGCTGGCGGCTCCATTTGTTGTCGGCGGTGAAGAGCCCCACCCGGCGCCCGCGCGCAATCATCGGGAGGACGATGAAGCTCTTCGTGCGGATCGCTCGGATCTCCGAGTAGGGCGGCCGCAGCCGAAGCTCAGACGGGAGCGGGGTCGCTTCGGTGAAGACGAGCGGCGCGCCGTCTCCGTAGGCCTTGCCCATCGCCCCCGCCTCGACGAGGGGGATCTCGACTCGATCGAAGTCCTTCCACTCCTCTTCGGAGAAGCCGGCGCCGGCAAGCGCGGCGAGCCGGGTCTCGCCCGGCAGGACGGCCCAGATGTAGAAACGGTCGACCGCGACAACCTGCCGCGCCGCTTCGAGCACGCGGGTGAGCTGGTCCCGGAGTGATAGAGGCTCCTGCATCGTCGTCGACAGCCGATAGAGCTGGTTCAGGTTGTTGGACATCCGCGTCAGCGCCGCGTCTCGCTTCTCGATCTGCGCCAGCATCTCGTTGAAGCCGTCGACCAGCAGGCCGACTTCGTCCCCGCTCTGCTTCACCGCCCGCACTGAATAGTCCGTCCGGTCCGAGACTGCCTTCGCGGCCTGGACGAGGTGCAGGATTGGCCGGGAGATGACCCGCTGAAGTTGGACGGACAGCACCCACCCGACGAGGGAGGAGGCGAGGATGACGAGCACACCGATGCTGGCGTACCGTCTCAGGCGCCCGTAGAACTCACCCAGGTCCGAGCTGATGTAGATCGTGCCGATGGGCTCTCCGTCGAAGACGATCGGGCGCGAAACGGCGAGGTGGCCGCGGTCAGAACGACGGCACGCGTCCCCCGGCGGCAACGGTCGTGGCGGTCGCCCCCCTGGAGAGTAGGCGGCGAACAGCCGACCCTCCTTCCCGTACAGGCAAGCGGACGCGATATGCTCCTGGGCGCGAAGCGATGCGAGCGTCGCCGAGCCGGCTTGCTGATCGTCAAATGCGAGCGCTGCGGTGCTGTTATTCCCGATGATGTCGGCGAGGATCGTCAGGTCGCGCGACATGGCCTGCCGAAACGTGATCAGGTCGTAGGTGACGTAGGCCGCGCCGGCCAGCAGCAGCGTCACGCTGCTGGTCACCATAGTGATCAGCGTGAGCTTGCGCTTGATCGAGACGTCTCGGAAGAGACGCCGGAGACCGGGGCTACTGTCTGACAACTTTGGCGAGACTGAGGAGCTGCGAGCTCAGCTTGAGCCCGGCTCGCTCGGCGCTGTTGACGTTGATCTCGAAGCGCACCCGGTTGTTCTGCACAAAAAAGTTGATGATCCCGCCCAGCTCGACGAAGCGGTCCATCTCGCCGACCGTCAGCACGTTCAAGCCCTGGAGGCTCTCGATGACCCGCGGCAGACGCTTTCCTTCGGACGAGCCGATGAAGACCACCTGACAGGTCTCGAGGTCCCGGCCTGGCTCGATCCGGCGGACTGCGACCCGTCGCGACTTCACCGTCTTGCCCTTGATCGACTCCAGGGCATCGGCGAACGGATCATCCCTGAGCACGCAGATGTTTATTGTCTCGCTGCCCTCGGGCAGGGCGTCTCGGGGCCAGTCGACGAACTTGATGAAGTTATAGATAAAGGCCGCCTTGATTTGATACTCGCGGACCTCCGGCGACTGCGCCTGGGCGTTCGGCACCGCGACGCTCGCGACGCCGGCGCCGGTGATCGTCGCCAGCCGCAGCACGGCAGGGAGCGCGCGCAAGGACGTCGACAGCTTCAGGATCCATGCGTTCAAAAGATCCACTGCCATCCGACTCTGACGAGCCAGTCCATCTGTAAGGCCGGCCCGTCGAGTGACTGGTACACCGGCGCCCCCGCTTCGACCGCGAGTCGCTGGCCCTTGAGGATGCCGCTGGGCGCGTAGAGGTTAAGGCCCAGGAGGAGGTCGATTCTCCTTCCCCCCTGTCGGTTGGGATCCTTCGTCGGCGCCGCCGCCGGGTTCAGTCGTGGATCGGCGCCGTCAATGTTCTCCCAGAGCTGTCCATCGACCTGGCCCGTCATGCTCAGCCAATCGGTCCACTTCCGCGCCGTCCAAGAGCTCAGGCGGTAGCGGTTCCCCAGCCGGTAATGATTGCTATTCCGCCCGAGTCTGACCGTGGGAATCATCTCGGACCCCCACGCCCAGTTCGCCGACTGGCCCAGGTAGGTGATCCCCGGCAGCAGATCAACCGTCCCCGATCCCAGTTGGTCGTCGTACTCCAACCTCAGCTTGCCTTGCGTGCGGTTCGGGCCAAAGTCCTTCTCGTCGATGGACCCAGTTGGCACGCTCACCCCGGCGTTAAGGAGAAACTCGTGCTCGAACCGGCCCCAGCGGTAGACGGTGCCGAGGACTCCCAGTTGTAAATCGCCGATCCCTTCCGAGTGTTCGGTGAAGCGCACGCCCGACCGGGTGACATGGTTCATCGTTTTCAGAAGGTACGGCAACATCGCGCTGAGCGTCACGTCGCCGGTCGGCGCGTACATGAGCGTCGCCATGTGTGTTTCTACGCTCATGTTCGTCGGGGCGGTGTCGAACTGCTGAAGAATCTGAGCGTGGCTTACTCGGCGCGTGCCATCCCGGTTCCCGTCCATGTCCTCGAGCATGTATTCGTAGGCCGCCATCCACTGGCCCGCGAAATGAATGTGGGTTGCGAGCACATTGATTGAAACGACGTCGATCTTCATCAGCTCCTCAAGAGTCAGCTTCGTCAAATCGCTTGGCTCCTGAGCCTGCGCCAGGGTGTAGCCGCAGCCGACGGTCGCCAGTATCGCGAGGAGGAGCAGCGAGCCTATCCTACGGATGGCCATAGCTCGACGACGAGCGGAAATGGTCCGACGAGCACGGGACTCGGTGGGACGAATCCGAATGAATGTATTGACGTATGACCCCTGCGGAGACTCGCGCGTGGGGCCGAAGTCGGTCGCGGCCCGCCGCGCAGCATGACCGGCACCGCTGACGGCATCGTCCATTCGCCGGCCGAGCGGTCGGTGCCGAACCACTGCCAGTGAAAAAGTTGGCAGTCAAAGTTAGGCAAGTTCGACAGCGTTGTCAAGGGCTTGTACTTGACTCTGACTTTGGTCGTCCAGTAGGTATGAGACGGTGAGGGATGCGTGGGAGGGACGTCGGCCCTTGATGGAAGGAGTCGGAAGCGGACGCAGACCCACTCGTGGCGGCGGGCGGGTGGTCAGGCTTCTATGAATCAGCTTTCCCGCACCACCAGATACCGCGACACGATCCGAGAGCACCGCCGCATTTTGCGGGGGTCCGGGGCGCCTAGAGCGGGTCTCGGGGTGCCCGCTTGATCTCCGTCGCGGTGCTGGCTAGTCTTGGTCAGGCCGGGAGGGGAGGAGGACGCGGCTCAGGTTCATCGTCTCTCGTGGGCAGGCCGACTGGGGCACGCGTGCCGGTTCGGCCCTGGTCTTCGCGCGGTGATCGGCGAGCTCTCGGTCGTACCGGTCCCACCAGGGCCGTGACCTGCTCATCCTGCCGCGGTAGGACTGGGCCGGCGTGCAGACGCCACGGCCCGCGTGTCGCGGCCCGCCGTCGTCGTCGTGGGCGGCCCGTCCGCGCATGACGCCTATGCGCCACGACGCGTCGCCCCCGAGCAACGCCCTAACGTCGGAGCGGATGCCGCGAGCCGCCGCTCGAGTGAGCGCGAGCTCAGCGCTCGCCGCCGCCAGTCGGCCGATTGGTCACGCCGCTTGCAGTTCCCGCGGTAGCGTGCTGAGGTAGAGTGAGAGGGATCGCCTACGATGAAGCTGTCAGCGAAGTTCGCCAGACAGGAGAGCGAGCAGCAGCGTCTTGAGCGAATCGCCCGGAAGCGCGTCTCCGGAGACCGCGCCGAGGCGGTCCGTCGCATGCTGGGGCTCGACGCGACCGACCGAAAGCCGAGGCGAACCGCTCGGCCGCGCGGGGCCGATGCGGCAGCCCCGCGGCAGCTCCCGTGTCCCGAGTGCGATCGGCGTTTTGCGCTGCCGATGCACCTGGGCCGTCACCTGCGGGCGATCCATCGTCGCGAGCCGGCCGCCGGAAAGGGCGCACCCGAGGCCGCCTAGTGTGGCGCGCCCGGGCGGCGCGCGGTCCACGCGGCATCTCTCCGCCACGCCCGAGGGTGAACAGAGCCGGCAGTGTGCGCCCGGGCTCCCTCTCGCCCGGGCCGCGTGCCCCGCTCGCTGCGCCGCCGCCTGCTCCAGCCGTCATCGCAGGTCGGCCTCGCCACACATCGTCGTCGCGGCGGTGGGGCGGCTATGGGCCGACCCACGCGCGGGGGATCACGCCCCAAGGGGACCGGGGAGGTCGGGCCGGTGATAGGGGCCCGGCGGCCTTCATGTCTGCCGCCGAGCCGTCGATTTCGAGAGCCAGCCTCGATTGCCCTCGCGGTCGACCCTCGGGGGCCACGACCTCTCCCCCTCGATGGGGCCCGTCCGCGCAGGTGAGGAGAGACCGAAAGCCAGCTCACCAAGGAGTTACACGGGGCGAGACCCCGGGGAGAGCTTGCGGCCGATCCGCTTTTCGACCACGTGGGTCACGGCGGAGAAGTCTTCGGCCCCCCAGCCATTGTCCATGGCCTCGTCGTAGGTGCGCTTGGCCTCCTCCAGAATGGGTGTGGGCACCCCGAGCGTCCGCGCGTGCTGCAGCGCGAGGGTGGCATCCTTGCGCATGTGTTGCAGCATGAAGGTTGGGGAGAACTCGCCATCGAGCACGCGCCGGGCCCGACGCTCCCAGTAGGTGCCGTAGGCCATCCCGCCGCCCCTGCAGACGACTTGGTAGAACGTGTCGCCGTCCACGCCGGCCTTCACGCAGGTGGCCAGCGCCTCAGCCACCGCCACCGAGATGACAGCGGCCAGACCGTTGTGCATCAGCTTGATGCGGTTGCCGGTCGCGGAGGACCCCACGTACATGTGGAGTTTGCCCATTATCTTCAGGTAGGGCTCGATCTTCGCCAGGGTGGCGCGATCGCCGCCGACGATGAAGAAGATCTCTCCGGACACGGCCTGGGGCTGGGAGCCCAGCATCGGCGTGTCCATGTGAGAGATACCCTTGGTCTGGAGCGCGCGGTGGACCTCGAGTGTCGCCTCTGGGCTCACCGTGGAGCAGTCGCAGGTGACGAGGCCGGACTTGCCTCCGGCGACGATGCCGTCGGGGCCCAGGTACACCCGGCGGACGATGTCGTCGTTGGGAAGGCAGGTGAAGACGACGTCCGACTGCTCGGCCAACGCCGTGGGTGTGGCCGTGACGTGGACGCCCGTGAGGCCGCGAGCCGCTTGCAGCGCCGCCGGGCTCACGTCGTGGACCACCAGGTCCACGCCCGCTTTGGACAGATTCGCGACCATGGGCATGCCCATGGTCCCGAGGCCGATGAAGCCGATCTTACTGGCCAAGTCTGCCTCCGAGTGTGCATGGCGCCTGGCGGCGCCGGTTCGCGCCTCCGTGGGCGAAGGCCGGCCGCGTCGCGGGCCGCCGCCTCGAGCATCGCCGGACGCCGTCGCACCGCAGATGGGGGCGGCGAAGACGAACGCGGTGCGCCCGACGGCCGTCGCCGCGTGCGCCCGGCGGGAGAGGGGCCAGGGGCGTCCGCGCGCCGAGCTCGGCGCGCCCGGGCGATGTCCGTACCCTCGTCGGCGGCGGACCGATCCTCGTCGAGGAACGTCGTAGAAGGTAATCGAGAGCTTCAGACCCGTCAATCCCGCGGGTACAATTGGGGAAGGGGGACCGCCGCGGCCAGCGAGCTATGTGGGATACCGGCCTCTGGATCCTGGTGGTCGTCATCGTCGGCGCGCTCACGGTTTCCGGCCTGCTGTTCCTCTTCGAGGACCGGCTGCGACGTGAGCTGGACCTCCGGCGCTGGAAGCGCCGATGGCGGCAAGGGCCGCACCGCCGCTAGGGGAGCGACGTCCGACGCGGGTGGCGGTCAGGGCTTGTGTGCCGTCTCATGGAAGGGGGGGATGTAGCCGTGGAGGAGCGACGCCGCCAACCGCGCACACCGATCGCGTGGCCCGTCCGGCTGTGGATCGACGACGAGTTGGTTGTCGGGCGCGCGCTCGACGCGAGTCCGTATGGGATCTGCGTGGCCACGGCACCGACGGTCGACCTCAAGGTGGGCCACTCCTACCGCGTGAGCGTCCTGGCGAGTGGTCAGGACGACCTCGACTGCCTCGGGCTGGTCCGGTGGGTCGGCGAGCGCGGCGCGGGACTGGAGACCGACCGGATCCTGCCGGTCGGCTGATCCAGCCGGTGCGCGCCGGCTCCGCTTGGCCTACCGCGTGATGACTCCGCACGCGATCCGGGCGCCCGAGTTCCCGGCGGGATCCGTCACATCGTCGTCGGCGTGCTCGTGGATTACCAACGCCGTCCCGGTGGGCGGAAAGAGCGAATGCGAGTCCACGTCCGACCCGAGCGTCACCTCGCGGACGACCAGGTCCACCCGCGCGGTGCCGTCGGCGTCGACGGTGATGGTGGGCAGGTCGCCGAGATGCGGACCCTCGGGGTTCTTGAGCCCGTGCTTCCGGCCCGCCGGGTTGAAGTGGCCGCCGGCCGAGGTGAAGGCCGGCGGATCGCATCGACCGACGGCGTGGATGTGGAGTGCGTGGCTCCCGGGCGGGAGATTCGAGAGCCGCAGGGCGATTCGTACGCCGTCGGGGGCGTCGGTCAGCACCGCCGTGCCGAGCGACTCGCCTTTCGCGTCTCGGATGTCGGCCCGGGCGGCCTGGGCGCGCGCCGGCGCCGGTGTGCTCAGCGCGAGCAAGAGGGATCCTGCCAGGAGAGCCTTTGCGGTTAGTCCGAACGGTCCGCGCGTCATGGGTGCTTCCCTCCTCACGGCCTGACTCGGCGTTCAGGGGGCGAAGTCGCCGATCACTTTCCGACCGCGGCGGGGTGTTGTCAAGGACCGACGCTTCGCTACGCGCTGCGGGTGACGGGGATGGTGTGTGGCGGCGGAGGCGGGTCTAGACCGCGCCGACCTTGGACGCCCGGAGGCGTTCCAAGCTCAACGCGACGGCGCTGCCGAGACGATCGAGACCGCTTGGCTTGAACAGGCAGTCGACGGCGCCGATCTGCAGCCCCGCCCGGGCCAGGACGATGTCCTGGTTGCCGGTGAGGATGATGACGCCGAGTCCCGGGTCCGCGGCCCGAATTCGCCGCAGCACCTCAAGCCCGTCGATGTCGGGAAGGCCGATGTCGAGGAGCACCAGGTCCGGGCTGTCCTGCCGCAGGGCGCCGAGGGCCTCGTCGGCGGTGGCCGCGTGGGTGACGGTGTACCCCTCTGCCCCCAGGAATTCGCACAGCAAATCGCGGACCCACGCCTCGTCGTCGACGACTAAGATGCGGGCGCGCCGCGGCGCCGCCGTCGGCGTCGGCTCGGGGGCCATCCCCTCCCCTCGCTCCGGCCTGACTCGCAGCTTGATGGCTTCCAACCTCAGCGCCCCGTCGTGACGAGGACCGGCGCTTCGAGACCGATCAGCGCGGCCGGAACCTGTTCGAGGATTTCCAGCCCGATCCCGTGACGGCTCACGTGCCGGACGACCGCGGTGCACGAGAACTCGCCGGGGGTTCCCGGACAGAGTTCGAGGCGGTATTCCTGGTCGAGCTTGAGGACGCCCGACGGAAGCCAGCTCACGGTGATCCAGGCGCCGTGGAGACCGCCGTTGACCGACCGCCCGGCAATGAAGCACTTCTCGCTGATCCACAGCCGGATCGGCCACACCACCGTGTGCCGCTCGTACTTTCGCCGTTCGTCCAAGGTCCCCTCCTCGTAGGGATGCGTGATGCCTAGATCGCCGGGTGCAAGAAGAACGCCATGGCTCGCAGGCGCACCGGGAGTGCCCCCCGGCTCGGAAGAGGGGCGAAGGACTGGGAATATCGGCGCTTGGGCGTCGACGACGTGACGGCGCCATCGCCGGGCGACGGGGCGGGCGGTGTCAGGCGTGCACGCGCGTGTCAGCCCGTGGCACGTCCGAAGGTCAGATCGGCCAGGACTCCTGGCGATAGCCCATCTCCCAGAACATCCACTCGAAGCGGGTCGTCGCCAGGAAATGCCGCCGCATGGGCTCCTGCGCCGCCGCCGGCAGCCGGCTCGCGATCTCGTTGGTGGCGTCCAGGACGGCGCGGACGAGGTTCCCGAACTCCGCAGAGGCGTAGGTCCCGATCCAGCGAGCGTAGAGCGGGTCGGGCGAGCCCGCCCGCTCGAGCGCCTTGCCGACTTCCCAGTAGATCCAGTAGCAGGGCAGGAGTGCCGCCACCGCCTCGGCGAAGGGCGACGCGTATGCGACCGCCAGGAGATAGCTCGTATAGGCGAGGTTCGTGGGCGCCAGAGGGGTAGCCGCGACCTCGGCCGCGCCGAGGCCGAACTCACGGAAGAACCCCTCGTGCAGGGCCCGCTCGACCTTGATCGCGCCCGCGGCGTGCTCGTTGAACATCACGAGCCAGTCGTCGCGGGGGGCGCGGGCGGCGGCGACCGAGAGCGCGCGGGCGAACTCGCGAAGGTAGAGCGCATCCTGCACCGCGTAGAAGCGGAAGGCCTCGCGCGGGAGCGCGCCGTCCGTGAGCCCCCGCAGGAAGGGGTGCCGGAGGATCGCGGCGTAGATGCCGGCGATCGAGCGCCAGAGCTCGTCGGTAAAGGCGATGGGTCACCTCGCGCGACGATTGTACTTCGCTCCCGTGCCCGCCCCGCCCGCACCCTTGACCGCCGCGCTCGGCGGGGACTACGCTCGGACACGCGTGGGCGACTCCGAGACGGGAGGGCGGCGTGAGCCCCTACGAACTGGCGCTCCATACGTGGACGCTCGACACGACTCCGCTGGCAGACGCGCTCCGGATCGCGAAGCGCACCGGCTGGAACGCGGTCGAGCTCCGGCGAATCGATTTTGACCGGGCGCGCGAGGCCGGCCACCCGGCCGAGCGCGTTCTGGACCTCGTGCAGGCGAGCGGCCTCGGCGTCGCGGCGGTCGGCGCCGAGCAGGGGTGGATGTTTGCGGCGGGGGCGGATCGGGAGCGGCTGCTCGCGGTCTTTGGCGAGTCGTGCCGGTGGGCGGCCGCGCTCGGCTGTACGACGGTCATGAGCCCCGTCGACCGGGGGGGCGGGCCGCTCGAGCGGGCGGTCGCGAGCCTGGGTGAGGTCGGCGACGTGGCGGCGAGGCACGGTGTCCGCCTCGCGCTCGAGTTCAACTCACAGGCGCAGCAGTTCAACACACTCGCCCGCGCGCGCGAGGCGCTCGCCCGCGCCGATCACCGAGGCTGCGGACTCCTGCTCGACACCTACCACCTGCAGCGCAGTGGCGCGGAGCCAGGCGCCCTCGCGGACCTGGCCCCCGCGGAAATCGCGTACGTCCAGTACAGTGACGTGCCACGGAGCGGCCTGCGGCCCGGCATGACGCTCGACCGGCTCCCGCCGGGGCGCGGGAGCGTGCCATTCCGCGAGGTCTTCCGTCTGCTCGCGGCCACGGGGTACCGGGGGTACCTGAGCTACGAGGCGCCGAACCCGGCGGCGTGGGCGCGGGACCCCGAGGAGGTAGCGCGCGAGGCGTTCGATGCGACGCGCGCGCTCCTGACGGCGGCCTGAGCTAACGGCAGCCGCAGGCGCCCAGGATCGCCGCCTCGACCGACGGGGTCCACGTCGCGTCCCAACCGGCGCCGGTGACGTAGTAGAAGCGTCGAACCAGTAGCATGCCAGCCGTGTCAATCTGGATGCCGACTCGTGCTGTCGAGCCGCTCTCGCACAGGATGTCGAACGATGCCGTCTTGATGTAGGCGTCGCTGCCGTCAGGCGCGGGATCATGCCGGTTCCGGGCGCCGAGTCTGCCGCAGCCCGGCGCCGAGTACCCGGCGTAGGTCGCCGGCTCCTCGGCCGTCGCCGACATCCCAGTGACGAACGCCGCGGCCGCAACGAGTCCGACGACGGTAGCGCGCCGTGCCGCCGCCGCGGCCACCGTCACGCGACGCTCGCGGACCACCCTCACGGGCGCCGGGAATCGCGCCGCGGGCGCGAGGAGACCCCGACGGCGCGGTCGAAGATGAGGACGTCGCGTCTACCCATTCGCCACTCGCTCCGCGGTACCCAGCGCTGCCGTCGCGCCCGTGACAGAAAGTGTACGGTGGTGATGCCAGGGAGGCGCGACACGACTCCGCCGGGCAGGGCGCCGGCCGCGGCGCCACCGGCGCCGGGCCTCGGACCCGAGGATACCAGGTCGAGAAGTAGGCGGAAAGGCCGCGCTCCGGCGGTGACGCGCCGGGAAGTCGGGCGGAGACCGATCGACGTCGGCCCGTGGCACCGCTCGTGCAAGCCCGATTGGGCATGAGCCCAGCAATGGCGAGGTGCTCCTGCGGGGGTCGGTTCAACCTGGACGTGCAGTACCTCTTCGACGCTCGGCGCTTTTCGCTGCTCGGCCACGTGCCGATCCTGTGGCGCTGCGCCGTCTGCGGGCGCTCGCTGGTCGAGGGTCAGCCCGCCGCAATCGTGGGCGACGACAGCCGGGAGCTCCGGCGCGGGGCGGCTCGCCCGGTGCGCCACGCCGACGACGACGCGGCCGACTTTGAGTCGGTGGGCGTCGGGTCGAGGACTCGGCGCTCGGCGCGCGGACCCGCTCGCTCCCGCATCAGCCGACGGTCCTGACGCGGCCCTGTCAGCCGCCCAGCGTTTAGAGCGCCGGAGCGGCGGTCGGCTCTCCTCTGTAACCTCCTGACTTTTCGTCGCTTCCTCGCGGTCGTGCTGACTGGCACGCTGGATGCGTCGTGGGACCCCTGTGGAGGAGTTCGGACCCATGGGTCGCTACTTCAGCCGGTTCTGGGTGGAGCTCATTCTCCCCCTCTACTCGGTTTTCGCGGTCTTCGCCTATTTTCGTCCCAACGTGCTACCGACCGAGTTCGACCAGAGTGTCCTCGAGGGCGCCGTCGTCTGGCTCCTCTGGGGCATCGTCGCCGCTCTGAGCGGCATCCTGGCGATCTCGGCGATGTTCCTGTGCTTCTACCTGCTGTACTCGCCCTTCTACCTCGTGGGCCAGATCCGGCAGATGGTCGGGCCGCACAAGTGGATCGATCGGGGTGAGCTCAGGTTCTACCTCGGCTGCTTCGTGATGCTCTGCCTGCTCGGGGGCCTCGCGGTCACCAATCCGCCGGTTGCCCTGTCGGCCTTCATCATCCTCGCCGGCTCGGCGCAGATCCTCTGGCGGATTCTCGTCTAAACCCTCGGATTGACAGGCCCGTGGCGCCCGATTATCCTAAACGAGGACCATGGATGAAATCGCGGTACTCGTGCTCAACTACACGTTCGAGCCGCTCCATTTCACCAACGCCAAGCGGGCGATCACCCTTCTCCTCAGCGGTAAGGCCGAAAGCGTCGAGGCGTCACCGCGGGTAATCCGATCGCCGTCGACGGCCTTCCCGCTCCCGGCGGTGATCCGCCTGGCTGTCTACATCCGCAAGCCGTTCCTCGACCGTGTGGCCTTCAACAAGAAGAACATCCTCCGCCGCGACGGATACGCGTGCCAGTACTGCAACCGGCGCGGCGATCGCCTGACCGTCGACCACGTGCTGCCGCGGTCGCGGGGCGGGGAGACGACCTGGACGAACGTCGTCGCCGCCTGCCTCAAGTGCAACCTGCGCAAGGGGAACCGCCTGCTGGAGGAGGCGGGGATGCGCCTGATCCGCGAGCCCGTGCATCCCAGGTTCCTCTTCTCGGTCCACCTGCTACGACACCCCCACGCGGGGTCCTTTCTCGACTCCTGGCGAAAGTACCTCGTCGCGGTTCCCTCGGCGACCTGAGGGGCGCGGCGAGG
>QHRX01000154.1:17322-28473 GCA_003221455.1 Candidatus Rokuibacteriota bacterium
GTGCTGCTCGGCGTGACCGGGTCGGGAAAGACCTTCACGATGGCCAACGTGATCGCGAACATCCAGCGGCCGACCCTCGTCATCTCGCCGAACAAGACGCTTGCGGCCCAGCTCTTCGGTGAGTTCAAGGCGTTCTTCCCGGACAACGCCGCCGAGTACTTCGTCTCGTACTACGACTACTATCAGCCCGAGGCGTACATCCCCCAGAGCGACACCTACATCGAAAAGGATGCGCTCATCAACGACGAGATCGACCGGATGCGTCACTCCGCGACCCGATCGCTCATGGAGCGCCGGGACGTGATCGTCGTGGCGTCCGTCTCCTGCATCTACGGCATCGGCGCGCCCGAGACCTACCAGGGCATGCACCTGTCGCTCGCCGAGGGACAGCAGGTCGACCGGGACGAGATCGTGCGCCAGCTCGTGGCCGTCCAGTACGAGCGGAACGACTACGACTTCCACCGGGGGACCTTCCGGGTCCGCGGCGACATCGTGGAGGTCTTCCCGGCCAACGAGGAGAGCCAGGCGCTGCGCGTCGAGCTGTTCGGCGACTCCGTGGAGGCGATCCGCCAGATCGACCCGCTGCGGGGCGCCGTGCTCGGCCGGCAGCCCCAGGCGCACGTCTACCCGGCGAGCCACTACGTGACCCCGGCCGAGCAGCTCGAGCACGCGCTCACGACCATCGCCGAGGAGCTCGCCGAGCGCCTGGCCTTCCTCCGGGCCCGGAACCGGCTGCTGGAAGCGCAGCGGCTTGAGCAGCGGACGCTCTTCGACATGGAGATGCTGCGCGAGCTCGGCTTCTGTCACGGCATCGAGAACTACTCGCGGCACCTCACCGGCCGGCGGCCAGGCGAGCCGCCGCCCACGCTGATGGACTATCTGCCCAAGGACGCGCTGATCATCATCGACGAGAGCCACGTGGCGGTGCCGCAGATCGGCGGCATGTACTACGGCGACCGGTCGCGGAAGGAGACGCTGGTCGAGTACGGCTTCCGGCTGCCCTCGGCCTTCGACAACCGCCCGCTCACCTTCGAGGAGTTCTCGGTGCTCGCCGGCCAGATCGTGTACGTGTCGGCGACGCCCGCCGCGCACGAGCTCCGCTTGGCGGGCGACGCGATGGCAGAGCAGATCATCCGACCGACGGGCCTCACGGACCCGGAGCTCACGGTACGGCCCGCCACGGAGCAGGTCGACGACCTGCTCGAGGAGATCCGGAGTCGGGCGGCGCGGGAAGAGCGCGTCCTCGTCACGTGCCTCACCAAGCGGATGGCGGAGGACCTCACCGAGTATTACCAGCAAATGGGGCTCCGCGTGCGGTACCTACACTCCGACATCGACACGCTCGACCGGGTCGAGCTGATTCGCGATCTCCGGCTCGGCAAGTTCGACGGCCTCATCGGCATCAACCTCCTCCGCGAGGGCCTCGACATCCCGGAGGTGTCGCTGGTGGCGATCCTCGACGCCGACAAGGAAGGGTACCTGCGGTCGACGACGTCGCTCATCCAGACCGCGGGGCGGGCCGCCCGGAACGTCAACGGCCAGGTGATCATGTACGCCGACCGGGTCACGGACTCGATGGCGGCGACGCTCCGGGAGACCGAGCGGCGGCGCCGGCTCCAGGCGGCCTACAACGCGGAGCACGGCATCACGCCGGAGTCGATCCGCTCCTCGATCCGTGAGCTGCTGCAGACGGTCTACGAGCGGGACTACTACACGGTCGAGGTGGGCCCGGCGGCCGAGGAGGTCCCCGGGGATCCCGCCGCGCTCGAGGCCCGGATCAAAGAGCTCGAAGCGCAGATGAAGGACGCCGCCCGGAGGCTCGACTTCGAACGGGCCGCCGAGCTCCGCGACCGCGTCAGGGCCCTCCGAAAGCGCGAGCTGGCTGTCCGCTGAGCCGCCCGGCCGCCGCCCGACACGCGAAGTCAGCCGCGGTCGTCTGGCGCCGGCGGGCCGGTCGGGTCTGAGGTCGCCCGCGCGATCTTCCGCGCTCGTCGGAGCCGCCCTGCCGCATGCCGCGGCGCGTCACGCCGCGGCCGCGCGCGCGATCGGCGGGGCGGTCCGGCGAGCCGCCCCGCCGCCCCGGTCGAAGTCGGGACCCCGGCCGCACCGCGCGGCACACGAGAGCCACGCGCCGCGGTGTATCGTTAGGTCTGGAATGACCCTCGACGAGAAACTCGCACGGGTACCGGACCGGCCCGGCGTCTACCTCTACAAGGACGCGAAGGCGGCCGTCATCTACGTGGGCAAGGCGGCGTCGCTCCGGAGCCGGGTGCGCTCCTACTTCCAGGAGGGGCGCCCGCGCGATCCCAAGACCGAGGCGCTGGTGCGGCAGATTCGGGACCTCGAGTACATCGTCACCGACAACGAGCTCGAGGCGATGATGCTCGAGGCGAACCTCGTGCGGAAGCACCGGCCCCGGTACAACATCATCCTACGCGACGACAAGCACTACCCCTTTCTCAAGCTGACGACGACCGAGGATTTCCCGCGGCTGGTCGTGGCCCGGCGGGTCCAGAAGGATGGCGCGGCGTATTACGGCCCCTTCTATCCGGCCACGGCCATGCGCGAGACGCTCCGGCTGACGCGTCAGCTCTTCCCGCTCCGCACCTGCCGGATCAAGATCGACGGCACGCTCGAGCGGCCGTGCCTCCAGTACTACATCCACCGCTGCAACGCGCCCTGCACCGGGTGGGAGACCAAGGAGGGGTACGCGAAGACTGTGCGCGAGGTCCAGGCCTTCCTCGAGGGAAAGGACGACGACCTCGCCAAGGTGCTCACGCAGGAGATGGAGGCGGCCGCGGCGGAGATGAAGTTCGAGCGCGCCGCCCTCCTCCGTGATCAGATCCAGTCGCTCAACAAGGTCCGGGAGCGGCAGAAGATCATCTCGACGGAGGAGGTCGACCAGGACATCATCGGGGTCGTCCGGGAAGGCGGGGACGCCTGCGTCGAGCTGTTCTTCGTGCGCCGCGGGCGCTTGCTCGGCCAGGAAGCCTTCTTCTTCGACAGGGTCTCTGGCTTCCGGGACGGCGAGGTGATCGCGGCGTTCATCAAGCAGTTCTACGCGCGCGGCGTCGTTCCGGCGGCCGAGGTGCTCGTGTCGGAGGCGGTGCCGGACGAGGCCCTCATCGCCGAGTGGCTCGAGCGGCTGCGCGGCGGCCGAGTGGAGCTCCACGCGCCCCAGCGCGGGCGGAAGCGGGAGTTCGTGGCGTTGGCCGAAGAGAATGCCGCCATCGCGCTGCAAGGGCACCTCCTGTCCCGGGGCAACCGTCAGCAGCTCGTGCTCGAAGAGCTGCAGCGCGTCCTCGGCCTCCCCGCGCCCCCGAACCGTGTCGAGGGCTACGACATCTCCCACACCCAGGGTGGCGAGCAGGTCGGCTCGATGGTCGTCTGGGAAAACGGCGCGATGAAGCCGGACGATTACAAGCGCTTCCGGATCCGGACCGTCCAGGGCGCCGACGACTTTGCCTCCCTCCAGGAGGTCCTGGGCCGTCGCTTTGGCAAGGCGCTCGAGGATCGTACCGTCCTCCCCGACCTCGTCCTGATCGACGGCGGACGCGGCCAGCTCAACGTCGGACTCAAGACGCTCGAGACCCTCGGGCTCGACTACCTTCCGGTGATCGCGCTCGCCAAGCAGCAGGAGGAGGTCTACACGGCGGAGAGTCTCCAGCCGATCGTGCTCGACAGGACCTCGCCCGCGCTCCAGACGCTCCAGAAGGTCCGGGACGAGGCCCACCGGTTCGCGATCACGTACCACCGGAAGCTCCGGACGCGGCGGACGATCCAGTCGATCCTCGACGCGATCCCCGGAGTCGGCCCCACGATCCGCACGAGCCTGCTGAAGACGCTCGGCTCGGCCCGCCGCGTGCGCGAGGCGACCGTGGCCGAGCTGGCGGCGACGCCGAAGGTCACGCCCAAGATGGCCCAGCGGATCTACGACTACTTCCACCCGCCGGCGGCCGAGCCCGCGAGCGACGGGGCCGCCGCCCCGTCCTCTCCGGAACCCGGGAGCGATCGGGCGGGTTTATAGTATTGCAGCCATGTCGGGTCGCGGGGAGGGGGTGACGAGACGATGAAAAAGATGATGGCGGGCTTGGCGTTCGGAATGGCGATCGTGGTCGGCGGCGGGATGGCGGCGGCCAACACGTGCCCGCTGCTGATCAAACAGCTCCGGGCGGACCTGCCGCAGGTGAAGGACAAAGCCAAGCGCAGCGAAGCCAAGAAGCTGACCGACGAGTGCGAGAAGCTGCACAAGGAGGGCAAGCACGCGGAATCCGTCGCCAAGTGCGAGGAGGCCGCGACGGTGGCCGGGATCAAGCTCGAGATGAAGAAGTAGGGGCCCATAGTCTGCCGCCTCCCCCGGGCGCTTCCCGCCCGGGGGCAGGACGGGTCCGCCAAGTTGCCTCTGTTCGGTAAGTGTGGTAAAAACTTGGCGGAATGGCCTCCGACCGTTACCCCTTCCGAGAGCTCGAGGCGAAATGGCAGGGGACCTGGGAGGCGCGGAAGGAGTTCCGCGTCGCCGAGGACCCGGGCCGGCCGAAATTCTACTGCCTCGAGATGTTCCCGTACCCGTCCGGCCGGATCCACATGGGGCACGTCCGGGTGTACGCGATCGGCGACGTCCTGGCGCGCTACAAGCGGATGCGCGGCTTCAACGTCCTGCATCCGATGGGCTGGGACGCGTTCGGACTCCCGGCCGAGAACGCGGCGATCGAGAACGGCGTCCACCCGGCGATCTGGACCCACGAGAACATCAGCTACATGCGGAACCAGCTCAAGCAGCTGGGCCTCTCCTACGACTGGGACCGCGAGATTACCACCTGTGAGCCGGCGTACTACAAGTGGGAGCAGCTCATCTTCATCCGGATGCTCGAGCGCGGCCTCGCCTACCGGCGCCGGTCGCGGGTGAACTGGTGCCCCTCCTGCCAGACGGTCCTCGCCAACGAGCAGGTCGAGGCTGGGCGCTGCTGGCGCTGCGATAGCGAGGTGACGCAGAAGGAGGTCGACGGCTGGTTCTTCAAGATCACGAAATACGCCGACGAGCTGCTCGAGTGGTGCGAGCGACTCCCCGGCTGGCCCGAGCGCGTCATGACGATGCAGCGCAACTGGATCGGGCGGAGCGAGGGCGCCGAGGTCGACCTGCCCGTCGTCGGCCGGCCGGGGCTGGCCGTGCGCGTCTTCACGACCCGCCCCGACACGGGGTTTGGTCTGACGTACGCCGTGCTCGCGCCCGAGCACCCGCTCGTGGACAAGCTCGTGGCGGACGGCGGCGAGCGAGCGGCCGTCGAGCGCTTCCGCGCCGAAGTCGCGCGGGCGACCGAGATCGAACGCCTGGCCACCGACCGCCCCAAGCGGGGGCTGCGCCTCCGCGCGCGCGTGGTCAACCCGTTCACCGGCGCCGAGGTCCCCCTCTTCATCGCCGACTACGTGGTCATGGCCTACGGCACCGGCGCGATCATGGCGGTGCCGGGCGAGGATCAGCGCGACTGGGACTTCGCGGTGCCGCACGGCCTGCCCATCGTCGAGACGGTCGCGCGGCCGGCCGGCTTCCGGGGACAGGCGTACACGGGCGACGGCACGAAGATCAATTCCGGCTTCCTCGACGGCCTCAGCGTGGCCGCCGCCAAGCGGAAGGCGATCGAGTGGCTGGAAGCGAACCGGCTCGGCGAGGGCAAGGTGAACTACCGGCTGCGCGACTGGGGCATCAGCCGTCAGCGGTACTGGGGGGCGCCGATTCCCGTCCTCTACTGCGACCGAGACGGGATGGTCCCGGAGAAGGAGGAGAATCTCCCCGTCGTCCTGCCTGAGAACGTCCAGATTAGCGGCAAGGGCGGATCGCCGCTCGCGGATGTCCCGAGCTTCGTCAACGCGCGGTGCCCGCGGTGCGGCGGCCCCGCCAAGCGTGAGACGGACACGATGGACACCTTCGTGGAGTCCTCGTGGTACTTCCTCCGGTACTGCTCGCCCCGCTACGAGCACGGGATGTTCGAACGGGCGGCCGCGGAATACTGGATGCCGGTCGACCAGTATATCGGCGGCATAGAGCACGCCGTGCTGCATCTCCTCTACGCCCGCTTCTACACCAAGGTGCTGCGCGACCTCGGCCTCGTGAAGGTGGACGAGCCGTTCATCGGGCTCCTGAGCCAGGGCATGGTGATCAAGGACGGCGCCAAGATGTCGAAGTCCAAGGGCAACGTCGTCGATCCCGACGACCTCATCCGGACGCTCGGCGCCGACACGGCGCGGCTCTTCTCGCTGTTCGCGGCGCCGCCCGAGAAGGATCTCGACTGGAACGATCACGGCGTCGAGGGCGCCTCGCGCTTCCTGAACCGGGTGTGGCGGTTCACGCTGGCGCACGTGGACGAGCTCCGGCAGGCGGTGCCCGCACGGGCAGACGCGCTCTCGGACCGCGGACGAGCCTTCCGCCGGAGCGTCCACGAGACGATCGACCGCGTGACCGCAGACATAGAGAACGCTTTCCACTTCAACACCGCGATCAGCGCGATCATGGAGCTCGTCAACGAGCTCCATGCGTTTGAGGCCGCCCCCGCCCAGGAACCGCGCCAGGAGCGGCCGGCGCTGATGCGCGAGGCGGTCGAGACGCTGCTGCTCCTGCTCGGGCCATTCTGTCCGCACATCGCGGAGGAGCTGTGGAGCGTCCTCGGCCATGCGGAGAGCCTGTTCCGGCGCCCGTGGCCGCGCGCCGACAGCGGCGCCCTCATCCGGGAGGAAATCACGGTCGTGGTCCAGGTCGACGGCAAGGTGCGGAGTCGGCTCACCGTGGAGACCGGAGCCCGCGCGGAGCACGTCACGGCGCTGGCGCTGGCCGACGACAGGGTGCGGCCGTGGCTCGCCTCGCGCCAGGTGGCGCGCGTGGTCGTGGTGCCTGGCCGGCTGGTGAATATCGTGACCCATGCGACCTGAGGCAGGGGAGCGTCGGATCCCGGCGCGGGGGCTCGTCGGCCGGGTCCTGGGCCGTTGCCCGCGCTCGGCCCGCCGCCTCGCCGCGGGCATCGCGGCCGGGGAGCGCCTCGCCCGCGGGCCCGCCCTCGGCGAGCTCGCCATCGAACGCCTGTAGCGTGGACTACCCGGGACTCCTGCGGGATGCCGAACGCCGCACGGTGCCCCCGGTCGCGCTCCTGCACGGTCCCGCGCCGCTCCTGCTCGACGACGCGGTGGGTGTGCTCTCGGCGGCGATCTTCGCCGACCCGGCGAGCGGCGCCTTCGACCGAGAGGTGTTGGACGGCCGCGAGACGACGACCGAGGCCGTGGCGCGATCGGCGATGACCTTGCCGTTCCTGGCGGCGCGCCGCCTCGTGGTCGTCAGGCACGCAGAGGCGCTCGCCGCGGGCAACCACGAGACGCTCCTGGCCTACCTCGCCCGGCCGAGCCCGTCCACGTGCCTGCTCCTGCTCGCGGCGGAGTCGCTCCGGGCCGACCGCGTCCGCAAGAACGACCACTGGCTCCTCCGGGCGGTGCCGGCGAGCAGCGTGATCGAGCTCTTCCCCCCGAGGGGCCAGGCCCTCGAGCGAGCGCTCCAGCAGCGCGCGCGCCTCGACGGCCTCGAGGTGGCCGACGAGGCCGCCCGGATGCTGGTCGAGTTCGTCGGCGATGATCTCGGCCTGCTCCTCGGCGAGGTGCGGAAGGCCGCGCTCGCGGGTGGGCCCGACAACCGGCGGGTCGGCGCGGGGGAGGTCCGCGCCGTCGTCGGCGACCACCGGGTGAGCGATCTGTTCGATCTCGTGCGCGCGATCGAGCGGGGCGAGCGCGGCCGGGCACAGACACTGCTCGACCAGCTCCTACGCGCGGGCGAGGAGCCGCTCAGGCTCCTGGGCTTCCTCGGCGGGGAGCTGCGGACCACGTGGGCCGTCAAGGAGTGGGCGCGCCGCGGCATTCCAGCCGCCGAGATCGCGCGCCGTCTGCGGCGCCCCCTGCCCGTGACGGAACGGGTGCTGGCCCGGGCAGAGTCGCTCCAGACGGCGGACCTTGCGCGGCGGCTCTGGCGCTGCTGGCAGGTCGAGTTCGCGGTCAAGACCGGCGGCGAGCCGCGCGCGGAGATGGCGATCCTGATCGCGGATCTCTGTTGAGCCGCGCCGCCGTCGCGCTGCTCCCGGTGCTCGTGCTGCTGCCCTCGTCTGCCGGGGCCCGGTCCTCGCCGACCTTGCGGGCGGGGGCGGCGGTGGCTGAGCTGGCGCTCCCGGCGGGCGTGCCGGTCGCGGGCTACGGAAGCCCGGCGCGCCGGCTCCTTGTGCCCGATCTCCTCGACCGCCACCCGCACGCGTTCTGGCTCCGGCCGTCGACAGGCGTGCGCGATCCGATCATGGCTCGGGCGCTCGTCCTCGACACGGCGGCCGAGCGGCTCCTCTGGGTGGCCGTCGACCTCGTCGCGGCGGATCCGGCGCTCGTCGGCGAGGTCCGCGCGCGGGCGGCGGCCGTGGGCCTTGCCTACTCCACCGTGATCGTCTCGGCGTCCCACACGCACTCGGGCCCCGGCGCCTACATCGACTCCGAGGTCTTCGGGGCGCTCGCGACCGATCGCTACGACGCCGGTGTCCGCCGGGCGGTGCTCGACGGCATCCTGGCCGCGGTCGAGCGCGCGGAGCGGGACAAGGCGCCGGCGCTCGTGGGCGCCGGCACCACGACCGCGCCCGCCCTGACGGAGAGCCGGCTCGACCGACCCCTCGATCCCGAGCTCGCGCTGCTGAAGCTCGTCCGGCCCGGCGGCCAAGCGGTCGCGCTCGTCTGGAACTACGCGATCCACGGCACCACGCTCCCGGCGTCGAACCTCAGGCTGTCGGCGGACGTCATGGGCGAGGCGTCGCGCCGCCTGGAGCGAACCCTCGGCGCGCCGGCGCTGTTCGTGAACGGCGCGGTCGGCGACGTGAGCCCGCGGGGGCACGGCGAGGCGGCCATCGCCGATGCCGGTGGACAACTCGCGACGACGGTGGGCGCCGCCTGGGCGCGGGTTCCGGTGGCGGGCGACGCAGGGCTGGAGACCCTGCACGGACGGATCGACCTCCCGCCGCCGTTCGTGTCGGTGCGGAACTGCCTGGGGCACTGGGTGCCGGGCGGGCTGACCGTCCCGCTCGGCTCGACGCTGCCGCGGTCGGCCGAGCTGGTCGCCGTCGCCCTCGGCCCGAGCGCCTGGGTCACGGTCCCGGGGGAGCTCGAGACCCGTCTCGGGCGGGTCGTCAAGGCCGCCGGCCGCCGCCACTTTCCCGTCGCCTTCGTGGCCGGCCTCTCCAACGGCTACCTCGGCTACCTGCTCACGGCCGACGCCTATCACCGCAGGGGCTACATCGAGTGCGCGAGCCTCTACGGCGAGCGGGCGGGGGAGATGGTGGCGCGGGCGGCCGCGGACTTGCTCGAGCGGCTCGGGACGCGCCGGGCTAGCCGAGCGCCGCGAGGCGCCGCGCGAGCGCAGACTTCTTCCGGGCGGCGGTGTTGCGGTGGAGCACACCCTTCGTGACGGCCTTGTCGAGCTCGCGGATGGCCTCCCGGACCGCCGCGCGGGCGGTGGCGGCCGTCTCGCCCAGCGCCGTCCGCGCCAGCTTGGTGGAGCTCCGAACCGTTGACCGGACGGTGCGGTTCCGCTGGCGCCGCCGCTCGCTCTGCCGCGCCTGTTTGATCGCCGACTTGATGTTCGCCAAGAGCTCACTCCTCCGGATGATTGGGTCCGCTCATAGTGCGGAAAATCTCCGATGATTGCAAGACCTGACCACGAGGCACAGGTCGTCCGCGCGCTCGGGAGCATCGGCGTCGCGACGCTCGCCAGCCGGGTGCTCGGCTTCGTGCGCGACGTGGTCGTGGCCCGCGCCTTCGGCGCCGGGCCGGTGACCGATGCGTTCTTCGTCGCCTTCCGGATCCCCAACATCCTCCGCCGCCTCCTGGGCGAGGGCGCCCTCTCGACCGCGGTGGTGCCGATGCTGAGCGACTACCTGGTTTCGCGTCCGCGTGCCGATTTCCAACGCCTGTTCCGGGCACTCCTCGGGGCCGCGATCCTGGTGCTGTGCGCCGTGAGCGCGCTCGGCAGTCTGCTCGCACCGTGGATCGTCCGCCTGATGGCGCCCGGCTTCGCCGGCGAGCCTGGGCAGCTCGCGCTCACCGTGATGCTGACCCGGCTGATGTTCCCGTATCTGGTCCTGGTCGGGCTCGCCGCGCTCGTGATGGGCGCCCTCAATGCCCACGGGCGGTTCTTCACGTCCGCGCTGGGCCCGGCGGTCATGAACATCGGGATGGTCGTCAGCGTGCTCGCCCTGACCCGCCACGTCGACCCGCCCATCGTGTCGCTCGCGGTCGGCGTCCTCGTGGGCGGGGTCGGGCAGCTCGTCGTCCAGGTGCCGGACCTCGTCGGCGCCGACATTCCGCTCCGGCCGTCGCGCGAGGTCCGGCATCCCGCCCTCGGGCGGCTCCTTCGCCTCTTGGTCCCGTCGATCTTCGGGCTCGCCGCGGTACAGGTCACGATCTTCATCAACACGCTGCTCGCCTCGCTGCTCCGCTCTGGCAGCATTTCGTACCTCTATTACGCCGACCGGGTCGTGGAGTTCCCGCTCGGGGTGTTCGGCATCGCGCTGGCCTCGGCGGCGCTGCCGCCGATGTCGCGCCAGGCGGCGGCCGGCGACCGCCGCGGGCTCGCGCGGACGATGAACTTCGCCCTCCGCCTCTCCTGCTTTACGGCGCTGCCGGCGACGGTCGGCCTCTTCGTGCTCCGCCTGCCGATCACGCGCCTGCTCTTCGAACGCGGCCACTTCGGCCCCGTCGAGACGGCCGCCACCGCCTGGGCGCTCGCCTGGTATTCCCTCGGCCTCGTCGCGTTCTCGGCGACCCGGATCGTCGCCCAGGCCTTCTACGCGATGGGCGACACCCGGACCCCGGTGGCGGCGGGCGCGGCGGCGGTCGGCGTCAACGTCGTGATCGCCGTCGCCCTCCTCCAGCCGATGGCGCACGCGGGGCTCGCGTGCGCCTCCTCGGCCTCCGCCTACGCGAATCTGGCGCTCCTCGTCTGGTTTCTGCGGCGCCGCCTGGGGCGCCTCGGCGGGCGCGAGCTCGTGAGGAGCCTGGGTCGCACGGCCCTCGCGTCGGCCGCGCTGGGCGTCTGGTGCGGCGCGCTGCTCCTGCGCTGGCCCCACGCGACGGGGCGCTGGACGGAGGCCG
>QHRX01000004.1 GCA_003221455.1 Candidatus Rokuibacteriota bacterium
ATCGCACCCGTGTACTGGGTCGACGCGGTCGTCGGCGTGCTGCCGTCCGTCGTGTAGTAGATCGTCGCGCCGCTGGTGGCGTCACTGAGCGTCACCGACTGCGGCGCCCCGTAGGTCCCGCCGGGCAGGCTAAACGTCGGTGTTGCCACCTGGATCGTATACGTGGCGCTGGCGACAGTACTGTTGGCCATCCCGCTCGCCGCCGCCATCGCCTTGATCGTCATGGACCGCGTGACCGAGATCGCAGTGCCCGGGTACGGGGTCGACGCGGTCGTCGGCGTGC
>QHRX01000005.1 GCA_003221455.1 Candidatus Rokuibacteriota bacterium
GTCGGTGGCGCCGCCTGGACCAGGATCGTATAGGTGCCGCTGGTCACCCCACTGATCGCAAGACCCGGCGCCTGCGCGATCGCCTTGATCGTCGTGGTCTTCGTCACCGTGATCGGGCCGGTGTACAGGGTCGACGCGGTCGTCGGCGTGCTGCCGTCCGTCGTGTAGTAGATCGCCGCTCCCGCCGTGCCGTCCGTGATCGTCACCCGCACCGACAGGATGAACGTCCCGCCTGCCGGATTCAGCACCGGCGCGGGGGTGACGCTGGGGAGGCCGGCGCCCAGCAGCACCGAGACGGTGTTGGAAGCCAAGTTGGGCACGATCAGATCCTTCAGCCCATCGCCATTGACGTCGGCGACGGCGACGAACCCGGGCGCGATGCCCGCATCGAAGCCCTGGGGCGCCTGGAAGGTCCCACCGACGTTGCCGAGCAGCACGGAGACGGTGGTGGATTTAAAGTTGGCGACCGCCAGATCTTGAATGCCATCACCATTGAAGTCGGCGACGGCCACGGAAATAGGACCCATCGGACCCCACCCTGCGGGGTAGCTCACCGCCTGCCCGAAGGTCCCATCGCCGTTGCCGAGCAGCACCGAGACGGTGCCGAGGTCGGTGAGGTAGGTCGCCACCGCCAAATCTGGTTTGCCATCGCCGTTGAAGTCGCTCACGGCCACGGACCACGGACCGCCACCCACAGGGTAGGGGCTTCCCACTGCCGGCCGGAAGGTCCCATCGCCGTTGCCGAGTAGCACCGAGACGGTGCCGTCCCCGTAGTTGGCCACCGCCAGATCTAGTCTCGTATCGCCGTTGAAGTCGCCGACCGCGACGAAGGTCGAACCGTGGCCTACATTCAGGGTCGGGCCCGCCGTGAAGCTCCCGGTGACGGTGCCCAGCAGCACGGAGACAGTGCTTCCATCGCCGCTGAAACCACCGGGGGGGGTGGACCCATAGTTGGCGACCGCCAGATCCAGGTGGCCATCGCGATTGAAGTCGCCGACCGCGACGGAGTTAGGCCCGGTGCCCACATTGAAAGTCAGCGGCCTCCCGAACGTTCCATCGCCGTTGCCGAACAGCACCGTGACGGTCGTAGAACTGGTCGTGCAGTAATAATCGCCACCGCCGCAACCATAGTTGGCGACCGCCAGATCTTGAATGCCATCGCCATCGAAGTCGCCCACGGCCACGGAAGCAGGGCTGCCGCCCACAGGGTAGGTCCTTCCCACCGGCGACTGGAAGGTCCCGTCGCCGTTGCCAAGCAGCACCGAGACGGTGTTGGAGCCCGCATTGGCGACCGCCAGATCCAGCTTGCCATCACCATTGAAGTCGTAGACGGCCACGGCGGACGGATGCGAGCCCACGCCCACGGTCGGCGTCACCACGAAGGTCCCATCGCCGTTGCCCAGCACCACCGCGACGGTGAGGCCCGGCGTGATGTTCCCGCGGTTGGCGACCGCTAGATCCAGCTTGCCATCGCCATTGAAGTCGCCCACGGTCACGGACCAAGGACTGTCGCCCACAGTGAAGGTTCGCGGACCGGCCGCGGGCTGGAAGGTCCCGTTGCCGGTGCCGATCAGCACCGAGATGCTGCTGTTGCTGTAACTGGCGTCGCCGAGGTCAGCGTTGGCGACCGCTAAATCTGGTATCCCATCGCCATTGAAGTCGCCCACGGCCACGGAGACAGGGAAGATACCCACATTCAGGGTCTGGACCGCCAGGAAGGTCCCATCGCCCTTGCCCTGCAACACCGAGACGGTGTTGGCGTCACGGTCTGCCACCGCCAGATCCGGGTGGCCGTCGCGGTTGAAGTCGCCCACCGCCACGAAAACGGGACTGGCAACAGCGATTGGGTTCGGGTCCGCTACGAAGGTCCCGGTGCCGTCGCCCCGCAGCACCGAGACGGTGTTGGAACCGAAGTTGGCGACCGCTAGGTCCAGCTTGCCATCGCCATTGAAGTCGCCCACGGCCACCGAAAACGGATTGGTGCCGACCGCGAGGTCCGGGAGGGCCGCGAACGTCCCATCCCCGTGGCCGAGGAGTACCGAGACCGTGCCGGAGCCCTCGTTGGCCACGGCGAGATCCGCCTTGCCGTCGCCATTGAAGTCGCCGACGGCCACGGATGACGGACTCTGTCCCGTCCGGAAATCTCTCGGGGCGACGAACGATATCGTCTGGGCGTGCGCGGGGCTCAGCAACGCCGACGACCAGAGGAACGTCGCCACGACAGGCAGGGAGAGTCTCGCCGCGCTTCTGGTCACGGCGCGTGCCCACCACGCGGCGCGGCCACCACAGCCGACCTCCCCGTCCAGCGGCTGATGGCGCGAGGCGTCGCGCACGGCGGTCCGTAGCTGAACGAGGGTTGTCATAGCGGCATTCCCCAACTCTGGCGTGACACGGCGCGTGGCGCGCCCGGAGACGTCCGACGTCGCTTCGTCTCGATCTGCGTGCGGAGCGCCATCAGATCACCACGGCCGACGTCGGGGGCTTGGCGATCCTCCGGGTGTCGAGAGCCGCAGGCCGGTCGGGGTCGACCCGACGGCCAGCGAGAGGCCGACGTACCTGGCCGACGACCGTGACGTGCGCGGAGTGACTTCGGATGCAGGCGATCAAGGATGCGGCGCTCATTTCGATTCCATCCCGGCGGCGGTCGCCCCTCCTACAGCGCGATCACTCGACCGGCCGGCGCCGGGATTCCCCAGGTGGCATTCCGCGTGTCGACGACGAGCGGGGCGACCTCCACGATCCTCCGGTAGTCGAACTCCGGATGGTCCGTGAGGATCACCACGCAGTCGGCCGCCGCGAGCTCGCCGTCGGTGACCTCGACCGACTTCAGGGCCACTCCATCGAGGGAGATCGAGGGGACGTAGGGGTCCGCGTACGAGACCGCCGCCCCCTTGTCGCGGAGTCTCGTGAGGACCTCGAGGGCGGGCGACTCCCGGATGTCCCCGACTCCGCGCTTGTAGGCGACCCCGAGCGCCAGGATCTTGGCGCCGTGCAGGCAGCGTCGCCGCCGGTTGAGGGCGTCGGTCAGGAGCTCGACCACGTGGGCCGGCATGGACTGATTGATCTCGTCGGCCACATGGATGAACCGGGCCTCGTACCCGTTCAGGCGCATCTTCCACGCGAGGTAGAAGGGGTCGATGCCGATGCAATGGCCGCCAATCCCCGGGCCGGGATAGAACGGGAGGAAGCCGAACGGCTTGGTGGCGGCCGCGTCGATCACCTCGCGGGTGCGCACGCCGAGGCGGCCGCACATCAGCGCGAACTCGTTCGCCAGTGCGATGTTGACGTTCCGGAACACGTTCTCGTAGAGCTTCGCCAGCTCGGCCACCGTCGGGTTGGAGACCTCAAGTACCTTCGCGACAATCTGACGATAGAGGAGGGCCGCCATCTGGGTACAGGCGGTGGTGACGCCTCCCACCACCTTTGGAATGTCGCGGAGCCTGAAGGCCCGGTTCCCCGGATCGATCCGCTCCGGCGAAAACGCGAGGAAGAGGTTCTCGCCGGCCTTGGCGCCACGGCCCTCCAGCATCGGCAGCAGGAGCTCCTCCGTCGTTCCCGGATAGGTCGTCGACTCCAGAATGATCACCTTGCCCGGCCGGAACCGGGCGGCGACCGCCTCGGCCGCCGCCATCACGAAGGAGATGTCGGGATCCTTCGACTTTCGGAGCGGCGTCGGCACGCAGATGATCACCACGTCGCTTCGCTCGAGGACGGAGAAATCAGACGTCACCTCGTACCGTCCATCGCGAACCAGCCCTATCAGATCCTGGTCCTCGAGATCGGGGCTGTGCGAGTGGCCGAGCCGCAGGGCCGCCACCCGACCCGCGTCGGAGTCGAGGCCTGTGACCGGAAAGCCGGCACGGGCGAACTCGACCGCGAGCGGAAGGCCCACGTACCCCTGACCGATGACCGTCAGGCGCGCCGTGTGACTTCGGATCAGATCGACGAGCCGGGCCTCACTCATTCGGGCGACTCTCTGTACACTGGCCTGACACACGGGGGCATCTTGAGGTGGACGGGGCACGAACGGGTCGTCGCTCACTCCCGCCGCGGGCTCGGCCACGGGCACGCGGGCGGGCGTGCGAGCCGCCCGACGCGCCGACGCCCGGCAGGGACGAGGGCCGACTAGAGGAGCGACCGGGTCGGGAGCCGTTCAGGCAGCGCCCCCCCATTACGTCCCCGAAGAGACTGCTGGGCAGGAACGGCCGAAAGAGCCCCTGGTTGACTGGCGCCCGCAGCGCCCCGTCCCGTGAGCACGATCTTGAACGTGTCGAACAGGATGCGGAGATCGAACCAGAGCGACATGTGCTTGAGGTAGTAGAAGTCGTAGCGAATCTTCTCCACCTCCTCCTCGAGCCCGTTCGCGTACCCGTAGCGAACCTGTGCCCACCCGGTGATCCCCGGCCGAACCGCGCACCGGAGCTCGTAGTACGGGATCGCGTCGCCCGACACCTCGCTGACGTTGCGGGCTGCCAAGATCATGAGCTTGAGGTTCGTCATCGGGTGAGGCCGCGGGCCGACCAGGTTCATTTCGCCCCGGACGACGTTGACGAGCTGAGGCAGCTCGTCGAAGCGGAACCGCCTGAGCCACCGTCCGAGGCGCGTGATGCGATCGCGGTTGTCCTGTTCCCACTCGGACTTCGGCCGGTTGGTCGGGTGCATGCTGCGGAACTTGATCAGGCTGAACGGCCTCCCGGCCAGCCCCACGCGCTCCTGGACGAAGAACACGGGACCCCGGGAGTCGAGCTTGATGAGGAGCCCGATCAGGCCAAGGACGGGCGCCAGGACGACCAGGCCGACCACCGACACGAGGAAGCTCAGCGCTCGCGCGAGCGCGCGCTGGAGACGGGACGGAGTGAAGGCGCAGGAGAAGATGACACTGCTCGGCGTGACCGCCTCGAGGGCCAGCTTCCCAGTCAGGCGCTCATACGTCTCGGCGACGTCTTCGACGAGGATTCCGCGCGCCCGCGACTCGACGAGTCGGGAGAGCGGCAGTCGCCCCCGGCGCTCGGCCAGGCCGACCACGATGCGATCGGGCCGGGTCGCTTCGACGACGCTCCGGAGGTTCTCGGCTCCATCCACCACCCCGACGACGGCGTGTCGGAGCGACGGCCCCCGTTCGATCTCCTCGACGACGCGGCGCGCCAGTGCGCTCCCCCCGAGGATGAGCACACGCTCGCCGACGCGTCGCAGGCTCCGGGCGCGGCGCGCCACGCGCATACCGAAGAGGAAGCCGAAGCCGACGACGAGGAGACTCGCCGCGAGCGGCGTCCCGCCATGCGGCGCCTCGGCGACAAGGCTGTAGACGATGCTCATCGGATTCACGCCGCGTCCATCCTCTCCCGCCTCATCCGCACGGCCGCCAGGTCACACAGGATCGGCCCCAGTTTGTCGGCGGCATGCCGCACGACGGGACCGGGCTCGAGAAGCTCCGCGCGGACCATCACCGGAGGCTCGCCGAGCCACACACCGGTGGGGTCCACGGGGCTCGCGCCCTCGGTGGTGTAGCGGGCGCAGAGCTTGGGCCGGATCGGAGTCGTGTTGACGACGACGTAATCGAGCGCCTCTGGCGCCAGGCCATGGGCGGCGAGAGCCCGGAGGTGGGCGGCGACGTCGTAGCCGTCGGTCTCGCCAGGCTCGGTCATCGCATTGCAGACGAAGATCCGGACCGCTCGCGAGCGCGTCGCCGCCTCCGCCACGCCTGGGACGACCAGCGTGGCGAGGACGCTCGTGTAGAGACTGCCGGGGCCCAGGATGATTGCGTCCGCCTCGCGCAACGCCTCCAGCACGCCGGGCGCCGCCTCCGCATCGGGCGGGTCGATCCTGATGCATTTGATCGGAGCGCCGCTCCGCGGGATCTCGGACTCGCCGTGCACCGACCGACCATCCAGGAGATCGGCGATCAGGTGAACGCGCCGCGTGGTCGACGGCAGGACGAGATCGGCCACGCCGAGCAGCTCGGCCGCGAGCCGGATCGCCCTCAGCTCGTCGGTCGCGACCATATCGAACGCCGCCAAGAGGAGGTTGCCGACCGGGTGCCCGCCCACGGCTCCATCGAATCGATACTGAAGCGCCGCCGACACTTCCGGCGCCACGCAGGCCAATGCCGTGAGACAGTTGCGGATGTCTCCGGGCGGGAGGACGCCATACTCCCTTCGGAGAATGCCGGAGCTTCCGCCGTCGTCCGCGGCCGTCACCACCGCGGTAATCCCGCAGTCTTTCGGGAGGTGCCGCCGGAGCCCGCTCAAGACGACGGGCAGCCCCGTCCCGCCTCCGAGCGCGACGACGCGCGAGAGCACCCGCTCGTGCCCCGTGCCAAGCCCATCCCTGGGCATCACGCGGTCCATCACGTCCTCGACCACGTGCTCGGCGACTCCTCCCGCTGCGTGCGCCGCTCGTAGAAGCCCCGGCGGTAGCGCCACCACGAGCGGTCACGTCGACGCGGGTCTGCGTAGCGAGAGTAATAGGGCGGAATAGGGGCGTCGTCGCCATTGAACACGAGGCCGACGACCTTCGCCGGATCCATGAGGCCGAGGGCCTCGGCCAGCTCCTTGCGTGGGGTCCGGTGAGCCGCAACCACCACGAGGAAGCCGTCGACGCATCCGGCGATGAGGCGGCCGTCCGGGACCGGGACGAACGGCGGCGTGTCGAGCACGACGTAGTCGTAGCGCTGGCGCGCCTCCTCCACCAGCTCCTCGAATCGCGGCAGCTTGAGCGCCTCGTAGGGCGCCACCGCGCCCACGCCCGCCGGCAGAACCGAGAGGTTGAACTGGGCAAGACGCCGCACGCTGTCCGCCACTGTGAACTCGGGCTGCAGCAGGACGTCGAGGACGCCCGGGCGCCGATCCTCCAGCCCGAGCTGGCGTGTCAGCGCCGGCCGCCGGAAGTCGACGTCGGCAAGCAAGACGCGGGCCCCGGGAGCCTGGGCGAGGGCACCGGCCAGGTTGATCGCGGTCGTCGTCTTGCCGTCAGCCGTCCCGGGACTCGTGACCGCCACCACATGGAGGTGGGCGTCCCTGCGCATCGTTTCGACGGCGTGGCGGAGGACCCGGTACCGCTCAGCCTCGAACGAGGTCGGCCGGAGGAGACTCGCGAGGCACTCGTCCAGCGCGACCCGCCGCGCCGCCGAGGCGGGCAGCGCCGCGGCGTCCCCGCTCGTGGGACCCTCAACGGTCAGACCCTGAGGAGCGGGCATCGGCTTACGAGGCGCCTCGCGACAGCATCCGGACCAGTTGCTCGTTTCCGTGCGCGAAGTGGTAGGAAGCGAGGACGACGAGCGCCAAGCCGAGCGGGACCGACACCGCCGCCAGCCTGAGCCGTCGCCGACGCTCGGTCGCGTCGGCCGCGATCAGCATGCGAGGAATCGTCGCCAACACGGGAATTCGAGAGAACGCGCGGAGGTCGTCGACCGTATGGAAGGAGGTATCGAGATGCTCGGCCAGCGCCACTCCCGCCGCCGCCGCGCCGAGCGCGACCAGCGCGCCGAGCAGGGCGAGCCGATCCCGATTCGGCGCCGACGGCGCGCGAGCGGGGATGGCCGCGTCCAGGAGACGAAACTCCCCCCCGCTCTGGCTCCGTTCCATGTCTTGGGCGATCTGGGCATCCTGATACCGTTTCAGCATCGAGTCGTAGAGGTCCTTCGTGGTCCGGTAGTCCCGCGACATCTCCTGGAGCTCTTGGTCGCGCTGGGGCGCGACCTCGATCCGGCGCTGGTAGTCGGCGATGGCCCGCCGCAACCGCTGCTCCTCCGCCTTGAGGGCGCTGAGCTCCGGGTCCAGGAGGCCAGGGGACGTCTGCGGCGCGGGACCCGCCCGCTCGGCGGAGGCCGGCGGCGGGGCCTCCGCAAGCTGCTGCTGGGTCGCGGCGATCTCCGCCTTCAACCGGATCACGTCCGGGTACTTTTCGCTGAAGAGCCGTCGCATCTTGGCCAGCTCGAGCTGGAGGAGGTAGAGCCGCGCGGCGGGGTCCATGCTGCCGGCCGCCCCCAATGGCTCCGCCCCGGCGAGCTGCCGGGCGAGCGCGGCCCGTCGCTCCACGGCCCGCAGCTGGCTGTCGTTGTTCAGGGTAAGCTGGGCGTTCAGCCGTTCCAGCGTCGCCATGTTGACGCCCACCTGCTCGGGCAGCTCGCCGAGATGGCTCCGCTTGAACGCGCCGACCCGCTGTTCCTCCGCGTCGAGCCGGCTCTTGGTCTCGTCGAGCTGGGCCTTGAGGAACTGGGCGGTGTCCGTCGCCTGCCGCTCGCGGATCTGCAAGTTCTCCTGGACATAGAAGGACGCGAGCGCGTTGGCGACCTGTGCCACCGTGTCCGGATCCCGCCCACGGAAGCTCACCGCGAACGCGATGGTGGCGCTCCGTCCCCCCGTCGCCTCCACTCCCTTGAGCTCGACCTGAATATCGCGCCGCGCCTGCTCGACCGCCGCCTCACGAAAGCCCGGCCTCCGCCTCAAGTCCGGGTAGAGGTTGAAGCGCTCGACGAGGGCCTCGAGCCGCGCGCGGCTCAGAATCTCCTGGCTGATGGTCTGCAGCCGGGCGTCCATTTCCCCCGTCACCGAGCTTCGGACGAAGGTCTCCGCTACCTGCTGGCGCTGCACGAGGATCGTCGCCGCCGAGCGATAGAAGCTCGGCAGCGACGCCGCGACGGTCAGGGCGCCGGCGAGGGTTCCGGCGAAGATGAGGAGCGCCAGGAATTTGCGCCGCTTCCACATCGCCAGCGCCAGGTCCAGGGCCGAGGCTCCCTGCGCCGAACTCGGCATCGTTCGCCTCCCGGTCAGACCCGGCTCACGGCACCACGACGACGTCGCCGGGCTGGAGGAACAAGTCCTCCGGCGACGCATCGGGCGCGATCGCCTTGTTGTAGTTGAACGACACCCGCTTGACGCTCGTGCCGTTCGGACGGAGGATCACGATGCGCGAGCGGGCGGCGAACTCGGTGAACCCGCCGGCGAGCGCGACCACGTCGAGCACCGTGGTACGGCTCTTCAGCTCGTACTGGCCAGCCTTCTTCACCTCGCCGAGCACCGAGACCTTGAAGCTATGCACTTCCTTGACGATCACGGAGACTTCCGGCGTCGGCATGTAGTCCGTCAGCTTCTTCGCCAGCGCCTCCCGGAGCTGCATCGGGGTGAGGCCGGCCGCCTGCACGTCGTTGAGGAGCGGAAGCGAGATTTTCCCGTCTGGCCGCACCGGGACGGCCCGGCTGATCGCCGTGTTGTTCCACACGGCGACGTCGAGGAGGTCCTCGGGGCCAATCTTGTAGTCGCCGGGCACGGCGATTGCCCCCGGAGGCGCCGCCCGCGGCGGCTCCTCGGCCCACGCCCACACCGCGCTGACGAGCAACACCGCCGCGACCGCCAGAATCCGCCGTCCCGTCGTCATCGATTCCTCTGCCGCCGGCTCTACGCCGGCGTCACGCAGGTGCAGTCCACTTCGACCGCCACGCTCCGCCGCAGGAGCTCGACCGACACCACCAGCAGGCCCTTGGTGGGCTTGGTCCGGAGCAGGATCCCCTCGACGTCGGCGAGCGGCCCTCGGCAAATTCGCACCCGCTGGCCTTCCTGCAGATACGGGTGGGCGAGGACCGGGATGCGGGCGTCCGCGATCCGGTGGATCGCGTCGATCTCGCCGTCGGGGATCGTCGGCAGCCGGTCCCACCGTTCCCCGAGGACACGGACGAGGCCCCGGACCTTCCGCACCTCGACGTAGCTCGGCTTGTCCATCGCGTGGTGCATGAAGAGATAGCCGGGGAACATCGGGCTCCGCGTCAGGTGCCTGAGGCTGCCGTGGCGTGACCAGATGTCGACGGTCGGCAGGGAGGGCCGAAAGCCCCGCGCCGCCAGCTGGTCGTAGACCAGCTGCTCGCAGTGGCTTCGCGTCCAGAGCGCGTACCAGGCCGGTTGCGTCGCCGCGACTCCACCGGCCTCCCAGACGCTCGGCGCAGCCAATTCCACCTGCTGTGTCCCCCCCTCGACGTTCACTGGCAAGGCTTCGCCCCCTTTGGTTCGCGCCCCTCCCCGAGGCCGAACCACGCACAGCCCTCCCGGCGACGGAATCTCCGCGCGCGGGATCCCCCGCCGGCGGCCCCCCGTGGCCGCTTATTCGACCGTGACACTCTTCGCGCCGTCCCTCGGCCCACCCACGTCGCAGCGCCGGAGGCCGGCGATCCGGTACGCCAGGAGCTGAGGCGGTCTCGCGAAGAGAATCGGCGACAGCAGCTCGAGCTTCCGGGGAACGCGGAGGACATGGTCCGCTCCCGTCACGATCTCCTAATCCCCGTCACTGGCCAGCGCGACGACACGGCCGTCCGAGCCCATCGCCTCTTCGCCACCACGACTTCTTTGCCTTCCTGTCACGATAGGCGCCGGCCCCGCCGCGCTCAATCCACGTAACCCCCGAATCGGGAGGAGGAAATCACCGGAGCCCCTGAGGAGGTCTTCACCCGGTCACGCCTCAGATCTGAATGAGACCCTGGCGGATCGCGTACCGGACGATGCCGGCCGTGTTGTGGGTCTCGAGCTTCTTCATGACCCGCATCCGATGGGCCTCGCTCGTCTTGACGCTGATGCCGAGGAGCGCGGCGACCTCCTTCGTCGTCTTGCCCTCGGCGACGAGCCGCAGCACCTCTCGCTCCCGCGGCGTCAGCGGATCGGGAACATCCGACTTTGCGAGGTACGCCTGCACGACGGTCCGCGACACCCGCGGGCTCAAGTAGGTCATGTCGCGCGAGACCTCACGGATCGCGCGGACCAGGTCCGCGGACGCCTGGGTCTTGACGATGTAGCCGCTGATTCCCGCCCGGAGGGCCTCGTGGACATAGCGGTCCTCCGTGTGCATGGTGAGGAGGATCACCCGCGCCCGTGGGCACATGCGGAGGATCTCGCGGGCCGCGTCGAGGCCGTTCAGGACCGGCATCGCGAAATCCAGGACCGCCACGTCCGGGCAGCGGTCGCGAGCCAAGCGGACGGCTTGCTGGCCGTCCGCCGCTTCGCCGACGATCTCGAATCCCTCTCGCTGCATCAGGACCTTGAGGCCCTGGCGGACGATCAGGTGGTCATCGGCTAACAGTATGCGCAACGGCACTTCGGGACTCCTCGTGTTGCCCCTCGCGCGCCTAGATTACGGTCGCCATACGCGGAGGGTACCGGCCCGTCGCACGGCAGGGGAATCGGGGCAAGCCCTCAATTGGGGAGGGGAAATCCCTGAGGGGTACTGAGGGGTGCGAGCGAAGCGCTAGGGCTGGATCAGGCCACGCCGAACCGCGTAGCGGACGAGGCTCGCCGTCTCGTGGATCTCGAGCTTCTCCATGATCCGGGTCCGGTGGGACTCCGCGGTCTTCTTGGTGATCCCGAGGAGCTTGGCGACCTCCTTGCTCGAGTTGCCTTCGGCCACGAGCTGCAGCACCTCCCGCTCGCGCGGCGTGAGCGGGTCCGGCGGCACGTCTGACTTGGTCAGGTAGGCCTGGACCACGGTCTGCGAGATGCCCGGGCTCAGGTAGACCATCCCCTTCTGCACCTCGTTGATCGCCCGGACCAGGTCGGCCGCCGCCTGCGTCTTCACGACGTAGCCCTTGATGCCGGCGCGGAGCGCCTCGAGCACGTAGTGGTCCTCCGTGTGCATCGTCAGGAGGATCGCCTTCGCGCGCGGGCACGCCTGCAGGATCTCCCGGGCCGCGTCGAACCCGTTGAGGAGCGGCATCCCGAAGTCCACCACGGCGACGTCGGGGCATCGTTCGCGGGCCACGCGGACCGCCTCGTGACCGTCTCCGACCTCGGCCACGATCGCAAACCCTTCTCCCTCGAGCAGGGCCTTCAGGCCCTCGCGCACGATCAGGTGGTCATCGGCGAGCAAGATACGGGTCGGCATCTCACGCCTCCGCCGGCGTCGTAATGACCAGCTCGGTCCCACTCCCCGGGGCCGAGTGGATATTCAGGGTCCCGCCCGCGGCGTTGAGGCGCTCCTGGATGCCGAGGAGGCCCAGGCCGCGCGAGCCCCGGCGCGTGGTCGCCGCGAGGACGTCAAAGCCGACCCCGTTGTCTCGGATGGAGCAGCGCAGGAGCCGGCCGTCCCGCTGGAACCGAATGCGCACGCGGGTCGCCTGAGCATGCTTGGTCACGTTGGTCAGCACTTCCTGGACGATCCGGTAGAGGGCGGTCTCCGTGGCCGCGGGCAGGCGCTTGTCCGGTGACCCTTCGACCGAGATCAGGAGCCCCGTTCGTCTCGAGACGCCGTCGGCCAAGAACTCGAGCGCGGGGCCCAAGCCGAGGTCGTCGAGGATCGTGGGCCGCAGCTCGTGGGAGAGGTGCCTGAGCTGCTCCTCGATCTTGTCGAGGAGCCCCCTAACCTCCTGCAGACGCCGCGACGCGTGGGACGGCAGCTCGCGCGCGATGTCGGCCAGGACGATGTGCACGGAGGCCAGGAGCTGCCCCGCCTCGTCGTGGAGGGCGTGGGCGATCCGCCCGACCTCCGCCTCCAGCGCCTCGTTCAGGTGGAGAAGCGCCTCCTCGGCACGCTTGCGATCGGTGATGTCGCGCGCGATCCCCAGGACGCCCACGACCCGCCCGCCCTGAGTCTGGGACGTCGCGACGAACTCGCCGGGGATGTAGCTGCCCGACAGGGAGCGGATGCGCAACTCGAAGGTCGGCGGCGCCTGGCCGTGCAGGACCGCCTGGAAGAGCGCGGCCGCGCGCGGGAGGTCATCGGGATGGATGAGACGCCCGAACTCCTGGCCGAGCCAGTCCGCGCCGGACCAGCCCGTCATCGCCTCGAAGGCGGGGTTCAGCGACCTGATGGTCCCGTCGGTGGAGAGCGTGTAGATGACGTCGCGCGCATTCTCAACCAGGTCTCGGTAGCGCCGCTCGGACTCCCGCAGCGCCACGTTGACCTCCTGGATCCTGCGGTGGGACATCTCGAAGGGCAGCAGGCTCTCCACGAAGAACTTCTTCACCGCCCGGAGCGTCTGCGACCCCTCCCGCGGGGTGTGGGCCTTGAGCAGGCATTTCACGAGCGCACGGTGCTGGATGGTCGCCATGTCCAACACCCCCAGCCCCTTGGCGAGGGTCTTCCGCCCGACGTCGTACGCCTGCTGGAGCGCAATCTCCCCGCGCCCGTCCAGGTAATCCCGCAACGCGGCCGTGTACTCGGTCGCCAGTTCTTCGAGCACCGAGTTCATGCGGCCGGCCCCAGGTAGCGCGCGACGAGCACAAGGGTGTCGTCGGTGCGGGTGCCCCAGTTGGCCACGATCCGGTCGGCGAGCTGCTGGGCGGGGCCGCCCGGGACGAGGTGCTCGGCGAAATCGTTCCGCACGCCGTCGGTCGCCAGGATCAAGGTGTCACCCCGCACCACGGGGATGATCGAGGCGAACAGCGCCGGCAGGTGCACGCCGACCACGCCGCCGCGCAGCAGAAGGGACTCCCGGCGGGGGCTCACCGTCGAGTGCGCGCGCAGGAGCACCCCCTCGACGGTGCCCACGCCAACCCACGTCATCGTCTCCTCGCGCACGTTGAAGGCGGCCACGCTCATCACCGCCCCCCGGGTCGCGGCTAAACGCCCGTGACAGCTCTGGATCAGCGAGATGACCGGCTGCCGCGCGGCGCGCTCGAGGCACGTCACGGCCGCCAGGGCCGCCCCGGCGGCCTCGGCGCCGTGTCCGAGCCCGTCCACGACCGCCACCAGCGCGCCGTCCGGGGTCGGTGTGACCAGATACCGGTCGCCCGATTCGACCTGCCCCGGCAGGACCATCTCGGCGACGGCCCACTCGATGACCCCGGTCGTTACCGCCGCCATTTTTTCACCGTGACCGTCGTCCCCTTGCCGAATCTCGAGACGATGTCGAACTCGTCCATCAGCCGGCGCACGCCGGGCAGACCGAGACCGAGGCCGCCCGACGTCGAGTAGCCGTCCTGCATGGCGAGCGGGACGTCGCTGATCCCGGGGCCGTCGTCCGTCGCCACCACCTCGATGCCGCGCTTGGTGCCGTTCTCGACTCTCCGGAGGACGATTTCGCCGCGCACCGCGTAGCGAACAATGTTCCGCGCGAGCTCCGAGATCGCCGTCGCGACGACGGCGAGATCAGTGGAGGATAGCCCGCACTGCGCCGCGAGTTCGCGCCCCTTTTGGCGGGCGGTGACGATGTCGACGTCGGCGCCGACCGGCACCCGCACCTCAACCGGTATCGCTGCGGCCTTCACGCCCGGATGCCTTTCCCGGCCGGCCGAGGTACGCGAGTCCCTCCTCGAGGTCGAGCGAGGTCGCGACGCCTTCGAGCGTGAGCCCGAGCTTGACCATCGAAAACGCGACCTCCGGCTGGATGCCGACGATGACCGTCTCCGCGCCGCGCAACCGAATCATGTGAGCCACATCACGGAGGGTCCGGGTGGCGAAGGAATCGATCACGTCCAGCGCGGTGACGTCGACGATGACGCCGCGCGAGCGGAGATGTCCGACCTTCTCGACCAGGACGTTGCGTAACTCCTTCAGATCGTCGTCCGTGAGGGCAGACTGAACGGTCGCGATCAGGTAGGGACCCTGCTTGAGGATGGGGACCTGCACGGGTTGTCCTCCCTTAGGCGGGCTGCGCTGCGGACTCCCGCGTCAGGACTACCTTGTATCCCAGCAGCCGCTCGGCCTCCTCGATGCCGCCCTGGAGGTCACCCACGGTGTTCATCTTCCCCAGGTCCACGCCGATGTTGACGAGCGTCTGAGCGATCTCGGGCGACAGGCCGGTGACGATCACGATCGCGCCGAGGAGCCGCGCCGCCTCGACCGTCTGGACGAGGTGGTTGGCCACGGGCGAGTCGATATACGGGACGCCCGTGATGTCCAGCACCACGACCTTGGCGCGGTTGGTGCGGATCCCCCGGAGCAGCTGCTCCGTGAGCTGGCGCGCGCGCTGCGGATCGATCACGCCGATGATCGGCAGGATCAGCAGGCGCTCGCGCACCTGCAGGACCGGCGTCGACAGCTCTCGAATGGCCTCCTGCTGTTCGCGAATAATCCGCTCGCGCTCCTGGACGAACCCGACGGCGACCGTGATCGCGATGCGATTCGCGGCGGGTTCGTACGCGTCCAGGATGCGGTTGAGCTTGGTGAAATCCTCGTGGTACTTCGCGAACAGCGAGCGCGCGAGCACGTCGCGGAGGAGCAGCACGATCCCGACGACCTCGTGCGTCTCCACGCCTCGCGGAATGATGCGCTCGGACAGGTTTCGCGCGTACGCCTGCAGCGCCTCGTACGTCCCCGTCTCGAGCGCCTCGACGTAGTTGTCGTAGACCGAGGTCGCCTCGGCGAAGATCTCTTCTTTCGTCATCGCCGTCAGCAGCTGGGCCTCGGTGATGAGCCGCGCCCACTCTTCGCGCAACTGGGCGCGTTGCTGGCGCAGGTGCGCGACGAGCTCGCGGAGCCGCGAGGCCGTGGACTCGACACGGGGTTCAGTGGCGGTCGCTTGACCCTGGCCGTTACTCATTACCAGCACCTCCTGCCCATTCACCGGTCATCAGGGGTTTCCCGGACCCCCTCCGTGGCCCCCGAGCGTACCGTGCGGGGCCCGTCTGTCAAGAGCCACCCCGGCGCCTCGAACGCCCGCCGGCGAGCCGCCCCTCTAAAGGCCCGCCAAACCTACCAGAAACAGCGAGCGAGGACGACAAGCCTGAGCGCGCTGAGTGTAAATCGGGAGGCGGCGGAAGTTATATCAGGCGATCACCTGATTTAGGGGGTGGAAAATCCCCCCGCTTCCATCGCCGGAACTCCGGGCTCGGCCCCGGGTGGCCCGAGGACGCTCGGGCGGGCGGGCGAGCCTGGGGGCGCCGGCTCGGGACTTCCGGGGGCGGCAAGCCGTGACGGCGTTCCTCGCCGTCTGGCCCGGGCCTCAACTTTCAGAGGGCCACCCCCCCGGCGCCTGGGCGTCGAGGCATCGTCGGGAACGTCATCCGCGAGAGTTTCCGGTCAGATAGACTCGACCCTCGTCCAACAGGGGCCCCCTCGCCTCTGGCCAGACTTACTGAACGGCGACCTTGATGACGGTAATTTTGCCGTCGCTCTCCGCGAGCGTGAGTGTTCCCTTTCCCTTCTTTTCTTCGCCCTTGACCATGACGGTGATGTCGTCAACCGACACACCGGTGACCGCCCCGCCCGTTCGAACGGTGGACAGTCCCTTGAACGGGAAGACCAGCGTCACGTCGGTCTTCTTTGACGTCACGTCAATCACGGAGTCCTTGCCGTCGACGCTCACCGTCACCCGGTCGGCGGCGACGGTCGCGAGCTCCTCCCAGTTTCCCCGCCCCCATGCGGTGAGGAACTTCGCGGCGGTGTCGATGTAGCCGGCCGCCTCGACGATCGTGCTCGCCACGAGCAGTGCGCCACACGCCACTAGCGCCAATGTCTGTCGCTTCATTCGCCTCCCCTTTTCCCGCCCCCGACCGAGCAGCCGCTCTCCCGCCTCAACAAGCCGGCGGACCGACAGCGGGTTTTCTTTGGTGAAGCGCGGTCGTCGCGCATCGGTAGTTCGCGTCTCCCCCCATGGCGCCCTTGTACGGCGCCACGCCGAGAGGCCTGACGACGTCAGCCAGTGCCTCTTTCCCCGTCCACGCATTGACGTGGTTGCCTGGGGGCACGCCGCCAAGAGCGAGGACCCTGTGCACATCCCGGGATCGGCTCGACGCGCGAGACGACGCCCGATCGCGAGGACGGCGACGAGGATCCAGCTGCAGCTTCAATCAGCTCGGGAAAGCTCGACAGGAAGGGCGTGGGCACCCGCGTTCCGAGCTGCCCCGGAGGACAGCACCACGTCCCTCCGGCCATGCGCGCGACGGACATCCGTCCACCCGCTCGATTCTATCATCGCCGCCCGCGAGATCCGAGGCGCAATCGTACGGGGGCCGCGGAGACCCGGGCGCCACGGCCAGCGCCGTTCCTCCACTTATGGGCCGCTGGCCACCTGGTCGCGGCCAGCGTGCTTGGCCCGGTACAGCGCGGCATCGGCCTCCCGGAGCACCTCCTCCCAGGTCGAGCCGTGGCCCGGAAACGTCGCGACGCCCATCGACAGCGTGACGGGCTCGGGGGTCGGCTCAAGGATGCGGAGGCGTTTGAACTCCCTCCCGAGCTCCTCCGCCCGCCGCCGCGTGACGTCGAGCGACGCGCCCGGAAGGATGAGCGTGAACTCGTCGCCTCCGTAGCGGCAGGCAATATCCTGCCCGCGCGTGCGGGTTCGCAGGAATTCCCCGAGGGTCCGAAGCAGCCGGTCTCCTGCCTCGTGTCCGAAGCGGTCGTTGAAGGGCTTGAACTGGTCGACGTCCAGCATGACGATTCCGAGCGGCGTGCCGCCGCGCCGAGCCCGGTGCACCTCGCGTTCGAGCGACTCGGTCATGTAGCGCCGGTTGAAGAGGCCGGTGACCGGGTCGCGGACGACCTGATTCCGCAGCATCTCCTGCAACCGCAGATTGCCGAGTGCCGGCGCCACGTGCTCGGCCATGCCGGTCGCCAGGCGCCGTCGAGCCTCTCGCCGGCGGTCCGGCCTGCCAGCCGGGCTCCCCCCGTTCGGCTCATCCCGCAGATGCAGGATCCCCATCGCCGCGCCTTGCCCAACCAGGGGAAGGCACAGGTAACCGGCGGCCGGCGGGGAGCCGAGGTGCTTACAGAGCAGGGCGGATTCAGGCGCGTCGACCACGTGGGCCCGGCCGCGGCGCAAGGCCCAGCACTGGTCGGGCGCGAAGACCGCCTCTGCCGGTGGAGGCTCTCCCCAGTCGACGACCATTTCCACGAGGGTCGTTGAGGCGTTCAGCACCGCGACGACACCGGACCCGCTCGGAAAGAGTCGCTGGCCGAAGTTCCGGACCACGCTGTATGCTTCCTCCGAGGTGTGGCAGCCCTGAAGTAACTCGCCCATCTCGCTAAGTAGCGCCATTTCGCGGTTGCGCTGCTCCAGGTCGGCCACCAGCCCCGTCAGCGCCTGATTCGCCTCCCGGAGGGCCTGCTCGCCGAGCTTGCGCTCGGTGATGTCGCGCGCGGCCCCCAGGCAGCCGATGACCTTGCCGTCCTTCGTCACGCTCGTCAGGTTGGCCTCCACCCAGACCAGGCCCCCACCCTTCCGCACCAGCTGGGTCTCGAACGACGGAGCCACCTCCTGGCCCGCCCGGACCGCGTCGAGCCGCGCCTGCGCCTCCCGCGCCCCCTCGGGGGTCAGGAGGGAAACGATGGGTGTCCCCAAGAGCTCCTCCACCCGATAGCCGGTCAGCTCCGCCCCCCGCGAGTTGCCGAAGACCAGGCGCCTCTCCATGTCGAGGAAGAAGACCGCGTCCGTGATGTGCTCCGTGACGAGCCGGTACCGCTCTTCCGACTCCCGGAGGGCCCGGGCGAGCCGCTGCTTCTCGAGCGCCTTGTCGAGCGTCGCCACCAGCTGGCGCACGTCGAACGGCTTCGCGAGGTAGCCAAAGGCCGCGCCGTTGATCGCCTGCACGGCGCTGGCCACGGAGGCATGACCCGTGATGAAAATCACCTCGGTCTCGGCGGACGTGGCCTTGATCGCCTCGAGGAGGTCGAGCCCGGAGACGTCGGGAAGCTTCAGATCGACGATGGCGGCCTCGACCGGACTCGCGGCCAGGGTCTCGAGCCCGGCGCGTCCGCAGTCGGCCGTCCGGACAATATGGCCCTCGAGCTCCAGGACGTCCCGGAGCGTCTCGCTCGTTCCCGGGTCGTCATCGACGACGAGGATCCGGCCGCCCTCACTCACGAGGCTCTCCTGACGTCTCGCCCCCTACCGTGTACGAGCAGCCGAGACCGCCGTCCACCCTCATCGGGGCACCCAGAGCCGTTCGGACGACGCGGCGGGACGTCGGCTGGCTCACGCGGAGAGCGCACTCGCGGGGCGACCCTCGAACGTGAGACCCAGTCCATGAGCCCGGCACGTGTTCCAGATCGAGCGCCTCGGTCGGGATCGCGCGGGCGCCGATCCGGAGCAGTCGAGAGGCTCCCGTTCCCGGCGTGCCATTCGTTCGCGCTCGAGCGCGAGCCCACACGGGGTGCCGGAAGCGCCAGGCTCGAGGGTCAGCGAGCGGCAGCCGATTCCCCCGTCGACAGGCGCATCGAAGGGCGGACGGGTCCCCCCAGATCGGCCGGTTGACGACCAGTCGCACTTACAGCGGCGCCTCTCTGCTGAGAAATCTCAAGCAGCTCAGCAGGTTGTCGATTGCCTGCTGGTAGGCAAGAGGGACTCAATCGCGTCGGACTGCGACAGTGTCGGCACGCGATCTCCACGTACTCGTCTCACTGGGTCTACGCCTTCCTCCCGTCAGCACGCCGGCTTCGCGCGTATGGCCCTTCCCTCTCATCCACAACCCGACGGCGCCCCAACTTACCCCCTCTTTACACGTAAGCTGGCCGGAGGATTCGGCGCAATCCGGTAACTCCCTACGCTCGGATGAGGGAAATCCCTCACCGCCGGAGACGACGCATGTTTCGATCCGCTTATCGTGTCAGGGCTGGACGGTCTCGCCTGCCACGCCGAGCCGATGGCGCCGATGCTGGTGCGGAATCAGGCTCGTGCGCAGTCGGGAGACCCGCGGGCGTGACCTCGCTGACGCTGACGATATCGACGAGCAACCGGACGGCGACCGCCGGGTCGACTGACAGGTCTCGCGAAGGTCGGATTGTCGCTAAAATTCCCAGACGAGGGCCGAGTGGAGCGTAGAGTCGAACGCTCTCGCATCCGTGACGGGCAATTCGACGCCGAAGCGCGCCGTCACTCCCGGGAGGGGCCGGAAGTTGATGCCGGGGGTGAGGTAGACCTGGGTCCGTCCGCGCAGCCGGGCGGCGTCCTCGCTGTCGGGGCCCTGGGTCCGCTTCACCGTCGTCAGTTCGAGCAACGGCGTGAGCCACCACGTCGGGCGGTAGCCAAGGGCCAGGCCCGTCCTGAGCTCCTGCCGGGGCTGACCGTGGACGTGGGAGTTAATATTCCACCCGTAGGCGACCTCGCCCAGGAGGTCGAAGGCGCCGAGGGCGATGCCCGCGGCCAGGAAGGGCTCCACCGCGGCCTCGCCCCCAAGCCCGCGCCGCTCGGAGCCGCTCGGCATCCGGAGCTCGAACCCGACCGCGACGAGCACGCGATGCTCGATCGACTTCAGCAGTTGCACCTTGTTCTCGAGCTCGAGGTCGCCGACCCCGCCCTGGGCCGCGCCCTCGCGGGGGTCGGTGAAGATGAGCGGGACCGTGAGCTCGACCTGCCAGCGCGGAAGGATGGGCAGCTCGACCCCACCCGCGACGTCCGTCTCGCGCCCATCGCGCCGCTTCTCGTGGAGCAGCCGGAGCTCCAGCTCCCGCTCGATGACCGGCCGCCGCATGACCAGTGGGTAGAAGAAGTCGATGTCCGGCTCCTCGTCCTGCGCCCGCGCGGGTACCGAAAGGCTGAGGAACAGGACGGCGAGCGGGAGAATCAGCTGAGTGCGGCGCCCCATCGAAACCCCCCTTGCACAGCGGCGGTCGCCCGGGCTCGCCCGGTCGCGTGGCTGGCTGTGCAAGCCGACGAGGCTTGCTGGCTGGCTCGATTACTTGGTCAGGATCAGCTTGCCGGCCCGCGTGATGCGGAGCCGATACTCTTCGTCGCGGTGAACGATTCGAACCTCACGCGCCTCCCGAAAGAGGTCCTCGCTCTTCACGACCGGGCAGGCCGGCGCCGGCCGCGGAGGGATCGGGCCGAGCGCGTCGGGTCGGGTCATGCTCACGCGACGCGCCGGTCGACTGACGCCGCCTCCGGCGCCCGGCGGGCCCGCCGGAATACGTCGCCGAAGAGGAAGACGCTGGCCGCCAGCGTGTAGGCGACATAGGCGCCCACCTCGAGCGCCGACGGCCGGGCGCGGTAACCCACGAGGCCCCCCAGGAAGCCGCCGGCCACGCTCGAGTCTGAGAGCAGGAACGACGAATCCCAGAGCGTTGACGGCTGGGGCAGGAACCCGAGTCCCTCGAGCTTGCCGATGCCCGCGCTGAAGAGTCCGGCAGCGAGGAGGAGGATCAGCACCGAGGTCACCGTGAAGAAGCGCTGGAGGCTGATCTGCTTGCCGCCGCGGAAGATCGCCCAGCCGAGCGCGGCCGCGCTGACGACGCCAGCCACGCCCGCGGCGAGAGTGCTCCAGCTCGCGGCCGAGGTGGCCTGGGCCAGGAGCCCCCAGAGGAAGAGCACGGTCTCCGCGCCCTCGCGGAAGACACCGGCGAAGGCGATGGTGCCCAGCGCCCAGAGGCGCCCCGCGCTCTGCGCCTCCTCGACCCGCTGCTGGAGTTCGCCCTTGAGCGCCCGCGCGTGCTGCCGCATCCACCAGCCGTGCCACGTGAGGAGGGCGACCGCCGCGAAGATCACGACGGCGGCGACGAGATCGGGGCCGAGGTCGAGGAGGGGGCCGGACAGGAAACTCACGCCGACGCCGGCACTGATGCTCGCCAGGAGACCAAGGGCGCCCCCGAGTGTCACGTAGCGGTAGTAGCGGCGCCCGCCAACCTTGTCGAGGTAGGTATAGACGATGCCGAGGAGAAGGGCCGCCTCAAACGCCTCGCGGAGGGTGATGATGAAGGTGCCGCCCATCGCTACTCGGCCACGATGCGGCCCCTCGCCGTCTTTTCGTGATACTCGCCGACGAAGGGATAGGTGCCCGGCTTGAGCGCCGGCAGCCGGAGGCGGACGGTCTTGCCAGCTGGAATCACCTTCTCGATGCGGAGGTCAGTGCTGTCGAACTCCTCGGGGCCGGCGTCGCGGTTCGCGATCACGAGCACGAAGGGCGCGCCGGCTTTGACTCTGATCTCCTCGGGCTGGAACCGGTGCTCCTCGATCGCGAGCAGGGCCTCCGGTGGCGCGGCGGCGGCGGCGACCGGACTGGCGATGAACCCTGCCAGGCCGGCGAGGAGGCCGGCTACCGCCAACGGCAGACGGATCATGATTAGGCCTCCAATCTCCGTGAGGTTAGGGTGACCTAATATCAGGCGCCCTGTCAACCCCTTTTTTTTCGTCCGTCATTTTTCGTCCCTTCGCCCTCGGGCGCCGGCGCGATCCGGGCGACCGCGAGCCCCGTGGACGAGCGAAAACGGGCGGACGCATCTCGGCGCCCTGGTGGCGCCGCTCGGCAGACGTCGGCGCGCCCGGCGTCATCCCGGATGAGCGGGAGGCAGAGAAGGGCGACCGCCCTCGAGCCGGGCAGAGCCCTGCCGCCTCGCCGCTCTCGACCCGCGTCAACTGCCACCGGTCATCGCCGCGGCCGGGGGCGCGAGCTGACTCGCATTCCCGACGACTCAGCCGGGTGAAGCCCCCGGGCCGGCTCGGGAAATGTCGTGACCCTCAGCCTGGCGAGCGGCGACCCGCCGAGTTCTTCCATGCGACGGTGAGGTGTCGACAATAAACGCGCTCCCCCCCAGCGAAGCCGCGGATCCCTGGAGCGTATCCCTCGTGAATGGGACAGACGGGGCGCCACCGGGCGGGTGACGCGGACCGTCTGGTGACGTACGGGGGACCCCTCTGAATGCCGGGGGGGGGCGACCCAACTCAGGCCGGCGCGGACCGACCAACCCCGCACGCGTAGTCGAGCCGGCCGGCGCCGGCGCCGCCGAGCAGTCCTGCCTCCATTTCTTCGTTCTGTCTCGTAGCGGTTCATCACTCCTCGGTTGGGCCCCGGCCGTCCGGGCTCAGCAGCGCGACAAATGCACGCGCACTGGCCGTGAGCGAGCGGGCCTCGTTGTGGATCACGTGGAAGTGTCGACGTAACCGCAAGCCTTTCAGCCGTACACCATAGAGCCGCCGCGTTGCGATCTCGCCCCCGACCGCATACGTCGACACGAAGGCCACGCCGAGGCCAGCGATTACCGCCTGCTTGATGGCCTCGATGTGGTCGAGCTCCATCGCGATCGTGACCTTCACGCCGGCCTGACGGAGTGCACGCTCCGTCACGAGCCGCGTCGCCGACCCTTGCTCCCGCATCAGCACGGGTACGTCCGCCAACTCCCGCGGGGCGACCTCGCGACGCTTCGTCCAGGGATGACGCGGCGGAACGATGAGCAGGAGCTCGTCGAGGAGCCCCGCGGCAAGACACTGCTCCTTCGCCCCGAGAATGTGGCCGCCGACGACGCCGAGATCCGCTTCGTCGGCCCGGATGCGTTCTTCGATCACGCGCGAGTTCCCGATGCGGAGCGACACATCGATGCCTGGATAGCGCCGCCGGAAGGTCCCGATGACGCTCGGGAGCACGTAGATCCCCGGCGTCGTACTGGCGCCGATCACGAGGGAGCCGCGCTCCAAGCCCTTCAGCTCGTCGATCGTCCGGCGTGCCCCCGCGACCGCCGCCGCGATCCGCGTCGCCTGCTCCTCAAGCAAGCGGCCCGCCTCGGTCAGCGTGACCGCCCGTCCGAGACGATCGAACAGCCGGACGCCGAGCTCCCGTTCCAGCTCCAGCACGTGTTGAGAGAGGGTCGACTGACTCACGTGAAGCGCCTCGCCGGCCCGCGTAAAACTCTTCGCGCGCGCCACGGCAAGGAAGGTCTCGAGCTGGCGAAATGTCATCGTCTTTTCCTAATCACAGGCATTCTGAAAATATATTTCATCCTATGGTACCGCATACGGTATTCAGACAGGTAGAGAGGCAGGGACGCGAGGAGGGCCCGCGTATGATCTTCCGCCAGTTTCTGTCCCCGAAGACCGGGTGCGCGAGTTACCTGTTTGGCTGAAGCGGCGCCGCTGCGTGCGCTGTGGTGGACCCACAGCTAGAGATCGAGCCCTATCTTGAGGCGGCAGCGCAGAAGTCGATGCGCGTGACCCACATCATCGAAACGCACGTCCAAGCCGACCATCTGTCGGGAGCTCGACGGCTGGCCGCGACGGCGCGCGCGCCCGTCCTGTTCCACGAGTCCGCGGGGGTTCACTTTCCGCACGTGGACGTCGCCGACGGCGAAGAGCACGAGATGGGGAACGTCCGCATGACGTTCCTGCACACGCCCGGACACACGCCCGATAGCCTGTCGATCCTCGTGACCGACCGGACCCGGGGACCAGACCCCTGGTTCGTGCTCACTGGCGACACGCTGTTCGCCGGCGGAGTGGGGCGCCCTGATCTCTCGGGCCACGGCGCGGAGAGGGCGCTTGCCGAGCAGCTTTACGACAGTGTCTACACCAAGCTGTTGAAGCTTCCCGATCACCTCGAGATTTACCCTGCCCACTTCGGGGGTGCGGCTTGCGGCAAAGGCTTGAGCGGTAAGCCGGGCTCGACCATCGGCTTCGAGCGCCGCTTCAACCCGGCCCTCCGGTTCACGTCCAAGCCGGAATTCGTTCAGTTCGTCCTGGCGGACCTTCCACCGCAACCGGAGGCCTTCGCGGAGAACCGACGGCGCAATCTCATCGGCGAATGAACGGGATGCGGCTGGGGCTGCGGGAGAACCTCCCGCAGTTCGCGCTCCTCGTCTTCCTGAACGGCTTCGTCGGCGCGATGGTGGGCCTGGAACGCACGGTGCTCCCGCTCCTCGGGGAGCAGGAATTCGGGCTCAGCTCGAAGACCGCCATCACCTCGTTCATCGTCAGCTTTGGAGTGACGAAGGCCGTTATCAACCTCGTAGCGGCGCGCGTATCGGACCACATCGGTCGCAAGCCGATCCTGGTGGTCGGATGGCTCTTTGCCCTCCCGGTCCCGTTCCTCCTCATCTACGCTCCGGCGTGGTGGTGGATCGACTTCGCCAACGTACTGCTCGGCGCGAACCAGGCGATGGCCTGGTCGATGACCGTCATCATGAAGATCGACCTCGTGGGACCGAAGCGCCGCGGCCTCGCCATCGGCCTCAACGAGTTCGCCGGGTACTTCGCCGTCGGGATGATGTCGTGGATCACGGGGTACATCGCGGCCCACACCGCCTTGCGGCCCCAGCCGTTCTACCTGGGCATCGGGATCGCGGTCATCGGCCTTCTCGTCTCCCTGCTCTTCGTGAGAGAGACGCGCGGCTATGCGCACCTCGAAGCGGTCAGCACGTCGCCGCATGCCGACGCAACCCGCCCCTCGCTCGGTACCGCTTTTTACGTGACGAGCTTCGGGAACGTGAGCCTCTTCGCGGCATGCCAGGCGGGGCTCGTGAACAACCTCAACGACGGCATGTCCTGGGGGCTCTATCCTCTCTTCTTCGCCGGCTATGGGCTCGGCGTCGCCGGCATCGGAATCATTAAGGCGGTCTATCCGCTCGTGTGGGGCTTTCTGCAGGTCGTCACGGGGCCGGTGTCGGATCGCGTCGGGCGCAAGGAGCTGATCGCGGGAGGGATGATCGTGCAGGCCGTCGGCATCTGGCTGACCGTGCTTGTGCCCACCTTCGCCGCGTGGATGGCCGGAGCCGCCCTGCAGGGACTCGGCACGGCGATGGTCTACCCAACGCTCCTCGCCGCCGTGACGGACCACGCGCATCCGACCTGGCGCGCGACTAGTCTTGGCGTCTACCGGTTCTGGCGTGATCTCGGATATGCCGTCGGCGCGCTGCTGTCGGGCGCGGTCGCGGATCTCGCAGGTCTCGCTGCGGCGATCCATCTCGTCGCAGCGCTCACCCTGCTGTCGGGCGTCCTCGTGGCGCTCGCGATGCAGAAGTCCCGTCCGGTGGCGATTCCATCAGCCGCATGAGTAGGCCAACGGTGACCCCCTCCATCTCGACGACGACGCCGCGACGCCACTCGAACACGCCTCCAAGCGAGCGCTCACTCCAGGCAACCACGGCCCTACCGGCCGCTGCGCTCGATCGGTCCGCGAGCTGAGGACTAAGCCGGAGACCTGGGGCACCGGACTGGCCTCCTTCGCGGCGCCCGGGTAAGCCGGACTTCCGAGAGCCGCCCCTCGCCGAAGACTCCGACGTCGGGGCATGGTCGCCACCCGGGCAGAGATATTTTGAGCGGCTCGATCTCGTTTCCACGTTGCCGCGGACGGGGGCCCACCACCACCCCTCGATGCCGCTCAAGGCGCCTCGACGTACACGCGGAGCGCCTTCGGGCTCACGCCGCTACGGGCCGTCACCTCGTCGATCAGGAGACCCCGTGGGACGACGTCAGGCGGCGTGCTGATGACGGTCAGGTGCCGGCTTGTTCATCATCCGCAGCATGTGTGGCCCCCCGGTCTTCATGAACCGCGTCATCAAGATTGCGGCGAGAGCAAGGAATAGGATGTTGAGGATGGTAGTGTAGTTCAGCGTGACGTGCGGCTCCATCACGACGCCGGTTCGCTGCCGCGGGGCGAGGTCGAGCGCCTGGAATGCGAACTCAATGATGAGGCCCGCGATCACCATCGCCGTGTACGAGGTGGCGAGGAGGAACATCGTCATCCGTCCTCCGTAGTATTTGCGGTAGATGTTGAGGACGGGCAAGACGATGAGGTCGGCGAAGACGAAAGAGATCACTCCGCCAAAGCTGATTCCGCCGTTCCACAAGACCGCCGCAAGCGGGACGTTGCCGATAGAGCATACGAACGACAGCATCGCGACGATGGGACCGACGAGGGGTCCCCAGACCTTGGCGACCAGCTCATGACGAACCAGAAAGAAGCCTTGCCACACCCAGGCGGGCACCCAAGCGGCCAGAATGCCTGCCAGCAGCAGGCCTCCGGCAACGTCAGTCCAGACCGCGGCCCAGTCCATCACGAAGTAGTGGCTGATCGCTGTAAATCCCTTTGCCGAGGCCACCCGCCTGATCAGCGGCCCTTCGGTGACGGACATGTCCATCTCCGCGTGACCTTCCATCCGTCCCAGCACGCCTCTGTCTACCTGACGCCGCGCCTGCTCGACCATTGGACGGGTGAGGAACGCCTTGAACAGCAACGTCAGGATGATGATCATCAGGAGGCCACCGACAAACTCGGCAACGGCAAACCGCCAGCCGAGCAGGAACACCATGATGATCCCCAGCTCGATCACGAGATTCGTCGACGCGAACTCGAACGCCATGGCCGCCGTGAAGTTCGCGCCCTTCCGGAAGAGGGATCGGGCGAGCGCGACGGCGGCGTACGAGCAGGATGAAGACGCAGCACCGAGGGCACAGGCAATCGCCAACGACCGAGGCGAGTCGTCGGGGAGCAACCGGCTCATCTGCTTCTTCGAGACGACGGCTTGAACGGCTGCCGACAAGACGAACCCAAGGATGAGTGCCCAGAGAATCTCCCACAACATGGCGAACGCCATCACGAGCGCGCGGTCGACCGCGAGGACGCCGTGTCTCATATCGAAACCTTCCTCAGGGGCTTGCTGACTGAACGAGCGGCCAGTCGTGAAGACGGGAAGCCACCCCGCCGGTCCCGCGCACTCGGGCCGCCCCGCATCCGAGCATGACGCCGCGTTGCGATTGTATCGTCGTCTGGACGAGACTGTTTCAGAGATCATACGCGAGGTCCGGCCTCTAACTCTGCGCGGATCACCTCGCATACAGTAAACCCAGAATGCCGACCTCGAGGAGCCCGGATGAACCGGCGGAACGCGTGCGGCTGCGCCGCTGGATCCTGGTGGTGGCTACTGGCGTGTTCGCGACGACGCTGGCCCAGCCGGGCGTCCTCCGGCTTCCCTTCCAGCATATCCTGAGATCGGACCTCCACGTTGCCCCGCACGAGATGGCCGCCTTCTTCGCGGGGGCCGCGCTCGCGTGGTATCTCAAGCCCCTGGCTGGCATCGTGTCCGATAGCTTTCCGCTCTTCGGCACGCGGCGGCGACACTACCTCGTCCTGAGCGGAACGTGCGCCGCGGCGCTGTGGCTGGTCGTGGGCTTTGTGCCGCGAACCTACGCGAGCCTCTTGGCGGCAGTGATCGCCCTCAACGCCGCGCTGGTCATGGGCAGCACGGTGACGGGCGGCCTCCTCGTCGAGGCCGGCCAGCGATACGGTGCCACCGGCCGTTTGACCTCGGTTCGCTACGTCGTCCAGAACCTGTGCACTCTGCTCGCCGGGCCGCTCGGCGGCCTACTGGCTGTCAGGTCGTTCGAGTTAACAGCTGTGATCGGCGCTATTGTCGCGAGCGCGATCGTGCCTGTCGTCCTACTGCTACTGCACGAGCCGCCTTCGGCCCGGCCTCGCGCCGAGGTCTGGAGGCAGGCTGCGCGCGAGGTCGCAACCCTCACGCGATCCGGTCCGCTGTGGCGCGCGGTCGGGCTTCTCGGGTTGGTCTACGCGGCGCCGGGTTTTGCGACCGCGCTCTACTATAAGCAGACCGACACCCTCCACTTCACTCCTGAGTTCATCGGGATGCTCGCCTTCATCAGCGGCGGGCTCGCGCTCTGCGGGGCGGCCCTCTACGGGTTCGTGGTCCCGCACCTTCGCCTCCGACGCCTGGTGCAGGTCGGGGTCGGCTGCAACGCCCTTGCCACGCTTTGCTACCTCTTCTACGGGTCGCACGCCTCGGCGGTCGTCGTCGAAGCACAGGCGGGCCTGTTCGTCACGTTGGCAGAAATGCCGCTCATGGACCTCGCCGCTCGCGCGACCCCGCACGGGAGCGAGGGGCTCGGCTTCGCGCTGATGATGAGCGTCCGGAATGCCGCCCTGGCGCTGGCGGACATGCTGGGGGCCTGGCTTATCGAGCATCAGTGGATGAGCTTCTCCGGTGTCGTGGTGCTCAATGCGGGAGTGATCGCGGCCGTCCTGCTGGCCGTCCCGGCCCTTCCCGCTGCTCTTCTCGACCGCCGGGATGAGCCTCTGCCACCGGCTCCAGCCTGATCATCTCGTTGTTCTTGGTCGACCCGCATCACGTAATGCGGCCCTTCATCCAGCAAATCCTCGGCGACGTTCGAGCGACCGGTGCGGGCGCCGTACGTGATCGGACTCCACGCACCACCGCGAGGCCTCAGGATCCACCCCCATTTCCCCCCTCCAAGCGAGGTGTCGAACAATCGGGACTCCTTCTCGGAGAACGTGAGCGATGCGTGACCGCCATGCTTCCGACGCGAAGTCGTCGCAGGCGCCCGCGTAGAGGCGCCGGCGGTTAGGGTCTGAGATGAGGAAGAGGGCAAGTTATCAACGGCGAGGCCCGGATCCAACTAGATCCGATCGTCTCGGAGATGATTGAGAGCACGTCACGCCGTATCGCGGCGCTGCCCTCTATGTGGCCGAGCGGGGACTAAGCTCGTTTGTGGTGAAATCTGTGGACGGCTCGGATGTGCCTTTTGCGTGGCAGATCTCCGCCGTCCGCAAGGGGTTTACACAAGTGCGTTTGCAGAAGGTACTCGACAACGGGAGACAGTGACTAGTGACCCGAGATCCGTCAATTCCGAGCCTCTCATAGCCCAGGTCGGCGAGTGAGTATGTAAACTATGATAGTTGATCGTCTCTCTTTGGTCTTCCGCGGTCTTCCGCGCCTCATCAGCGATCAGATCGACGACCCAAGAGGTTGAGCGCCGATCACCTCACCCTCCTCGTGTGACGTCTCGACACCGCTTCTCTAGGACCTTCGATGGGCTCGGTGGCTGTTTTGTCTCATTCTTCACGCGTAATCGGTGCGACCTTGGGAAGGGCGCTCGGGTCAGCCGTGTTGAGGCACGTCGGGTGCCCGAAACCGTGCTGGCTGATCCCGATCGCGCCGACGGTTGGGCCGAGGGGGGAAATGTCGTAGACGATATTGTCAGGCCGGTCGGGATCGCCGCTGACACCTGCCACGCCCTTGAGGTGATCGAGGCCGAGGTTGTTTCGGACCCGCCAGGCGATCATATGGTCCGCGCAGGACGTGTCGCCGCTCACGCCAAGGCCGCCGACCACCCTGTCCTTGCTGCGAACCCTGTCGTAGAGCCCGAGGCCCCCGCCGAAAACGTTCACGCCGCCGATTCGATTGCCGACCATGGGGTCGCTCACCTGGCCATACTTCGGCGCGTCACCAGCAGTACCGTAGGCGGCCGCGGCATCAATCGGATTGCTGTGCTGGAGGCCGTAGAGGCTGCCATCGAAGGGCTGGACGGGCGCATACAGATTCGCGGTGGAGAGCGCAAGGCCGTCCAGGCTGAAGGCGTTCGCCGTGTTGGCCTTCTGCTCAGAGATGACGCGGCTGCCAGGCCACTGGGCGCCGCGGTCGGCACCGGAAAACGCAACCGCGCAAACAATCCCGTCGCGGTCGACAATTGTTGCCCACATCTGGTTCCCGAGCCCGCCGTTTCCGGGAGTGCTCACGGCACTAATCAATGCACTCCGCAGCGCGTCGTGGCCCGGGAGCCCGGCACACCCGGACTGCGCGCGAAGGGGAGCCGCGGAGAGGACGATCATACTGACCAGCGCGATACCGAAGAACCTCGATGTCATCGCGTCTTCTCCTCCTCGGTTTCGGGACAAAGTAAGGGTTTGTCAGTTTCCCCAACCCCCGGGTGTAGGTCTATCCCCCCTCGTCGCCGTCGTCGTCCAGCACCGTGATGACTCCCGACATCGGCGTGCCGAAGTTGCTCGGTGTGCCGAAGGTGCTGCCGCCCTGAATTCCTCCCTTCGGCCCCGGCGCGACGGGCTGGTGGTCCGCGTCAAGTACGGCGTGGAAGCGGCAGTAGTAGACGAACGTCCCGGCTTTGTCGAACAGGAGCGTGAACCTTCCGGGCCGGCCGCCGTTACTGTCCGTGCCCGGCAGGAGCTGGTCGATCCCGCCGGGTCCAGCGGTATTGAAGGAGTCGTCGCTGACGACGGTGTGGTCGTCGGTATCTAGGTTGACCCACTCCACGGTCTCGCCAGCCCGAATCGTCAGCGCGAACGGCATGAAGCGATCCTCCTGGGGCACGGTCACCAACCGGTGGTGACGGGGCCCTCCGGCCCAGGTATCGGAGGTGACCCCGAAGCATCCGAGCAGACCGATGACGAAGGCGAACACCAAGCGGAGCTGGCCGGAGCGAGATCGGAGAGCTGTCATGGGACCTCCTCTTAAATCGGAGTGGGTATCCGAGCCGGTTCGAGTTGCGGGCGCAGGGGGCCGGCCGTGCGCATCGCGGACGCCGGTCACGTTGCCTTTCAGACTGTTCTTATTGCTTTTCTTCCATCCGTACTCCCTATCCGTGAAAGTGACGGAACTCTAGGCAATTTTGAAACGGCTGTCAAGCGTGATACCTATTGTTGGTGCTAGTCTTCCCCACACAGAGTCCCACGCGCGCAGCGCTCAGGTGAGCGCGAGAGCCGTGACCTGATGCGGGTTCCCCCATTGGCGCTTTCAGGTCCTTACCCAATTGTTCTGCTCGTGGCCCTGCTTTGGGCTGCGGCAAGCGTCGTTCACGCGCAGCCGGTCTGCAGCTCCGATGGCTGGTGCTGGTCGAATCCGCTGCCCCAGGGCAACCCCCTTCAGTCTGTGTGGGGCAGCGCCAGCACCGACGTCTGGGCCGTCGGCTGGTACGGCACGATCCTGCGCTGGGACGGCGGCGCGTGGTCCCCCGTCGCCAGCGGGACCAACGCCAACCTCTTTGGCGTGTGGGGCAGCGCCAGCACCGACGTCTGGGCCGTCGGCTATCCCGACACGATCCTGCATCGCGACTAGAGCGTGCGGGTTTCGGTCGGTGGTGAACGCTCAGATCGGTCCAATGTGAACAGCCAGATCGGCGCAACGTGAATATCGGGATCGGTCCATCGTGAACACCAAGACTGCGGCGGCTCCTCGCGCGGGCTCGCACCCGCTATCGGCCCCCGAGCAACTCCGCCATACCTTTGCCAGCGCGATGCTGTCGAGGAACGCTCCCCTGCTCTATGTGCAGCAACAGGACGGATGGCGAAGGGCGGCGGTCCTCCTGCGGGTCTACGCGCGGTGGATTCCGCTGGACTTCGAGAGCGTTCTGGCACAGCAAGCGACCGCAACCCAGGCGCAACCAGCCCGACGAGTCGCAGAGCTAATATCGACCATCCAAAGACCCTTAGGTCACTCAGCGGCGGGCCTGAACTTCCAGAAGTAGGCGGCCCCCCTCAGAATCCTCGCGATTTTAGCGGTCCTGCGAGTGCAGAACGCGGCACAGCGGAGCACCCGCCGCAACCCTGGCGCAACCAGACACCGACGCGTTGGACGTGATGATAAGGCAAAGACGCGACGACGCAAAAGCTCGCGACCGCCGTAAAGGCCTCCTCTGCTTCAACATCAGTTAAAGCGAGTGACCAAGACCCCGGGCCCATCTGTGCCGGCAGCGGAAGCGATCTACCGTAGCGTGATCAGGCTGCCAAGAAGCGGAGAGGAAGTGCCGGGGTGGATCTGGCACAAGTGAGGTCGGCGCTCCGGCTCACCGGATCGATGGCCCGCAAGGGGCGCTGCCCTGACGCCCCAGGCTCTTTCAACCTCGTGCCTGGTACTTGGGCCCGTGCTCCACCACCCCGGCAGAGGACACCCTATCGAAGACCCTCCCCCGGTGTCAAGGTGTAGACTCACGCTCTATCCCGACTGGTCTAGAATTCCGCGTATTCGAGTGACGCTCAACATCAGGACGCCGGCAGGAATGATCCGGGCCGACGCCGTGCGGCCAACGTCTCACCCGCAAGCCTTGTACGGCTCGCGGTTGGTGACGAGGAAGCCGCGGCCGTCTACGAATCAGCCCGTGCCGGTCTCGACGAACGGCGCGGGGCACCTCGACGCGCCCCTGCCCGCAGTTCATCGTGACGTCGGCGCGGATCTCGGCGAGTGATGAAGCGCGACGGCGGGTTTCACTTTGAGAATTGCTTCCTGGGCCGCTCAACGCGGCCGCGGCGGGGGGATCGGCGAGTCACTCGAGCAGGAACTCTGCAACGGCGGGCGATGCCCCTAAGGCCACGCACCACAGTGCGCACCGGAGGGGCAATGGCACGGTGCCGGCTTGGGCCCTATGGGGGCCTGACACTATTCCGCCTTTTTTCTTTTCTGGGGCTGCCGGTGGTGCTCGCTCGCCTCGGCTGGCTTGCCTTGCAGGGCGAACGCCCGGGCCAAGTTGGCGTGAGCTGGGGCATAGTCGGGCTCGATGCGCAGGGCTTGCTGGAAGTGTTCGATCGCCTCCTCGAGGTCGCCTTGCCGAGCGAGCGCCACGCCCCAGTTGTTGTGAGCGTCGGCCTGGTCAGGCTCGATGTGCAGGGCCTGGCGGTAGTGCTCGATCGCCTCCGCCGGGTTGCCCTGGTGAGCGAGCGCCAGGCCCCAGTTGATGTGGGCAAGGACATTGTCAGGCTTGAGTTGTAGGGCCTGGCGGTAGTGCTCGATCGCCTCCGCCGGGTTGCCCTGGTGAGCGAGCGCCAGGCCCCAGTTGATGTGGGCAAGGACATTGTCAGGCTTGAGTTGTAGGGCCTGGCGGTAGTGCTCGATCGCCTCGGCTAGGTTGCCTTGCTGAGCGAGCGCCAGACCCCAGTTGGTGTGAGCGGCGGCCTGGTCAGGCTCGATGTGCAGGGCCTGGCGGTAGTGCTCGATCGCCTCGGCGAGGTTGCCTTGCTGAGCGAGCGCCAGGCCCCAGCTGTACTGGGCAAGGCCATAGTCAGGCTTGAGTTGCAGAGCCTGGCGGTAGTGCTCGATCGCCTCCGCGAGGTTGCCTTGCTGAGCGAGCGCCAGACCCCAGTTGGACTGGGCACGGAAATCGCCAGGCTCGAGTTGCAGGGCCCGGCGGTAGTGCTCGATTGCCTCGGCAAACTTGGCCCGCTGAGCGAGCGCAATGCCGAGGTTGGTGTGAGCGTAGGAAGAGCTCGGGTCTATCGCAAGGGCATAGGTCCAAAGCATCTCCGAGTCATGCCAGACGTGGACCTGGTTCCAGGTGAGAACGCCTAACCCGACAACGACACAGAGGGCGGTACATATGGCAATCCCGGCACGCAGGACCGTTGTCGGTCTTCCTTTCTTCGACCTCTCCCACGCTCGCCAGCGGGACAACAGGGCGGCACCGGCCAAAATCGCCCAAGGGAGGCAGGAGAGATAGCTGTACCGAGTCGCGACGAGCTGCGGTCCTATGGTGCGGGGCAGGCCGCTGACCGGCGCCAGCAGCACGACGTAAGCCGCGCACGCCGCGAGCCCGGCTGGCCAGCGCCGCCGCAGGGCCCAGACCCCGGCGCCGATGCCCACCACCGCGACCACGCTGCCGAGCAGCGCCGGATCCAGCGGATCAATCCGGGCCGGGAGCTCGTAGAGCGGCGAGAGCCCGAGCGGGAAGAGTGTCTTCCACACGTAGAAGCACAGACCGTGAGCGCCGATGAAGACGTGGGCCCAGAGCGGGTACGCATCCGGCGCGAGCGTCGACACCCGGAGCGCGTAGGCCGCGATGCCGGACGCGACCAGCGCCAGGAGCCCGTATGGCACCTTCTCGGCCCAGACCTGTCGCTCGGCGGGCGCGAGCCAGTCCCGCCAGCGATCGGGGAGGCGCCGCAGTGGGTAGACGTCCAGCACCACCAGGAGGAGCGGCAGCGTCACCACAACGGCCTTGGCGGCGAGCGCCAGCGCGTAGAACCCCACCGACGCCACGAGCCACCGCCCGCGCCCGGCGCCGCCGCCGTCAGCCGCCCGCAGGTAGCTGAAGAGCGTCAGAAGGAAGAGCAGCCCAGAGAGCACATCCCGCCGCTCGGTGACCCACGCCACGGATTCGACACGCAGGGGATGGATGGCAAACACGAGGGCGGCAAACCCGGCAGACACTGCGAGCGCGTGCCCGCGTTCAGCGGGGCCGGGCAGCGCCAGTGTCAGGAGCCGAAGGACGACGAAAAAGAAGACGCTCGCGTTCGCCGCATGGAGCAGCACGTTCGTCAGGTGATAGCCGGCCGGCCGCATGCCCCACAGGATATAATCGAGGCCAAGCGTCAGCCAGGTTAGCGGAATCCACTGCCCCGTGCCGATCGACGTGGTGAACATCCACCGAAGCTCCGACGGGCCCAGCCCCCGATAGTGGACGTTCCGCAGGAAGTTGATGTCGTCGTCCCAGTTCACGAAGCCGTTCTGCAGCGCCGGCAAGAAGGCAGTAAGGGTAACGAAGGCTACAAGCAAGGGGACCAGCCAGTGGATCCAGCGGGCAGCGGAAGCGGAGACCATTGAACCATACCCTGATGGACCTGCCTTCATCGTGGCATGGGCGGGCTCAGGAGGCTGACGTCGGAACCGTTCCAGGCAGGACGTGGCGGCTGCCTCAGGCTTGCGACGCTTGTCCTTGTGCCCCATTGGTCAGAGGTTCCGCGGATTCGTTCGGCGTCTGAGAGGAGCTGACTCCACTCCCCGAGGTGGATTTGACATCGATCCATTCGCCCAAGACAAATTTCTCACGCGACTCGCGTCGAAGCGAAACTTCGTGGTCATGCAGGAAAAGGCTCGGCATTCTCGGAAGATGTAATGCGGGCAACGGTCGACAACATCCTCCTGTTAGCGTCCTTGGCGCAGACCGGCGTGGAGCGGTTGGTTGCGCGATGGAGGAATGCGCCTGCTGCCGCAGCAGGCTGCTCCAACCAGGACGAAGACCGAGTGCGGTACAAGAAGAGGATCCTATAGAAAGCCAATTTCGGCCGACCGATCGGCGCGACGATCTGATGAGCGACCGCGTCCCGTTGTTTCGCGACGCGAGATGGCTCCACTCCGCTGCTCTCACAGGACCTCCACCGCGACTGGCGGCGGGTCCTGGCGCTGGCCCGCGTCCGCTACCGGCGCCCCGAGCAACTCCGCCATACCTTTGCCAGCGCTACCTGTCGAGGAACGCTCCCCTGCTCTCTGTGCAGCAACAGGGCGGATGGCGAAGCGCGGCGGTGCTCCTGCGGGTCTACGCGCGATGGATTCCGCAGGACTTCGAGAGCGTTCTGGCGCAGCAAGCGGCCGCAACCCAGGCGCAACCAGCCCGACGAGCCGGAGAGCTAGATGTCGATCATCCAGAACCTTTCAGCTCACCCAGCGGCGGGCCCGAACTTCCAGAAGTAGGCGGCCCCCCTCAGAATCCTCGCGATTTTAGCGGTCCCGCGAGTGCAGAACGCGGCACAGCGGGGCACCCGCCGCAACCCTGGCGCAACCAGACACCGACCGGTGGGACGTCGGGCCAGGATCACCAGAAGGGCGGCGAAGCCGCCGGCCGTGCCCACGGTGACGAAGCCGGCGCCGGTGACCGCGGTGCCGACCGCCAGCAGCCACCGCTCGCCCCAGCGCTCGCCAGGAGGCCGGCCGGCATCTGAAACAGCGCCATGCCGCCCGTGTACGCGGTGCGAATGACTCCGACCTCGGCGAAGCTCAGCCCGAACTCGCGCGCCCACACCGGCAGGAAGACGTAGAGGATGTCGGCGAAGCCGTCGTGCAGGAAGTGCGTGGCACAGGCCGTGGCCAGCACGGCACCTGGACGACATCGCACGCCCCCGATGGTTCCAGAGAGCCGATCGGGCTTCAGAATCAGGCCAAATCCCCCGCCCGCAAGGTAGGGTGGTCGTACGTCGAGTCAATGCCAACACCGTGAGGATAGAATGTGGCCGGGCTGACTCCCGCGCACCAGCGGGAACTCGAGGAGGTCGCCCGATGTCAGTCGACCGATCCTTCGTAGGGGAGAACAGCCGCCAGCGGGAACGCCTCAAGGCCATGGTCAGTCGGATGAGCGACGCGGACCTCAGGCGTCCGCTGGGCGAGGGCTGGACCGTCTCCACCGCGCTGGCGCACATGGCCTTCTGGGATCGGCGAGGGCTAGGGATGCTCGAGCGCTGGGAGCACGGTGAGGCTCCGTCGCCGGCCGATCCCGTCGGGCTCAACGCCGCATTGCTGCCAGAGTGGCTGGCGCTCCCGCCGCATGAGGCCGCCAGGCTCGTCGTCGAAGCGGCCGAGGTGGTCGATCGAAAAGCTGAGGCACTCAGCGCGGATCTCGTCGAGAAGATTGTCGCCGCCGGCGAGCTGTGGCGGCTCGCGCGCGCGCTTCATCGGCGCGAGCACTTGGACCAGGTGGAGCGGGCGTTGGCAGAATAACTCCGGCGCCTCGATCGCGCTCACCACGATGAGGTGGCGCGGGCGACGCCGAGGGCGGCCATCAGTAGCGGGTCACATCGCCGGGCCAATGCAGAACGCGCCTTCATACGATTCAGGGGGCTGGCGTCGAGGGACCGGGAGTGTGCAGGATGGCCGCTTCAACCACCTGGTCGAGGTGGTTTAAGTTAAACGGCTTGGTGACGTAGTCGAAGGCCCCGATGCTCAGCGTTTTCCTCGCCACGGCAGGATCTACGTTCGCCGTCAACATAATCACCGGGGGCCCGACGGTCATGCCGCGAAGTCGTCTGAGCACGTCGACGCCATCCATGCCCGGCATGCGAATGTCGAGCAGGACCAGATCCGGCCGCGACCGCCGCAAGCGCCTCAGCGCCGTTGGCGGCGGTCTTTACGGTGTAGCCTATGGTGGCGAGGTATTCGCTAAGCGCGTCAAGCACAATTTGTTTGTCATCGACGACCAGGATTCGCTTCGGTGAGGCGACCATTTCTCTCGCTGGTGCGGAGCGCCGGACGAGCGCATAGCCCAGCCGTCGCAGCTCGTAGGTGATGTCCAGGACACGGCGCCCGTCGTGTCGGCGCTCCATCTGGACCGGCGCGTCACGTTGCCGCCGCTCGCCCTCGCGGCGGTTGAAGATTACCTCAACCGTTGCGTCTTCGGCGAACACGGACTTGAACGACTCGTACCGTTCGGAGTCTGTTCGTGCGACGACGACAAGGAGGCGGCTCACGGTGGCACTAGGCTGTCAAGACTCGAAATGGTGTTAACACACGTACTCCAGCTTCCCGCGGCAGGCGCCCGACGAGCCGGTTCCCGCTCTCAGTCCGTCACCCCTCCTCGCCATCTAACAGAGCGCGCCTCACGACTTGGCGGACCGCGTCTGCGTCAAACGGCTTGCTCAGAGCGAGGATCCGGGTCTCCTCAACGAGCTGCTTGGTCTCGGGACTCAGGGCGTCCCCCGTGACGAAGACGAAACGATGAGCGAGATTTGAGTGACGACGCTCCAACGCTCGGTAGAGGCCAGGACCATCCAGCCCCGGCATCCGAATGTCACTCAGAACCAGGTCGTATGCCCGCTCCTCAAGCTTGCGGAGCGCGATGTCCCCGTTCGGTGCCGTCTCCACCTGGTGACCATCGTCCGCGAGCATCTCCGCTAGCGCGGCCGCGACCTCCGGCTCATCGTCCACCACGAGAATCGCCTTCCCCTGGGTCGGCGGCAGCACGGCGGGCGCACGAGCGCCTGGCGCGGCCGCCGGCGGCGCCGCGAGGGGCAACTCGATCCGGAAGACCGTCCCGTGCTCAGGCCGGCTCTCCATCTGAATCGTCCCCCCGTGAGCCTCGATGATCCCCCGACAGAGCGGGAGTCCCAAGCCGGTTCCGTGCCCTGGAGCCTTGGTGGTAAAGAACGGCTCGAAAATCCGCGTGTACAGCTCAGGAGGAACCCCCCGCCCCGTGTCGGTGACGTCGAACCGCAGGCGCTCCCCTGGGAGATCGTGCCGGGTCGTCAGAGTGAGCCGCCGCGCAAGCGGCCGCTCCCGCATCGCATGGTGGGCGTTGGTGATGAGGTTCACGACTACCTGATGGAGCTGGTGGGGGTCCGCCCAGAGGACCGGCAGGTCCGGGGCCAAGTCCAGCCTCACCTCCACGTCGTCCACCCGTAGCGAGTACCCCAGCAACTCGACCGCCTCCCGAATCACCTCGTTCAGACGAACCTCGTCGCGTTCCGGCGGGTGCCGGCGGACGAGCGCGAGGAAGTTCCGCACGATACGCACACAGCGCTCGGCCGCCCGAGCGATCTTCTCGGCTCGCACCGCGAGGGGCCCGTTCCCGATCGCCTGCCGCAGGAGTTCGACCTGGACCGTGACGACCGAAAGCGGATTACTCAGTTCGTGGGCGACGCCCGCCAGGACGGCGCCCATCGCAGCCAGCTTCTCGGTCTGCCGCAGCGACTCTTCCGTCCGTCTGCGCTCGGCGATCTCTCCTTGCAGTCGTCCGTTGACCTCCGTCAGTTCCCGTGTTCGTTCCTCTACCCGAGTCTCCAGGGTGTCGTGGGCCGTGCGGAGGCGCGCCTCGGCGCCCCGCCGCTCGGCGACGAGCGCGGCCATCGCCAGGATGGTCACGGTGACGACGCCCACGAAGGCCTGCAACAGCAGCAGGGATTCGTTCACCGTGTCCCCCACGAAGGGGCCAGTTCCCTGCGTCGTCGCCCATATGGCGATCCCGGAGGTCACGACGGCCGCGGCCGCCGCCTCCCGGGGCCCGAATCGAAAGGCCGCCCACACAAGCCACGGAATGGGCACGAAGACCAGCGGGGACGCCGCCGCCTGGCCGGGAAGCCATCCCGCGGACCCGAGACGGCTCGCGGCTAGCAGCGACGCGAACAACAGCCCGATCTCGACGGACCTGCGAGCCCCCCATTGGGTCAGCGGCTCGTTGCTCCACGTCAGGAGCAACGGCGCTACGAGGAGGATCCCGGTCGTGTCTCCAAGCCACCACGTGAACCACACCGTTCCATACACGGGCAGTGGCGCTATACCGACCAGGGAGATAGTGGTTGGTCCGACGCTGGCCGCCACGGCGGATGCGACGAGCGCCACGGCCGTAAACGTGAACACATCGCGCGCTCGGTAGAACGGATTGCGGACGCCGACTAGCCGGCGAAGTAGGAGTGCGCCCACCACGGCTTCGGCGGTGTTGCCGATACCGATAGCCGAAGAGGCGATGACGACCGTGGGCGCGCTGGCAGCGTGATTGGCGAGGAAGGCCACCACGTTCGCCAAAAACGCCCCGAGCATGATCCCGGGCCACACCTCAGCTCCTAAGAGGAGGACCGCCGCCAGGGCGATCCCTGATGGGGGCCAGACGGGCGAGGCGTTCGTCTTCTCAAGGGCCAGTCGCAAGCTCAGGCCGGCGGCGCCATAGTAGAGGATCGCGACGACGAAGACCTTCATGGTCCAATGCGACCAGAGGAACCGCGAGGAGCCCATCCTTTGATAGTATGGCTTAGACGCCGCCTCTACAAAGAGGGGGCGACCCTTCCGGCACGGGTCCGGAATCCGTCAAGGTCGCCGCCGAGGTCCCCTCCCGCGCGCGCCCTATCATCCGCAGCCCGGCCCGTGACTTTTGTTACCGACCGCCACCTCTGCCCCGCGCTTAACTTCGCGAGTGTGTACCGCCTTCCGCGTCATTGTGTCTCGGGCTCGACCGGATCTGTACGCTCACATTGCGCGGGAGTTCTTCGCCAGCCCACGCCACGCGCTCATCTTCGATTGCGCGGCGCGAGCGCGGTCGGCTGCAGTACGTGGGCACGGTCGAATTGGGAGTTGGCCGGCGCCTGTCGAGGACCTCGAGAGCGGTGCGGCCCGTCTGAGCCGCGCGACGCCCCGAGGTCGTTCTTCGGAAAGCGGAGTGGACGCCCCAGATCCATCATGGCTGCTCCCTTGAACGCGGTTGGTTGCGATATTCAGCGTGGTCGTATCGCTCGCCCACGAGGGCGGCGGCGCTCCTGGACGTAAGCGGCCCGTTGTCGCGCGGGCCGTATGGGGTCACATGTCTGGTCTTGTGCGATCCCCTCTGGTCGCCGAACCGGCCGAGGTCGGCCCGGCGTCTGAGGTCCCTGGCTGGCTCCAGGTTGAGCGCGGCGCCCACTTGCGGCGGCCGCCCGGCGAGGGGTGATGTGTTGCCCACATGACGATCTCCACAGAACAGACATGGAACGGAAGAGCGTAGTGGTCCGAAGTGTCGCCGGGCACTATTGGTTGGGGTGCCCCGGAGAGTGCGAGCTCAGTCGGACGTGTCAATGAGACGCAACTTCAGACAGAACCATTCTCAAGCGGTTGGAGACACGGAGAGTTCGAACCAGGGCGTCCCGTTTCACACCTTGTGACGCGGCGACGTAGAAGCGATCCGCATGTCACGGCGCAAAAAGGGGGCAAAAACGGCATCAGCAAGGTCAAACTGGAGGAGTGGGGACATCGTTGGCTGGGGGCCCGCGCGCCGGGCGTTCGCGTCCACGAGCATTTCCGGAAGCACGGCTTCGAGGTGCTGGAAGCCACCAACCAGGCGATAGCCATCGTTGGCAAAACGGAAGCTAGGGCTCTTAAGTAGAGAACCACGATGAAGCGAAAGGCGAAATCGGCGCTCGACCCCAGGGCGTTGCTGGCAACGGTCGGCGCGGGAAGAACGACCAGGGACTGGCGGAAGAACCAGACGATCTTCTCGCAAGGTGATCGTGCGGACGTCGTCTTCTTCGTCGACCGAGGGAAGGTCAAGCTGACGGTCCTCTCTCGACAGGGGAAGCAGGCGGTCATCGGAATCCTCGGACCTGGGAGCTTCTTCGGCGAGGGGTGCCTCGCCGGCCAGCCGCTCCGGATGGCCACGGCGATCGCGATCACGGACAGCGCGATCATCCCGCTGCCGAAACAGACGATGATCCGGGCGCTTCACGAGGACACCGAGTTCGCGGAGAGGTTCACCACGTACCTGCTGTCGCGGAACATCCGGATCGAGGAAGACCTCGTGGATCAGCTCTTCAACTCCAGCGAAAAGCGCCTGGCGAGGATTCTCCTGTTGCTGGCCAACTTCGGCAAGGAAGGGCGGCCGGAACCCGTCGTGCCGAAGGTCAGCCAGGAAACGCTGGCGGAGATGGTCGGCACGACCCGCTCGCGCGTCAGCTTCTTTATGAACAAGTTCCGGAAGCTGGGCTTCATCGAGTATGACGGCGGGCTGGAGGTCCACAGCTCGCTGCTCCACGTCGTGCTGCACGACTGACCGCCGCTCGCGTTCGGTTGCTCCTTCCCTTCTGGTGCTCGTCTCGTCGCGGTGGTCAATTTTGACCAGACTTCGCGTGGTCGGCGCCGGTAGATTCTATTTCGGGACGTACGGGGGTGAGACATGACGGGTCCCGGAGTGCGGGTTAATGACGGTCCTCGTCTCGATGGCGCCGGGGTGCTGGTCGTCGACGACGCGCCTGTTGTGCGAGAGGTCGTGACCGATATCCTCACGCAGTACGGCGCCAAGGTCACCGCGGTCGGTTCCGCCGAGTTGGCGCTGGCCGGAGCGCCCCCGCCGTGCTCCTGAGCGACCTCGCGGGTCAAGCCCGTGAATCTTCTCATCCCCATTCGCACGCTGAGGTTCTGACGCTCCGCGAAGCTGGTCGAGAGGTGGTGCGGATCGGGATCGCCAGCGATGCGGACCCGCCGCGTCCCGAGGCGCTGAGCGGGACGGTAACGGGCCTCCGGCTGGCGCTGGCCCGAGTCCCCCTCGCACAGCTTGACCAAACCTCGCGTAGTCCAACTCTGAGCCCCGTTGGCGCCCTCCACAGCCTCGAGGTAGACCTTGTGACCGTCCGTCGTGAGCTGGACGCGCGAGGAGAGCCGGTGGGCCAAGTCCCGGATGGGCGCCGGGGCCGCAAAGCCGTCTCGCCGCCCGACGGCCCATGTGGGAACGAGCTTGCTAGGCCACGGAAGCGGGCGTGAGTGACCACATTTGGCAGCTGTCGGAAATCGCGAAACTCGCAGGGATCTAGCACGGAGGAATCCCATGTCATGTGACGACTGGGACCAGGAGTACCACCTGACACCGAGAGGTTGGAAGACGGGGTCCTCCAAGCACTATGGCCGGGTCGATCATGAGGCACCCCGCCCCCCGGACGCGGTCGAGACGTGGGAACAGCATGCTTCGCAGACTTCCGGATGGTCTAGAGAGATCCGCATGCAACGCCTGATCTGGCACGATCCAGCGATCAGGGAAGAAGATCGCAAGGCGCTGAGGTCAAAATTCCAATCTCCGTTCCAGTGAAACGGAGACACGATTTCCACCACCACCCGCTCTCCCATGCGCCCTGGGGCCAGCATCGGGTCGCGGCGGACGAGGTGTGGCTGTTCAGCACAGGGAGACCGGAGGGGTGGGACAGCCGGTCCGTCGGACCCGTCCGCCGAGCCGACGTTCGCGCGACGGCGCGCGCCGTCGTGACGCTGGACTCAAATCGGACCCGGCCCACACGCTCGAGCAGGGGATTCGCATCCACTATAATAAGTGACGAACCTGCGGGCTCGTGGCCGTAGCCGGGCTCGATCACCAGCCGTCCGACCTGCTGCTCGGCGCGATTCTCGAGGCTGGCCGCACGGCAAAGCGGCGGGCTCGCTGCCAACCTCAAGACGATCGCCAGCAACCGCGCCGTTGGGCCGTGTCTCGCTCCGGAGCGGCGGTGGCAATGGCGGGCGGATCCAATGGGCTTCGGGCCGTCCTGGTGAGGCGCCAGCTTACGCCGGGACTGATTTCATCGTTGTCCGGGACGGCCGGATTGCCGCCGTTTATCTCTTTTTCGACAAGCTACCCTGACCTGGACTCGCTGGCTCCATCGACGTCAAACATCACCTTGCCGCCCCGCTGAACGTGGGCGACGGCTTCGCGGAAGGCGGTAAGCGGATAGGTCGCTGCGATAGGCACTCGAATCGCGCCTGAAGCGACGAGCGGCGCCGTCTCGCGCAGCGCGCCCGGTATTTTCAACTCGACATCAGGATGGTTGAGGAAGAAGCCCTTGACGAGGACACGCTTGGCGATCAGGTCGAGCGGGGCGATAGTGACTGGCTCGCCGCTCATCAGAGCATAGACGACGAGCGTCCCGGATTGGCTGAGAACGCCGGCTATGGTTGCGGCGGCTTTGCCTGCGACCCCGTCAATGCCGAGCGGCACGCGGGCGTCGCCGATCGTCGCCCGAATTTTGTTGAGCGCCCCACTCTGATCGACGATCACGAGGTCGCCGCCGACGGCTTGCAGCTCAGGAACAAGCTCGGGGCGGCGAACGAAGTTGATTGTCTTGAGGCCGCGCGCCTTGGCAATTGCG
>QHRX01000336.1:0-1544 GCA_003221455.1 Candidatus Rokuibacteriota bacterium
TCATGAACGCCGGCAAGAACAATGGCCTCCAGTACTCGGCCTGCTACGTGCTGCCTGTCGGCGACTCGATGGAAGAGATCTTCGATGCCGTGAAGGACGCGGCAATCATCCACAAGAGCGGAGGGGGGTGTATCGCAGGAGATACGCGAATCTGGACGACCTTCTGCGGCCTGGAGCCCATCGAGGTCCTCGTAAATCGGGCAACCGCTGACGGCAGGCCCGGCGAGCCAAACGGCGGGGGCGTTGCCTTCGACGTGCGTGACCTAAACATCTCTACGGTCTCGATGGACCCCCGGACGGGTGAGACAGGGCTTCGCCGCGTGACCCAGGTCTGGCGATTCGATGTCCCGGCCGAGCAGCAGGGAGCGCATGGCACCCCTTCATGGTCGTGAAGGCAGAGGGCCTCGTCGCGGTGCGCGCGGACCAGCTCACCTCGGGCGACGTCATCCTGGGTCCTGCGCGTCCTGACGCCTACTGGCCCTACGCCACCTGCCAGGGGGCGGGGAGCCTCGTCATCGACGAATCCATCGGGTGGCTCGTGGGGTTCACCCTCGGTGACGGGTCGTTCGGGTACGTTCCCGCGCTCCGTCAGTACCGGCTCCGCTGGTTCTCGGGCGAGCGCGATGTGCTTGACAAGGTGCGCAGGGTCCTGGCCGAGCGCGGCATCAATGTCGGGATCCAGCGAGATGGCCGAGGACTCCTCAGTGTGGCGACGCTGACTCAGCGCTTCGTGCTCGACATGCTCGAGGCCTGCGGACTCGAGAAGATCGGCGCCAAGGACGCGCGGATTCGCATTCCCGAGGCCATCGCCAAGTCGCCGCTGTCCGTGATCCGCTCCTTCATCGGCGGCCTCATCGACAGCGATGGCCACGTCGCCGTCGACGGGAGCCCCTCCTATTCCACCGTGAGCCAAGAGATGGCGGAGGACCTCGCGGGGTTGATGGCCCTCCTCGGCTATCGGCCCTCACTCACGGTGAAGCCGCCCCACGGCAAGGGCAAGCGGGTGCTGTACGCTGTTCAGCTTTGCACGCTCCCGCAGGTGAACGACCTTCGCGTCCACATCGCGCCCCATCTCGCGAGCGCGCATAAACTCGTCCGGCTGGTCTCGAGGAGTCGGAAGGAGACGGCGCTACGCCTGGCGTTCCGTCCGTGGCGGGATCGCCTGAGGGCGCTCGGCCTCGTCGGCTCACGGCGTCGTGGGTGGGGCCCGTCCAGCGCGGAACTGAATCGCTGGTCGTGCAATCCGAATCGGCGGTGTCGCCGTGACGACCTGCTGGCGATCGCCGAATCCGTAGGGTCGCGAGACCCGGAGCTGGGGCGACTGTTGCAACGCGTCGCGACCTCAGGCCTCGAAATCGCGACCGTCCGCCGCGCGCGGCAGCCGAAACCCTTCTGCGACCTGTCGGTCGAGGGGTGGAACACCTACGCCGCGGGCGCTCATGGCATGGCGTTCGTTCACAACACCGGCTTCGCCTTCTCGCGGCTCCGCCCGAAGGACGACGTGGTCGCGTCGACGGGCGGTCGAGCGTCTGGACCCGTGTCCT
>QHRX01000336.1:1561-2086 GCA_003221455.1 Candidatus Rokuibacteriota bacterium
TCGACTGATCGCGGGATCGTCGAGATCCGGGCTCTGGGACCCGCCTCAGCTTCACCCGACACGTGGCAGCCCCACGACGCCCCTCTCCGCGTGGCGACAGACGATGGGCCCAGAGAATCCGACGAGTTCTACGTCCACGGGGTGGTGCCGGTGCGACGCATCCGTACTCGCCATGGGTACACGGTGCGCGCCTCCCTCGAGCATCGACTCCGTGTCATCGGCGAAGACGGACACTACGCCTGGAAGGCCATCGAAGACATCAAAGTCGGCGATTGGGTAGCTCTTCAGAAAAGGACGTATTTGCCTGTCGAGGACCTTCGATTCCCCGCGTTCGAGTTCCGGCCCCACCCCAACGCGACACCCGTTCGTCTCCCCGAGACGGCGACGGAGGGGCTTGGAGAGTTTATCGGATACCTCCTCGGTGACGGCGCCGTCTCCGTGAATGCGCGCGGGACAGGTCGCCTGATCCTCAGCGTTTGTCGGCAAGAACCCGACGTGGCCTCGCACCTGATCGAGATCGCCGAC
>QHRX01000111.1 GCA_003221455.1 Candidatus Rokuibacteriota bacterium
GGCCGTCTCCGCCGCGGTGCGCCGCCGAGTCCAGGCCCTCCGCGCCTGGCGCGCGGCGGCGGCGGAGCGCCTCGCCCTCGATCCCGGCGTGCTCCTCCCCGGGCGTCTCATCGAGCGTCTCGCGGAGGCGGCCCCGGCGGACCTCGCGGCCCTCGCGGCGGTCGAGGGGCTCCGCCGGTGGCGGGTCCAGGAGTTCGGGCCGGTGCTGCTCGCCGCCCTCGCCGAGAGCCCGGCGGCGTGAGCCTGGCCCAGGCGCGCGGCGTCGTCTTCGACCTCGACGGCTGCGTCTGGACCGGCGCCGAGCTGGCGCCGGGCGCCGCCGAGCTGATCGCCGAGCTCTCGCGGCGCGCGCGGGGGGTCGCCTTCCTCACGAACAACTCGCGCGCGACGGCGCAGGACATCCACGCTCGGCTCGCGGCGCTCGGCATCGAGGCCGACCCCGAGCGCGTCCTGACGCCGCTCGAAATCTTCGGGGAGTTCATCCGCGAGCGCCACGGGCGCTCGCGCGTGCTCGTGATCGGGGCCGACGAAATGTCCGCGGTCGTCCGCGCGGCCGGGCACGAGGTGCTCCCCGTCGAGCGCTACCGGGAGGCGACGGTCGTGGCGGTCGGCAACGACTTCGATCTCTCGTACGCGCGGCTCACGGCGGCGGCGCGCGCGGTCGCGGCCGGCGCCGGGCTCGTCACGCCGAACGTCGATCCGCGGCTGCCGATCGAGGGCGGCGACTTCCTCCCGGGGTGCGGCGCGATCGTGGAGGCGGTGGCGATCGCCGGCGGCCGCCGGCCGGAGATCGCGGGCAAGCCGGAACCGCCGCTGTTCCGGGTCGTGCTCGCCCGGCTCGGCCTCGCCCCCGCCCAGGCGGTGATGGTCGGCGACAGCCTCGAGGCGGACATCCGGGGCGCGCGGCGCGTCGGGATGCAGACGGTCCTCTACGCGCCTGCCGGTGGCCCCGCGTCCGACGAGCCCGACCTGACCGTCCGCTCGTTCGTCGAGCTCGGCCGGGTCCTCCTCGGCTGATCGCCGGACCGCCGGCGCTCGAGGGCTCGCGATCCAGCGCCGCGTCCGTGTGATTCACTCGAGGCGCGCTCGCTCCCGCCGGCGGCGGCTTTCCTTCGGTTTTTCGGCGAGAGCCGATTGCTCCGGCGGCTCGCTGGGGGCGCCGCGGACTGAGTCACCCGCACCTCCTGACACGCGCGTGCAAGGGTGACATCTCGTGCCAACGAGGGTGCCATCCCGTCTCGAGCTCCACATGCCAAGATGACTTCTGCCCAATGTGTTCGGCTATTTACAGTTGGCACGTGCTCCCCGACTGACTGGCATTCCTCTTGCGATTACTCGGGCGCCCGGTGGGCCAAGGGAGGGCGTGCCTGTGGGACGGCGACTCATGACGATGCGCAGGTGGCAGACGGATCTGGAATTGGCGCCCCACGAGGTCGCGCCGGGCACGGCCCCGGATCCGGCGTGCGCGCCGAGCTCGATCGAGCCGGACGGCGAGCCGGCCCAGGGCCCGTCGCCCGCGGAGGTGTCTTCCGACCCCTCGGGCCGGAAGCCGGGTGCCCCGGTCGCCGCGGACGAAGACGCGGCCTCGAAGCGGCTCCCCGGGTTCGGCAGGTTCGACTATCTCATCGCGCAAGGCTGTGTCACGCAGGACGAGGTCGCCGCCGCCGTGCGCAAGGCGCGGGTCAGCGGCGGCGACGTCGAGACGATCCTGATGGAGGAGTATGGGGTGAGGAAGGCCGACCTCGGCGCCGCCCTCGCCGACTTCTTCCAGGTCCCCTTCGTAGAGTTCGAGTCCCGCACGAGCATCGATCCCGAGCTCGTGAAGGACCTGAAGCTCGACTTCCTGCGCAAGCACACCTGGGTGCCGCTGCGGCGCGACGCCGCCGGCATGCTGGTCCTCATCGACAATCCGCGCGACCTGCGGAAGGTCGACAGTATCCGGGTGCTGCTGCCCCGCGACCAGGTCCGGTTCGCCGTCGGGCTGTCGGGGGACATCCTGAAGTTCATCGCGAGGCTGGTCGAGGCGGAGCCGGGGGCCGGCATCGCCGCCATCCTGAGCGACCTCCGCGCCGACCACGCGGTCGCCGCCGTGGACACGCCGCACCTCGAGGTGGAGGCCAACGACAGCTCGGTCGTTCGCTTCGTCAACCGGATGATCCTCGACGCCTGGCGCAAGGGAGTGTCCGACATCCACGTCGAACCCCGGGGGGCGAAGAAGGAGACGCTGATCCGCTTCCGTGTCGACGGCGACTGCTTCGAGTACGAACGCGTGCCCTCCTCCATCCGGGCCGCCCTCGTCGCCCGGCTCAAGATCATGGCCCAGCTCGACATCGCGGAGCGGCGCAAGCCGCAGGACGGGAAGATCCGCGTCCAGGTCGGGGATCGGGAAGTGGAGCTGCGGGTGGCGACGATCCCGACGGCCGGCGGCAACGAGGACATGGTCCTCCGGGTGCTCGCGCCCAACGCGACGTTCCGCCTCGAGAGCCTCGGGATGACGGAGCGGAACCAGACGGAGCTGAGGACGATCGCCAGCCGGCCCTACGGGCTCATCCTCTGCGTGGGGCCCACGGGATCGGGCAAGACGACGACGCTCCACGCGCTGCTCGATCTCCTCAACAAGCCCGCGCGGAAGATCTGGACGGCCGAGGACCCGGTGGAGATCACGCAGGAAGGGCTCCGGCAGGTCCAGGTCCAGCCCAAGATCGGCTTCACGTTCGCGGCGGCCCTGCGCGCCTTCCTCCGGGCCGATCCCGACGTCATTATGGTGGGCGAGATGCGGGACCAGGAGACCGCCGCCATCGGCATCGAGGCCTCGCTCACCGGCCACCTCGTGCTCTCGACCCTCCACACGAACAGCGCGCCGGAGACGATCGTGCGCCTGCTCGACCTGGGGGTCGACCCCTTCACGTGCGCCGACGCGATGCTCGGCATCATCGCCCAGCGACTCGTCAAGTGCCTCTGCGCCGAGTGCAAGGCGAGCTACCACCCGCCCCCCGAGGCCTACAACGACCTGGCCGAGGCCTACGGCCGGGAGGAGTTCGAGCGGCTCGGCGTGCCCAACGACGACCGGTTCGTGCTCTGGCGTGGCCGGGGCTGCGGCCACTGCAACAACACCGGGTACCGCGGGCGCGCCGGCATCCACGAGCTCCTCATCGCCTCGGACGAAGTGAAGCGGCTGATCCAGACCCGCGCTCGGGTCGCGGAGATCCTCGCGCGCGCCAAGGCCGACGGCATGACGACGCTCGTCCAGGACGGCATCGTGAAGTCGCTGCAGGGAATCACGGACCTCGCCCAGGTCCGGGCCGTCGCGATTAAGTAGTCGCGGGGCGCTCGAGCGCGGCCGCCGCCGCCCGGTCGAGGAGCCAGGTCAGGACACCGTCCCGCGGGTGTACCCGCGCGGCGGGCAAGGGCGAGGCGGGGTCGCGGAGCGCGGCCGCCACCGCGCGGGCCTTCTCGGCGCCGGCGATCAAGAAGAGGACGCGGCGGGCGGCGTTGATCGCGGGCAGGGTCAGCGTGATGCGGCGCGACACGACCGCCGCCCGCGTCTCCACGGCGGCCACGAGCCGGTCCCGCTCCTCGAGGACGGGCGAACCCGGGAACAGCGAGGCGACGTGGCCGTCCAGGCCCATGCCGAGCAGAATCAGGTCGCAGCGCCCGGCGCCCGGCTCGAGGACCGCCCGGAGCGTCGCCTCGTAGTCCGCCGCGGCCCGCGCCGCGTCCGTCGCCTCTCCCGCGATCCGGAAGATCTGACCCGACGGCACCGGCACCTTGCCGAGGAGCGTCTCCCAGGCCATCCGGTAGTTCGACTCGGGGTCGGTCGGCGGCACACAGCGCTCGTCACCAAAGAAGACCCACGTCCGGCGCCAGTCGACGCGCGCCCGCGCCGGCTCGCCCGCGAGCGTCGTGTAGAGCCCGCGCGGGGTCGCGCCGCCGGCCAGCGCCACCGCGAAGCGGCCCCGGTCGCCGATCGCCTCGGCCGCGGACCGGACGAAGAGCTCCGTCGCCTCCGCGGCGAGGGCGGCCGGCGTCTCGACAATGGCGACCCCGCCTAGAGCCTTCGCCACTTCCGCCCGTCGCGCTCGAGGAAGGCGTCGGCCTCGGGGGGGCCCCAGCTGCCCGCCTCGTAGTTCGGGAACTTCGGGGGAGGGTCGCTGCCCCAGCGACGCAGCACCGGTTCCAGCGCCGCCCAGGCGTGTTCGACCCAGTCGCCGCGCGCGTAGAGCGTCGGGTCGCCGTTGATCGCGTCGAGCAGCAGCCGCTCGTAGGCCTCGGGCGGCTCGCCGCCGAAGACGGCCCCGTAGCGGAAGTCCATGGTCACGGGCCGGAGCCGGAGATCGGGCCCCGGGGTCTTCGCCTCGACGGTGAGCGACATGCCCTCGTCCGGCTGGATGCGGAGCACGAGGACGTTGGGATCGACGCCCTCGGCGTCGCGGCGGAAGATCAGGTGGGGCGTGCGCTTGAACTGGATCGCGATCTCGCTCACGCGCTTCGCGAGTCGCTTGCCCGTGCGCAGGTAGAACGGCACTCCGGCCCAGCGCCAGTTCTGGACGAAGAGCTTGAGCGCCGCGTAGGTCTCGGTCGTCGAGTCCGGCCGGACCCCCGGCTCGTCCCGGTAGCCGGCGACGCGCTGGCCGCCGACGTAGCCCGGGCCGTACTGGCCGCGCACGGCGGAGTCGTCCACCGCGTCGGGCTCGATCGGCTTGAGCGCCCGCATGACCTTGTTCTTTTCGTCGCGCACGGGGTCGGCGTCGAAGGTCACCGGCGGCTCCATCGCGATGAGGCACAGGAGCTGGAGCATGTGGTTCTGCACCATGTCGCGCAGCGCGCCCGCCTCCTCGTAATACGGCCCGCGCGACTCCACGCCGATCGACTCGCCCACCGTGATCTGCACGTGGTCGACGTGCTCGCGGTTCCACAGCGGCTCGAAGATGCCGTTGGCGAAGCGCAAGACCAGGATGTTCTGGACGGTCTCCTTGCCGAGATAGTGGTCAATCCGGTAGACCTGCCGCTCGCGGAACACCCCCGCGATCAGCCCGTTCAGCTCCTGGGCGCTCTCCAGGTCGCGGCCGAACGGCTTCTCGATGATGATCCGCGTGAAGCCGTCGCGGCCCCGCGCGAGCCCCGATCCGCCCAGGTTGGTCACGATCGTCGCGTAGAGGCTCGGCGGCGTCGCGCAATAGAAGAGCCGGTTCGGGTGTCCCTCGAGGGCCTTGCCCAGACGCGGATAGAGGGCGGGATCCTTGGGGTCACCCGCGCAGTAGGAGAGGCAGGACGCGAACCGCTCCCAGACGGCCTCCGAGGGCGGCTGGATCCGGGCGAAGGCGGCGACCGCCTCGCGCATCCGCCCGCGGAAGGTCTCGCTCGTCATCTCCCCGCGGGCCACCGCGAGGATGCTGAACGGCTCCGGGAGGGTCCGCCCCTGGTAGAGGCTCCAGAGCGCGGGGAGGAGCTTGCGCTTTGTCAGATCTCCGGTGGCCCCGAAGATCACCAGCGTGAACCGGTCATCCACGACGGACGGCGTGACCTCCGAACTTGTGACGGAGCGCGGCCAGGAGGCGATCGGCAAAGGAGTTGTCGCGGCGCGACCGGAAGCGGGCGTAGAGCGCGGCGGTGATGGCGGGAGCGGGGACCGCCTTCTCGACGGCGTCCTCGACGGTCCACCGGCCCTCGCCCGAGTCCTCGACGTACGCCTTCACGGACTCGAGGTGCGGGTCCTCGGCGAGCGCGTCGGCCGCCAGCTCGAGCAGCCACGACCGGACGACGCTGCCGTGGTTCCAGAGCGCCGCGACGCGGGGCAGGTCGAGCGCGTACGGCGACTCCCGCATGAGCTCGAAGCCCTCCGCGTAGGACTGCATCATCGCGTACTCGATGCCGTTGTGGATCATCTTCACGTAGTGCCCCGCCCCGCTCTGCCCGACGTGGAGGTAGCCGTCGGCGGGCGCGAGCGTCCGGAACACGGGCTCGAGCCGGGTGACGGCCGGCGCCGGCCCGCCGACCATGAGGCAGTAGCCGAGCCGGAGCCCCCAGATCCCTCCGCTCGTCCCCGCGTCCACGTAGAAGAGGCCGCGGGGGGCGAGCTCGGCTGCGCGCCGGACGTCGTCCTTATAGTAGCTGTTCCCACCGTCCACGATCGTGTCGCCCGCCGCGAGCAGGCCCGTCAGCTCTCGGACCGTCTTCTCGGTCGGCTCGCCGGCGGGCACCATGACCCACACCGCGCGCGGCGGAGCGAGCGCCCCCGCGAGCTCCGCGAGCGAGGCCGCGCCCCGGGCCCCCGCGGCGGCGACCGCGCGGACGGCGTCGGCGTTGACGTCCCAGACGACGACCGAGTGGCCGCCCTGGAGCAGGCGCGTCACCATGTTACTCCCCATCCGCCCGAGCCCGACGAAGCCGAGCTGCATTACTTGCTCGCTCGCTTGACCATGCCGGCGACCTTCTCGATCGCGGCCTCGGCGCGGCCGCCGAGGTGGAGGCGGATGACCCGGCGGTTCGCCTTGCGCAGCGTCTCGAGATCGCCGATGGCCTGGGCCGCCTTCAGCACCGAGAAGCCGTAGCCTTCGCCCGGAATCGCGATGTCCTCCCGGTCGTCGCCGGTGAGCTGGATGGCAAGAACCTTCGGGGGGCCTCCTTTGTGGAGCTGTCCGGTGGAGTGGAGGTAGCGCGGTCCATAGGCGGCCGTCGTCGCCACCCGGAGGCGGTCCCGGAGGGCGACCCGGAGCGTCTGCAGCGCTCCGGTCGTGTCGAGATCGGGCGTGAGGTACGCGAGCAGCGCCACGTAGTCGTCCGGCCGCGCCTGCCCGAGGAACTCGCCGAGGCCCTCCGTGACGGACGCGGGCTTCTGGTCCTGGTTGGTCAGGAGCAGGATGCCGTCCTCCTCTCGATCGACCGTCCAGTCGGGCAGGCGCTTGGACTTCTTGTAGGCCGCCAGCATCGCCTGGGTGGCTTCTTTGGCCTCGAGGACGTTCGGCTCGTCGAACGGGTTGACGCCGAGGAGCGCGCCCGCCGCGACCGTGCCGAGCTCCCACCGGAAGAACTCGGCGCCGAGGTCGTACGGGTCCTTGAGCGTCAGGCGGTAGACGGGGTGGCCGGCGGCCTCGATGGCGTCGAGCGCGGGGAGCGGCGCGTCGTCCTTGAGCTGGATCGCGACGAAGAGGCGGTCCTCCCCGTACGCGGCGGGGGCCCCGAGCGGCTCCCGGTCGACCGGGACGAGCCCCTTGTCGTCCTTGCCGGTCGACTCGGCGAGGAGCTGCTCGAGCCATTCGCCGAGGGTCGCGATCTTCTCGGAGATGACGAACGTGACCTTGTCGCGGCCACGGAGCGCGAAGCCGCCGAGGAGCGCGCCGAGCGTGAGCGCCGGATTCTCGCGGACCGGCACCGAGTCGGCGCAGGCTTCTACCATCTCGCTTGCCCGCTCGAGCAGCCGGTCGATGTCGACGCCGATCAGCGCGGCCGGCACGAGGCCGACGAACGACAGCGCGGAGAAGCGACCGCCGATGCTCGGGTGGTTCAGAAATGTCCGGCGGAAGCCGGCGTCCTTGGCGAGCTTCTCGAGCGGGCTGCCGGGGTCGGTGATCGCGATGAAGTTCTGGCCGGGCTTCGGCGGCTTGCCCGCCTCGACCTGGGCCCGGAAGAACTTGTAGAACGCCAGGACCTCGGCCGTCGTGCCGGACTTCGACGACACGATGAAGAGGGTCCGCGAGAGCTGGAGGCGGGCGAGCGTGTTCTTGACCGCGAGCGGATCCGTGGAGTCGAGCACCGTCAGGTCGGGGAACCCCATCTTGGACCCGAAGGTGCGGTTCATCACCTCGGGCGCCAGGCTCGACCCCCCCATGCCGAGCAGCAGGATGTTCGAGAAGCCAAGGCGGCGGATCTCCGTCGCGAATGACTTCAGGTCGGCCGCGTACTCGCGCATCAGCGTCGGGGAGGTGAGCCAGCCGAGCCGGTTCTTGATCGAGGCCTGCACCTCGCTCTCGTCGCTCCAGAGGCTCGCGTCCTTTACCCAGAGCCGGTCGGCGAACTCGAGCGTCTCGAGCTGCTTGAGCGCCGCCTGGACGGGCGCCTGCGCGGTCGCGTCGCCGCGCGGCCCGGCGTCGCCGCGGGGCCTGGTGTCGCCGCGCGGCCCGGTCTCGCCGCGCGGCCTGGGGTCGCCACGGGGCCTCGGGTCGTCGCGGGGCCCGGGGTCGAGCGCGATGACCCCCTCCGGGGCCGTCGGCGCCTCCGGCTCCCCCACGGCCGCCGCCGCGGCTCGCACTGCCTCCTCGAGCTCCGACCGCGGCGTCGCCGGGGCGCGCTCGGGGCGCGATCTCGGCGGGGGCTCGGGCGGTCGGGCGACCTTGGCCCCGACCGGCGTCGTCGCGGCCGGCCGCGCCGTCGGGCGCGGCGCTTCGGCGGGCGGACTCGGCGCCCGCGGGGCCTCGGCGGCCCGCCGAGGCTCGGGTGGCGCGGCCGGTGCAGGCCGCGGCGGCGCGAGGGCGGGGGCAGGGGCAGGGGCGGCGGCGGGCCTGACGCCCTCGGGGACGGCGTCCGGCGCCCGGGCCGGGGCCGCACCCGGCTTTCCCCGCTCGGCCCGCGACAGGATCCCGCCCTCGAGGTCGATGATCTTCGCGACTCGCCGCACATGACGCTCGTCGTTCGAGAACGGAGTCGCCAGGAAGGTGCGGGTGAGCGCGACGGCCTTGTCGGCGTCGAGGACCTGCGCGCCGAGGCAGAGCACGTTGGCATCGTCGTCGGCCCGACTCTGGCGCGCGGTCACGTCGTCGTGCACGAGGGCCGCGCGGATTCCGCGGAAC